>JAPPGP010000242.1 GCA_028821395.1 Defluviicoccus sp.
TCCTGGGTGAGCCCGGGCACCCCGTCCATCGCGTTGTCGATGTGGATGCCGTGCCAGTGGATCGCGCTCGCCCGCCCGATCCGGTTCTCGAAGGCGACCGAGACCCGCCCGCCGGCGCGGACGCGGATCTCCGGCCCCGGCGTCCGGCCGTTGAAGCCGAACATCGCCGTCGGCCCCTCGACATAGGGCACCAGCCGCACGCTGGCCGGCCCGGCCCTGAGCCGCATCGGCGCCGCCCTGCCGGTGGCCGGAGCGAGCGCGCAGGCGGCCGAGGCCGCGAGGAATTGCCGTCGGTTCATGACGGGAAAGATGGCACGGAGCGGAACCCGCGCCAAGGCGGGAAACCCCCCTCGCGCATCGCGCGGCGGTTTGGCAGGATGGCCCCGCCATGGCGCGCCACCCGACAGAACAACCGCCGCTACACATGACCACCCGCGAGGTGGCGGCGCTGCTTCGGGTCAAGGAGCGCAAGGTCTACGACCTCGCGGCGGCGGGCGAGATCCCGCACCGCCGCATCACCGGCAAGCTCCTGTTCCCCAGGGCCGAGGTGATGGACTGGGCCGGGATCGGCGCCAGCGCGCTCGCCGACCGGCCGCTGGTGCTGGCCGGCTCGCACGACCCGCTGCTGGAATGGGCGGTGCGCGAATCGGGCTCGGGTCTGGCGATGATTCTCAACGGCAGCGGCGACGGGCTCAGGCGCTTCGCCGACCGCCAGGCGGCGGTGGCCGGCATCCACGTCCACGAGCAGGAGGGCTGGAACGTCGAGACGGTCGAGGACTGGCGGCTGACCGGCTGCGTGCTGCTCGCCTGGGCGGCTCGTCGGCGCGGGCTCGTCCTGTCCGGCGAGGCCGGCAGGCGCGTCAGCAAGATCGCCGATCTGCGGGGTGCGCGGGTGGCGTTCCGCCAGCCCGAATCGGCGGCCGCGCAGCTGTTCGAGGAATTTCTCCGGCACTCGGAGATGTCGCCGGACGACCTGGTCCCGGCCGGCGGGTTCGCCTGGACCGAGAGCGAGGCGGCGGCGGCGGTGGCGGCGGGCGAGGCCGACGCGGCGGTCGGCATCGAGGCGATGGCGCGGCAGTACAAGCTGCCCTTCCTGCCGCTGATCGAGGAGCGCTTCGACCTGCTGGTCGACCGCCGCGCCTATTTCACCGAGCCGGTGCGCGTCCTGCTCGACTTCGCCGCCGGCGTGACGATCCGGCAGAAGGCCGAGGCGATGGGCGGCTACAGGCTGGAGGACACCGGCGCGGTGCGCTGGCTGTCGCCCTGACGCGTCACAGCTTCAGGGCCGCGAGCAACGCCGCCAGAAAGATGGCCGAGGTCCCGACCTGCGTCCCGGTGACCCATTTGATGGTGTTGGTCTCCGACGCGAGGATCCTGGCTTCGAGCGTGCCGCGCAGCGCGGCGATCTGCCTTTCGAGGGCGTTGCTCCGGGCCTCGATCTTCAATTCCAGATCCCCGCGCAGCGCGGCCATGTCCTTGGCGATCCTCACGCCCTGGGTCTCGATCTTCGCTTCCAGATCCCCGCGCAGCGACCCCACGTCCTCGCGCAGCCGCGCCATGTCCTTGCCGATCTCCACGCCCTGGGTCTCGATCTTCGCTTCCAAATCACCGCGCAGCCGGTCCATGTCCGTCCGCAGCCCGTTCACTTCGGTCCGCAGCCCGTTCACTTCGGTCCGCAGCCGCTCGACGTCTTCTCCGGTGGCGAAGCTGCGGTCGACCCATTGCGCCTGCATCCGCACGACGGCGCCGGCCTGACCCGGCGGCATCCCCGCCGCAACGAGCTCCTCGACGGCGAGCTGGGTGTCGAATATCGGGACGGAAACGGTTTCTGCCATTCTCCGATGGTATACGCAGCGCGCGGAAATTGTAAATCCCCTGCCGCATCGCTACCGGGCGTCGCGGGCGTTCAGCCGCGATCGCCCCGCTTGCCGAGCGAGGGGACGCAGACGGTGCTGCCGTCGGCGAGGTCCTCGACGCGCACGTCGACGCCGTAGACCGCGCTCAGTGCCGCTTGCGTCAGCGCGTCCCTGGGCGCCCCGGTCGCCCGCACCCTGCCCTCGTGCAGCAGCGCGACGGCGGTGCCGACGGCGAACGCGTGGTCCGGGTCGTGGGTCGACAGGATCACCGTGAGCCCGTCGGCGGCAAGCCCCGCGATCTCGCCCAGCACCAGCGCCTGGTTGCCGAAATCGAGGCTGGCGGTGGGCTCGTCCATCACCAGCATGGGGGTCTCCTGGGCGAGCGCGCGGGCGATCAGCACGAGCTGGCGCTGCCCGCCCGAGAGCCTGGTGTAGTCGGCCTCGGCGAGGTCCTCGATGCGCAGCCGGGCGAGCGCGCCCCGCGCCGCCGCGCGGTCCGCCTCGCCGGGCTGGGAGAACGGGCCGAGCCGGGCGGTCCTCCCCATCAGCACGACCTCCAGCGCCGCGTAGGCGAAGGGCGCGGCATGGGCCTGCGGCACGTAGGCGGCGCGGGTCGCGATCTCGCGCCGCGCCAGGCTCTCCAGCCTGCTTCCCGCCAGCCTCACCTCGCCGCCCTGCGCCGGGATCAGCCCGAGCAGGGTCTTGAACAGCGTCGTCTTGCCCGACCCGTTGGGGCCCAGCAGGCACAATATGTCGCCCGGCCCGGCGGCTAGCGCGATGCCCGAGCCCACCGCATGGCCGGGATAGCCGATGGCGAGATCGCTTGTCTCGACGCTCACGCCCATGTGCGGCGCCCCCGCGCCAGCAGCCAGAGGAAGAACGGCGCGCCGACCACCGCGGTGAGTATGCCGAGCGGCACCTCGACGGCGGAGATCGTGCGCGCGAGCGTATCGACGGCCAGCATGTAGCCCGCCCCCAGCAGGGCGGCGGCGGGCAGCAATTGCCCGAAGCCCGGACCCACGATCATCCTGGCGATATGCGGGATCACCAGCCCGACCCAGCCGACCACCCCGGCGACGGCGACGACGCTCGCGGTGATCAGCGTCGCGCAGACGATCACCGCGAGCCGCAGCCGCCCGGCCTCGACGCCGAGCGCGCGCGCCTCCTCGTCGCCGAGCGCGAGCACGTTGATCCGCCAGCGCAGCGCCACCATGGGCACCAGCCCGGCCAGCACCACCGGCGCGGCGGGCAGGATGTCCTCGGTCTTCACCCCGGCGAGGCTGCCGAGCAGCCAGAAGGTGATCGCCGGCAGCTGGTCGTAGGGATCGGCCAGCACCTTCAGGAGCGAGGTCGCGGCACCGGCGAGCGCGCCCACCACGACGCCCGCCAGCACCAGGATCAGCGTGCGGTCGCCGCTGCGTACCGCGGCGGCGACGAAGCCCACCAGCGCCACCGCGGCGAGCCCGCCCGCGAACCCCAGCGCCTGGATCGCCAGCACCGGCAGCGACAGGAAGATGCCGAGCACCGCGCCCAGCCCGGCGCCGGCCGAGACGCCCAGAATGTCGGGCGAGACCAGCGGGTTGCGGAACAGCGTCTGGTAGCAGGCGCCGGCGGCGGCGAGCGCGGCGCCGACCAGCAGCGAGGCGGCCACGCGGGGGAGGCGGATCGAGAGCAGCACGGTCTCCGCCTGCCCGTCCCCGCCGCCGCCCGAAAGGATGGGGAGCGCCTCGCCGATGGCCAGCGGGTAGGGCCCGACCAGCAGCGCCGCGAAGGCGCCCGCGGCGAGCGCGACGGTCAGCCAGAGCGCCGCCGCCGCGCCGCTTCGCGCGGTCAGGGCGCGCGCGCCCGCGCCCATTCGAGCAGCCGGGCAAGCTCGGGCTCGCCGAGCTCGACATGGTACCAGAGGCGGTAGAACGAGGCGGCGTCGCGCCGCAGGTCGCCCCGCCAGCGCTCCGGGTAGAACAGCCCGGCGAGCCATTTGAGCCCCATCAGCCGGTTGACCGAGGGCGGCCGGTCGATCCAGCCGAACGGCGCGGTGGGCGAGAGATAGACCCGGCCCCTGCGCACCGCGGCGATCCCGCGCCACAGCGGATCGCGCCACACCCTTGCGTAGAAGATGCGGTCCCAGGTGACGATGGTGTCGGGGTCGGCGACGATCACCTGCTCGGGCGAGGCCTGCACCAGCCCGCGGCGGCCGGGCACGTCGGCCACGTTGCGCCCGCCGGCGCGCTCGATGATCTCGGTGTTGATCGAGCCCCTGAGCCCGGTCTCCAGCCCGTCCGGGCCGCGCGCGAGATAGACCCGGGGGCGCGCCTCCGGCGGCACCGCGCCGAGCGCCGCGTCGAGCGCGGCGAAGGTGGCTTCCACGTCGCGCGCCAGCGCCTCGGCGCGCGCCTCCACCCCGAGCGCGCGGCCCAGCAGGCGGAGCGAGCGCGCGGTCTCGGCGAAGCGGCCGTTGACCAGGATGTAGGGGATGCCGGTCTGCGCCTGCACCCGGTTCGCGAGGTCGATATAGGTGCCGCGCACCGAGCCGAAATCGACGATCAAGTCGGGCCTCAGCGCCAGCACCCGCTCCAGATTGGCCTCGCCGCCGCGCCCGGTGAGCCGCCCGGTCTCCGGGAGCTCGCGATAGGCGGGCGCGATATAGGGTTTTTCGTAGCCTCGGAGCGCCCGTGGCCAGCCGAGCAGCGCCTCGGGCTTCAGCGCATAGATCACGATCGAGGCCGGCGGGCCGGAGGCGAACACGCGGTCGACCCGGTCGGGCAGCGCGACCGCGCGGCCAGCGGAGTCGACGATGGTGCGGGCCTCGGCCCCGGCCAGCAGCGCCAGCCCGGCGAGGGCCGCCAGGAACGCGCGTATGATCATGCCGCCTCCCTCCCCCCTTTGTGCATCACCCGGGAGCGCGGGGGAAGGGCAGAACCGAGCGCCATCGCGCCGCTCCGGCGGGAATGGTGGCACGCGAGCGGGCGGCGAGGCGGTCGGGACGTGGGACCCAGCGTCGTCCATCGCGGTCGCGATCGCCCCTGGTTTGGTCGCGTCGTATGTCTCCAATACCGATTCCTTGCACGGAATTCTTCGTCGCATGGGCATCACCAAGGAGACATCGTTCCCGTCGGAGTGGTATTCCGCCCTTGCGAGGCACCAAGTCTCATATGTGGTGTTGCACCTGGATGGGGAGCGGCGACTCCTGGGACGGCCGGAGGAATGGCCCAACCGTGCAGAAGAAGGGCCTTTCCGGATCGCGGAGGGAGAGTGGCTGTGCGACGACGGCAAGAGCCAGCCCATCGAGGGGGTCTCCATCGTGCTCATACCCGCCGGGACCGTCGAAATGGTCGAGTTCCTGAAAGAGCGGTATCGCTAGAACAACGCGTTGGCGCCCAGGAAATAAGGAGAGAATCATGGCCAAGGAACCCACGCCGCCGCCGTCGAGGCAGGATCCGGGCACGAGGACCGCGCTGGGCGGCGTTACGCGCAAACCCGGGACGGCGGTAAGACCGCCCCCGCCGCCGCCGAAAAGGAAATAGCGGCCGCGAGCGTGTTGCGGACGGGCGAGGAATGGCCGGAAGCCGTCCACCTCATCGTCGTATCGAGCGCAGCCGCCCACACACACGTCATGGCCGGACTCCTTCCGCCGCACCCACGCCGCCTCTCCGTCCGCGAGGCGGCGGGTCGGGGCCGTCGACCTGCCCCCCGAGGAAACGCTGGGAGGCCGTGTCGTCAGCTCTGGTCCCACTCCACCGGCGCGGCGCCCGGCGTCTCGGGTTCGTAGTACCACTTTAGCCCGAGCTTCTCCTCGCTGAGCACGTTGGTCCTAAAACTCCGCCAGGCCTGGATCTCGAAATAGTCGAGCGGGCCGCCGTGGGCGCGAAGCCGATGCGGCACGCCCGGGGGAAAATAGACAAGGGTGCCGGGATCGAGCTCCTGGGAGGTGTCCCCGACCTCGACCACGCCGCGGCCCTTGAAGGTCATGTAGCAATGGGCGGCGCCGTCGGGGTTGGCGTTGGTGCCCACATGCTGGTGATAGGGCGACGAGCCGCCCTCGCGGTAGTGCATCTCGCCGGCCTGTATCGCGTTGGTGGGCGTGAGCCTGCTGCCGTCGGGAAGCCTGACGGTGGACTCCGCGCAGAAGCGCCGAACGCGGCCGCCGCTCGCGTCGCTGAGCGCGCGAAGCGTCCGCCGGTTGAAGAAATATCCAGGCCCCCCGGACAACCCCCCTTCGACCGCGGAAGGAGGCCTGGGCGTCACCATGTGCAGCAGCTCCATGTCCGACCCGGAGGCCTCGAACCGCGCCGTTTCGCCCGGGGCGAGCAGCACGCCGGCGCCCTCCTCGGCCGCGTGCCGCTCGCCGTCGAAGCCGATGACGCCGTCCTTCGGCGTCGCCATGACGTAGACCAGGTGATAGTCGTCGTCCGCCCGGGGCTCGAACCGGCGACCTTCGGACACCGTTCGCCGGTAGACGGTCAGCGTCTTCGAGCCGCACAGACTCTGGCCGCAGATGGTCCTCTCGAGCCCGGATTCGACCGTCCTGGGCTCGACAGCGTTCGAATCGACGATCGAGACGTCGTCAATGGTCGCCATGGTTGTTTGCTCCTGAACAGCGATCGATCCCGTGTCGGGGCCGCGCCGCCGGCCCGCCGGCGCGGTTGGCGGGCGCATGGCGCCACCGGCAGACGGAGGCGGCAACCTCCGAGGACGCAAGGTAGCGCAGGAGCTTCCGTGTTGTACATCGCGGCCGGTCCCGCGGGCGGGGACGATCCGGCTGGAGCTCTCTTCCTTCGCAGGATGCGATAGCGGCCTCTCCTGCCTCCTGCAACCTTCCCCTTCCCGCCGGACACTCACCGGCTGCACTCGCACCAGTTAGCCTGGCGCCCGCTACTCGGGATGAGGGTGTTTCGTTGGGCCGCGCCCGCCCCGGACCCTCGTCCGGAGCAGCCCCGGACTCGATCCGGGGCGTATCGAAGGACGCCCTACCGCTTCAGCGCACCCCTGAGCTCGGCGGGCTCGATGGTCGCGACATAGGCGAGGATCGCGTCCAAATCCTCCAGCGTGAGCTCCAGCGGGACGATCGGCGGCGGGCGGGCTTCGTCGAACGGGTCGGTGACGTCGGGGATCTGGGTGAACGACGGGTGCGGGTTGAGCATGTAGAAGCCGCGAAAGCGGACCTCCCAGTCGTTCAGCGTCTTGAGCACGCGGAACGAGGGGGTGGAGCCGAGCCCGCCCATCCGGTTGCGCGGGCCGATCACGTGGCAGCGCCCGCAATGCAGGAAGGCGAGCTTCTCGCCGCGGGCGAGGTCGCCGGTGGGTCGGGCGCGCACCTTCTCGACCCTGGCCCCGGCCGCCGCGAGGAACACCTGGCGTCCGTCGGCGCGGAAGGCTTCGACCGTCCGCTGGCCCACCGTGGACAGGAGCCAGTCGACGAAGCGCCCGGCGTGCTTCGCCTCGCCCGGGCCGTCCGGCACCGCGCGCACCAGGTGCAGCGCCTTGCCGGCGCGGAACGCCGGGCGCCCCTCGCCGATCGCCGCCGCCGGGCCGAGCAGCACGTCGGCCTCCACCCCTTCCAGCAGCTCCACCGCGGTCACCCTGATGCGGGTCTTGAGCGAGAACCGGGGCAGCAGGTAGTTGAACGCCCCGCTCTCCAGCAGCTCCGGGGTGCTCGCGAGCACGATGCGGCGCTCGTCCGCCGCCGCCATGTGCGCCAGCGACAGCATGCAGAGCGCGATCAGCCCCGTCCTCGACCAGCCCGGCATGGCGCCTCTCCTGAATCCCCGCCGCAACCCCCTCGGACTCTGCGGGAAACCCGGCTAGAATTCAATCGCTGGGCGGGAGGACGGCGATGAGCGAAGGCTTCGACGACTTCAACATGACGATGCGCAAGTTCCTCAAGCAGGTCGGCGTGACCTCGCAGCAGGCGATCGAGGACGCGATGCGCGAGGCCGGGGCGGAACGCACCGCCGGGCGGAGCTTCGCGGTGCGCATGGTGCTGACGATCGACGAGCTCGACCTCGCGCACACCGTCGAGGGCCGGATCGACGGCAGGGGCGAATGACCGCGCGCGATGACGTACTCGCGGCGCTGAAAGGCGTCACCGACCCGGTCAGCGGCCAGGATCTGGTGGCGGCCGGGCTGGTCCGGGCGCTGACGGTGGATGGCGGCGCGGTGCGTTTCGTCCTCGAGATCGACCCGTCGCGGGCCGAGACCATGGAGCCGGCCAGGGCCGAGGCCGAGGAAGCGGTGAGCGCGCTCGCCGGCGTCGAGCAGGTCTCGGCGGTGATGACCGCGCACAAGGCGACCGCGCCGCCCGAGCTCGACATCGGGCGCCGCGGCGAGCCGCAGGGGCCGGAGAAGATCCCCGGCGTCGAGCGCATCGTCGCCATCGCGTCCGGCAAGGGCGGGGTCGGCAAGTCCACCGTCGCCGCCAACCTCGCCGCTGCCTTCGCCGCCGAGGGCAGGCGCGCCGGGATGCTGGATGCCGACGTCTACGGCCCGTCCCAGCCCCGCATGCTCGGCGTCTCCGGCCGCCCCGCCTCGCCCGACGGCAAGACCATCCTGCCGATGCGCAACCATGGCGTCACCATGATGTCCATCGGGCTGATGACCCGCGAGGACGAGGCGGTGGTGTGGCGCGGGCCGATGCTGATGGGCGCGCTGCAGCAGATGATGAGCCAGGTGCAGTGGGGCGCGCTCGACGTGCTGGTGGTCGATCTGCCGCCGGGCACCGGCGACGTGCAGATGACGCTGACCCAGAACGCCGAGGTGACCGGCGCCATCGTGGTGTCGACGCCGCAGGACGTGGCGCTGATCGACGCCCGCAAGGGGGTCGACATGTTCCGCAAGATGGAGACCCCGATCCTCGGCATGATCGAGAACATGTCGACCTATGTCTGCGCGAACTGCGGCCACGAGGCGCACCTGTTCGGCCATGGCGGGGTGCGCGAGGCGGCCGAGCGCCTCGGCGTGCCGCTGCTGGCAGAGATCCCGCTCGACATCGACATCAGGACGGCAGCCGACGGCGGCGCGCCGATCGTGGTCTCCAGGCCGGCCTCGCCTTCGGCCGCGGCGTTCCGCGCGCTCGCCCGTCTGCTGATCGAAGACGGGCACGCGTGAACGCCGGCCCGGACAGGCCGAGCTTCCCGCCGCTGTTCGCCGGGCTCGAGGTCGCGGGCGGCACCGACCCCTTCGCCAAGGCCTGCGCCGAGGCGGCGCTCGGCTGCGATGCCGGCACGATCGTCTACAACATCGCCGTCGACCGGCTGGCGGCCGCCATCGTGTTCGCCCCCGAGGTCGCGCTCCAGGACGCGATGGCGATGCTGCCGGCCTGCGGCGTCGGCTTCCAGAACGCGCTCGGCGCGCTGGCCCCGCCCGAGGTCGCCGTCCACCTGACCTGGCAGGGCGGCATCCTGGTCAACGGGGCTGCCTGCGGCTCGTTCCGGGCGGCCGCCGCGACCGCCGATCCCGATTCCGTGCCGGACTGGCTCGCGGTCGGGCTGGAGGTGCGGCTGATCCCCGACGACCCGGACGCGCCCGGCGCCGAGCCCGACCGCACCTCGCTGTTCGAGGAGGGCTGCGTCGAGGTCGCGCCGGCGCGTCTGCTGGAGTCCTGGGCGCGGCACACGCTGGTGTGGATCAACCGCTGGTCGGAGGAGGGGGTTCGCCCGCTGCACGCCGAGTGGCGCGGGCTCGCGCACGGCATGGGCGAGGAGATCGCGCTGGACCGGGGCGGTGGGGCGATGCATGGTGTCTTCGTCGGCATCGACGAGCGCTTCGGGCTGCTGCTGCGCCAGGGCGGGGCGACGACGCTGGTGCCGCTGAGCGAGCTCCTGGAGAAGTGACGGTGAACCTCGCCCGCGCGATCCATTTCGACGAGAGCGACATGCGCATCTTCTACGCGCCGGCGCGCACCGGGGAGTGGTGCATCTCGGGCGGGTTCGAGTTCTCCAACTGGAGCGATGCGGACCTCGCCGGCAAGGCGCGCCAGGCCTTCGCCAACGGTTGGCTCGGGGTGGAGACCTTCGGCCGGGTGACCTTCGTCGCGGTCACCCGCATCGAGGAGGACGAGCTGGCGGCGCTGGCGAACCGTTTGGCCGAGCACTTCGTCGAGGTCTGGGGCGCGCCCACGGTCGAGGCGGCGCTGCCGGCGGCGCGCGAGGAGCTGGCGCAGATGGCCGAGCTGTGCGCCGACCACGCCCCCAACACCCTGCTCACCGTCTCCCGCGAGCTCACCGAGGCGGGGGTCAGGGAGAGCTTCCGCGTCATCGAGGCCGAGGACGCCGGGCTGGAGCAATTCGCCATCCACGGCGATGCGGAGGGGCTGCACTAGGGCGCGGCGCGCGGAGGCGGCCCGGACCGCCAAGGCCCTGCTCACCGTAGCCAGGATCAGGAAGAGCGACCGCGCCACCGAGGCCGAGGCTGCCGGTCTCGAACAATCCGCCATCCACCCCGGCAACGGTTTCCGGTCCAATCAAACAAATATCTATTGATACAGGAAACGATTTATCCCCCATTAGCTGGATAAGGACAATCAAAGGTGCCGCACCACGCCCGCCCGCATCTATGCCCGATGGCGCGGCGACATGCATTGCGGCAGGCTATGCATTTTTACGTTTTTTCTTATAAAAAATTTGGTTCCAGTACATAATGCAGCCATGGACGGGTTTTGGGGGTCGGTGGGGCAGGCGGCGGGGCTGATCCTCGCCTGGGATGCGGATCTGATCGAGATCATCGGGCTGTCGCTGCGCGTCACCCTGAGCGCGCTCGCCTTGGCCTGCCTGATCGGCCTGCCGCTGGGCGCCGCGGTGGGTGCGTTCCGCTTTCCCGGGCGGGTGGCGGCGACGGTGGCGCTGAACGCGCTGATGGGGCTGCCGCCGGTCGTCGTCGGGCTGCTGGTCTATCTGGTGCTGTCGGCATCGGGCCCGCTCGGGGTGCTCGGCCTGCTCTACACCCCGGCGGCGATGATCGCGGCCCAGACCGTGCTGGTGGCCCCCATCGTCGCCGCGCTCACCCGCCAGGCGGTCGAGGAGCTCGACCGCGAATACGCCGAGCAGTTCGCCTCGCTCGGGGTCGGACGGCTCGGTCGCCTTCGCGCGCTGCTGTGGGACGCGCGCTACGCCCTGCTCACCGTGGCGCTCGCCGGGTTCGGCCGCGCCGTGGCCGAGGTCGGCGCGGTGATGATCGTCGGCGGCAATATCGACCACGCGACGCGGGTGATGACCACCGCCATCGCGCTCGAGACATCGAAGGGCAATCTCGAGCTGGCGCTCGCGCTCGGCGCGGTGCTGATTGCGATCGCGGTCGCGGTGACCGGGGCGGTGATGACGCTGAGGGCGTCGGCGGTCCGCATGGCCTATGGCTGAGCCCCTGCTGAACGCGACCGGGCTCCGCTTCGATTCCGCCGGCGCCAGCCCGGTCGACGGCATCGATCTCGCCATAAGGGAAGGCGACAGCGTCGCGGTGATGGGCGCCAACGGCGCCGGCAAGAGCCTGCTGCTGCGCCTGCTGCACGGGCTGATCCGCCCGAGCGCGGGAACGATCCTGTGGCGCGGGCGCCCGCCCGGGCGCGCGGCGCGCGAAGCCCAGGCGATGGTGTTCCAGCGCCCGGTGCTGCTGCGCCGCTCGGTGCGCGCCAATCTCCGCTTCGCGCTGGCCGCCCGCGGGATTGCCGGCGCCG
>JAPPGP010000050.1 GCA_028821395.1 Defluviicoccus sp.
GCATCGGCCTTGGCGCCCGCGGCAGCCGCGGCGGCGGCGGCCTGCTTCGCGGTCGCGTCGGTAGCCCGGAACTGTTCCACCGTCACCACTTCGCAGCCTGCGACGAACATCAAGGGCAGCGCAACCACGGCGCAGGTTTTGAAAGCCTTCATTTTCGTATCTCCTTCGATGATCGGGTGCGATCGCCGTTCGACATGAGCTGGCGAAACCACGCATAGCGAGTGGACCTGATGGCGTCAGCGACGCCGATTCCACGCCAACCTAGCGTATCGAGGGATTCGGCGCCAGCAACATGGCGGCTGGGTGCGACGAACTGTCTCACCTGCTGGGGAAAACTCCGCACGAACGATCCGCCACGGCGCGCGGGCCGGAGCGGTCGGTCGCAGCCCCGATTCGTCGCATAAGCCGTTGGAGTCGAAGAAAACTGGGGCTAGAATTCGGTTCAGGCTGGGAATTCGCCTATCGCGGCTTGGAGTCGGCGCAACTACGGGAGGGGGTGTGTCGATGTTACTCGACTGGGCGTTGGGAAAAATTGCGGCCACCGGCCGTCTGACCCTGATCGACGCGAACGGGCGCACGCACCGGATCGAGGGCTCGCCGGGACCCGAATGCGCGGTCCGGCTGCACGACCGCCGGCTGCACGTCCAGCTGGTCGCCAACCCATGGCTTCGGGTGGGCGAGGCGTATATGGACGGAACTCTTACCATCGAGGAAGGAACTCTTGGCGACTTCATCGAATATTGCTGCGTGAATTCGCGCGCAGCGGAAGGCAACCCGGCGTTCCGCCTGTCGCAATGGCTGAGCCGCCGGACGCGCTGGCTGCAGCAGCACAACCCGATCGGCCGCGCGCGGCGCAACGTTGCCCATCACTACGACCTGTCCGATACGCTCTACGACCTGTTCCTCGACCGGGACCGCCAATATTCCTGCGCCTACTTCACCGATGACGCCAACACCCTGGAAGAGGCGCAGGAGAACAAGAAGCGCCACCTCGCGGCCAAGCTCAGGCTTCGGCCAGGGCTGAGCGTGCTCGACATCGGCTCCGGCTGGGGCGGTCTCGCCCTCTACCTCGCCGGCCTCGAAGAGGTGGACGTGACCGGCGTGACGCTGTCGGAAGAGCAGCACCGGGTGGCGGAGCGCCGCGCCGCCGAGGCGGGGCTTTCCGGGCGCGTCCGGTTCATGCTGGAGGACTACCGTCATCGCACGGGTCAATACGACCGGATCGTGTCGGTCGGCATGTTCGAACATGTCGGCGCCCGGCACTATCGCGAGTTCTTCGCCAAACTCCGGGAGCTGCTGCCCGAGGACGGGGTGGCCCTGCTGCACTCGATCGGCCGCATGGAGCCGCCCGGCACCACCAGCGCCTGGCTCCGCAAGTACATCTTCCCCGGCGGCTACACCCCGGCGATGTCGGAGGTGCTGGCCGCCCTCGAACGGGAGAAGCTCTACGTCACCGATATCGAGATCCTGCGGCTGCACTACGCCAAGACGCTGGCGCACTGGCACCAGCGCTTCCAGAGCAACCGCGCCCGGATCGCCGAGCTCTACGACGAGCGCTTCTGCCGCATGTGGGAGTTCTATCTGAAAGGCTGCGAGATGGCCTTCCGCTACTGGAACCAGATGGTCTTCCAGATGCAGATCGCCCGCAACCAGGATGCGGTGCCGTTGACCCGGGACTACATCACCGACTGGGAGCGCGCGCAGTCGGCCGCCGACGCGCGGCGGGCGGAAATCGCCGCCTGAACTTGTCCACACGAAGCGGCGCCCGGATCGGCCTTGCGGGCCCGGCAGTTAGCCCGTTTGTCCTCACGATTGGCGCGGCGGAATTACGTCTGTCCCCGCGTTCAACAGTGCCGCGGCGACACTGGCTGTACCGATTCGCCCCGGGCTCCGTTACCGTCGCCGTTTCGCCCGGGGGAGGCAAGGCTTGGCCGAGACGGTCCCAGTCATCGAAAGCGATCGCGAAGGCCAGCGCAGCCCGCCGTCGAATGTCGAAGCCGAGATGGGGCTGCTCGGCGCGGTGCTGCTCAACAACCGGGCCTTCGAGCGGGTCTCGGAATTCCTTTCCGAGGAGCATTTCAGCGAGGAGTTCCACCGCAGGATCTGGCGCGCCTGCAAGACGCTGATCGAGCGCGGCCAGCGCGCCGACCCCACCACGCTCAGGCATTTCTTCGAGTCCGACGAGGTCTACCGCGCGATCGGCGGCGCGGCCTATGTCGCGCGGCTCGCCGCCAACGCGACGACGGTGATCAACGCCGCCGATTACGGCCGCCTGATCCACGACCTGTTTCTCCGGCGCGAGCTGATCGAGCTCGGAACCGACATCGTCAACGACGCCTATGCCGGCGATCTGGAGGTCAGCGCGGTCGACCAGATCGAGAGCGCGGAGCAGAACCTCTACGACCTGGCGACGACGGGGAGCTACGAGGGCGGCTTCCGCTCGCTCACCGAGGCGGTGGCCGACGCGGTGGACATGGCCCAGGCCGCGTTCAAGCGCGACGGCAAGACGGTCGGCGCACCCAGCGGCTTCACCGAGCTCGACCTGATGCTGGGGGGGCTGCACAAATCCGATTTGATCGTGCTCGCCGGCCGGCCGTCGATGGGCAAGACGGCGCTGGCCACCAATATCGCCTTCCACGTCGCCGAGGCGGCGGGCGACGCGGCAGAAGCAGGCAAGGCCCCGCCGGCCGTGGGGTTCTACTCGCTGGAGATGTCGGCCGAACAGCTCGCCAACCGGCTGGTCGCCGAACAGACCAAGATCTCGTCGGACAAGATCCGCCGCGGCGAGGTCAACGAGAGCCAGTTCGAACGGCTGGTGGTCGCCAGCCGCAAGCTGGAGGGGCTCGCCTTCTTCATCGACGACACGCCGGCGCTCACCACGTCCGCGCTGCGCACCCGCGCGCGCCGCCTCAAGCGCCAGCACGGGCTCGCCCTCCTGGTGGTCGACTATCTGCAGCTGGTCTCCGGCAGCCGCAACGCGCGCAACGAGAGCCGGGTGCAGGAGGTCTCCGAGATCACCCGCGGCCTCAAGACGCTGGCCAAGGAGCTCGATGTGCCGGTGCTCGCGCTGTCGCAGCTCTCGCGCGCGGTGGAGAGCCGCGAGGACAAGCGGCCGCAGCTCGCCGACCTCCGCGAGTCGGGCACCATCGAGCAGGATGCCGATGTTGTGATGTTCATCTACCGCGAGGAATACTATCTCGAACGCCAGGAGCCGAGCCGGCGGGCCGACGAAGACGCGGCCAAGTTCCTCGAACGGCAGGAGCAATGGGAAGAGCGCCGCAGCAAGGCCGAGGGCCGCGCCGAAATCATCGTCGCCAAGCAGAGGCACGGCCCGACCGGCAGGATCGTGCTCCGCTTCCACCCCGAGATGACCAAGTTCGAGAACCTGAACGAAGCGCGGGACGCCCCCTACTGAGCGCGGAGCGCACCGACCGCGCGTGGATGACCGTCGACCTCGCGGCGGTCGCAGACAACTGGCGCGCGCTGGCCCGCCGCGCGCCGGGCGCGGCCTGCGGGGCGGTGGTGAAGGCCGACGCCTACGGGCTCGGCGCGGCGGAAGTCGGCCGGGCGCTGAGCCGCGCGGGGTGCCGGACGTTCTTCGTCGCCACCCCGGCCGAGGGCGCCGCGCTGCGCCAAGCGCTCGCAGCGGCGCCGGCCGAGATCCTGGTCTTCGACGGCGATGTCGAAGACGATGCGGCGCGCTACGACGGCCATCGGCTCACTCCGGTTCTCGGCACCCTGGACGCGCTGGCGCGGTGGTCGCGCCACGCAAGGGCGCATGGCGGGCGGCGGGCGGCGCTGATGCTGGATACCGGAATGACCCGGCTCGGCCTAGACCCGCCCGACGCGGCGGCGGTCGCGGCCGAGCCCGACCGGCTGGCCGGGATCGAGCTCGCCTTCGTGATGAGCCATCTCGCCTGCGCCGATACGCCGCACCACCCGCTGAACGCGGCCCAGAAGGCGGCGTTCGACGCGATGCGGGCGCGCCTCCCCGCGGCGCCCGCCTCCTTCGCCAACTCGGCCGGGATCCTTCTCGGAGCGGGGTTTCACTACGACCTGCTCCGCCCCGGCGCCGCGCTCTACGGGCTGTCGGTGGTGTCGGGCCGGCCCAACCCGATGCAGCGGGTCGTCCGGCTGCAGGCCCGCATCCTCCAGGCGCGGATCGTTGACAGCAAAACACCCGTTGGATACGGTGCCGACCGCCTGATCGCCGCCGGATCGACGCTCGCCACCATCGCGATGGGGTATGCCGACGGGCTGCCACGCGCCCTCGGAGACTGCGGCAGCGGGCGCATCGGCGGCACGCCGGTGCCCCTCGTCGGACGGGTATCGATGGACCTCGCCACACTCGACGTAACCGGGATTGAGCCCGGCCTGGTCCGCCCGGGCTGCGTCGTCGACCTCATCGACGACGAGCACGACGCCGACGCGCTGGCGGCCGAGGCGGGCACGATCGGATACGAGATTCTCGCCCGCATCGGCGGGCGGGTGCGCCGGATCCATCGCGGCGGGGCGGGCGGGTGAACGCCGTCGCCTCTGTTGGGCGCGCGACGCTCAACTTCCTCGCCGCCGCCGGCCGGCTGACCTGGTTCGCCGGCACCGGCGCGATGCACTGCGTCCGTCCGCCCTTCCATTTCCGCTTGATCGGCCGCCAGATGATCGAGGTCGGCTACTACTCGCTGCCGGTGGTGGGGCTGACGGCCCTGTTTACCGGGATGGTGCTGGCGCTGCAGAGCTATGCCGGGTTCTCGCGGTTCAACGCGGAAAGCGCGGTGGCCGCCATCGTGGCGCTGTCGATCACCCGCGAGCTCGCCCCGGTGCTTGCCGGCCTGATGGTCGCCGGCCGCATCGGCGCGGCGATGGCGGCCGAGATCGGCACCATGCGGGTGACCGAGCAGATCGACGCCCTGACCGCTCTTGCGACCAACCCCTTCAACTACCTCGTCGCGCCGCGGCTGATCGCCGGCACGCTCACCCTGCCGCTCTGCGTGCTGGCCGCCGACGCGATCGGCGTCTTCGGCGGCTATCTGCTGGCGGTCAACAAGCTCGGCTTCAACACGACGGTCTACCTCAAGAGCACGTATCAGTATCTCGAGGTCATCGACATCGTCTCCGGGCTCGTCAAGGCGGCCGTGTTCGGCTTCCTGATCGCCCTGATGGGCTGCTATCACGGCTACTACTCGCGCGGCGGGGCGCAGGGCGTGGGCGCGGCGACGACCAACGCGGTGGTCTCGGCGTCGGTGCTCATCCTCGCGTCCAACTACCTGATCACCGAAGCGTTCTTCGCGTGATGTCGGGACACCAGACGGCGGCGGACGGCGGACGCCCGATGATCCGGGTGCGGGGGTTGTGCAAGAGCTTCGGCGCCAACCGCGTGCTCGACAAGCTCGACCTCGACATCCTGCGCGGCGAATCCCTGGTGGTCATCGGCGGGTCGGGAACCGGCAAGTCGGTGCTGGTCAAGAACATCATCGGCCTCATGCGGCCGGACTCGGGCAGTATCGCGATAGACGGCGCGGAGACCGTGGGGCTCTACGGCGGGGCGCGAAACGCGGTGCTGGCGAGGTTCGGCGTGCTGTTCCAGGGCGCGGCCCTGTTCGACAGCATGCGGGTCTGGGAGAACGTCGCTTTCGGGCTGATCCACAACCGGGGCATGGAACGCGGTGCGGCGCGGAGGGTCGCCATCGAGAAGCTCGCCCATGTCGGCCTCGACGGCGGCCAGGCCGACCGGCACCCGTCCGAGCTGTCGAGCGGCATGCAGAAGCGCGTCGCTCTCGCCCGCGCGATCGCCGTCGAGCCCGAGATCCTGTTCTTCGACGAGCCCACCACGGGCCTCGATCCGATGATGGGCGACGCGATCAACGAGCTGATCATGGAATGCGTGCGCGGCCTCGGCGCGACCGCGCTCACCATCACCCACGACATGTCGAGCGCACGCCGGATCGCCGACCGGATCGCGATGATCCATGCCGGCAGGATCATCTGGGCGGGTCCGGCCGCCG
Organism: Defluviicoccus sp.; assembly: GCA_028821395.1. Lineage (GTDB taxonomy): Bacteria > Pseudomonadota > Alphaproteobacteria > MPNO01 > MPNO01 > MPNO01. The sequence goes on from JAPPGP010000050.1 coordinate 6,003, forward strand.
CGGTCGACGACAGCGGCGATCCGGCGGTAGACCAGTTCATCCACGGCCGTACGGAAGGTCCGATCCGCACGGCCGCCCACGCGGCCTGATCCGCCCGGCAACGGTCGCGGGAGACGTCGAGAATGGCCCGTCAGGCCAGCCGATATGTCTGCCAGGAATGCGGCGCCGCCTTCGCCAAGTGGAGCGGCAGATGCGACGCCTGCGGCGAATGGAACGCGATTGTCGAGGAGCAGCCCCGCCCCGCGACGCCGCGCGGGCTGGGTGTCGGACAGGGCACCGCGATCGAGCTCGTGCCGCTCGCCGGCAGCGAAGCGGACGCGCCCCGGCTGGCCAGCGGAATCGCGGAGTTCGACCGCGTGACCGGAGGCGGGCTGGTCGCCGGCTCGGCGCTGCTGGTCGGCGGAGACCCGGGCATCGGCAAGTCGACGATGCTGCTTCAAGTGGCGGGTGCGCTGGCGGGCGCGGTGCCGGTGGCCTATATCTCGGGCGAGGAAGCCGTCGACCAGATCCGCCTGCGCGCCCGGCGGCTCGGCCTCGGCGGCTCCCCGGTGCGGCTGGCGACGGCGACCGGCGTCCGCGATATCGCCACGACGCTCGATGGCGGCGAGGTGCCGCGGGCGGTGGTGGTCGATTCGATCCAGACAATGTATGTCGACACGTTGGAATCCGCGCCCGGTACGGTTGCCCAGGTTCGCGCCAGCGCACAGGAGTTGATCCATCTCGCCAAGCGTCGCGGTTTCTGTCTGCTGCTGGTCGGACATGTGACCAAGGACGGGGCCATCGCCGGTCCGCGCGTGCTCGAACACATGGTCGATGGGGTATTCTATTTCGAAGGCCGGAGCAGCCACGAATTCCGCGTGCTGCGCGCGCTCAAGAACCGTTTCGGGCCGACCGACGAGATCGGCGTGTTCGAGATGACGGGGCGTGGCCTGATCGAAGTCTCCAACCCTTCGGCGCTGTTCCTCGCCGAGCGCCGGAGCGACGTGCCCGGCGCGGCGGTTTTCGCCGGCATGGAGGGAACCCGCCCGGTGCTGGTGGAGATCCAGGCGCTGGTGGCGCCCTCGCCGCTCGCCACGCCGCGGCGCGCCGTGGTGGGCTGGGATTCGGCCAGGCTGGCGATGGTGCTCGCCGTGCTCGAGGCGCGCTGCGGGATCGGCCTCGCCGGGCGCGATGTCTATCTCAACGTCGCCGGCGGGATGCGGATCGCCGAACCGGCCGCCGATCTCGCCGTCGCGGGCGCGGTGCTGTCCGCCGCTTCGGACCGGGCGGCGCCTTCGGACGCGGTCATGTTCGGGGAGATCGGCCTCGGCGGCGAGGTGCGCGGCATCGGCCGGCCGGCGCTCCGGCTGCGCGAGGCGGCGAAGCTCGGATTCGCCCGCGCGATCGCGCCGGCGCAGGGCGGCGGAGAGGCGATCCCGCAGGCGGGCATCGAGATCACCGAGATCGGCCATCTGAGCGATCTCGTCGCGATGTTCGGCCCGCCGCGCGCGGCACCGGACGCGGCCTGGCCGCAAGCTGGAGGCGTCTAGCGTGTCGCCGCTCGACCTCGCGGTCATCGCCGCACTCGTCATCGCCGGGCTGCTCGGGCTGTGGCTCGGCGTGGTCCGGGTGCTGCTCGGCATCGGCAGCTGGATCGGGGCGGCGCTGCTCACCGTGTACGGCATGCCGCTGCTGCGCCCCACCGCGCGGGGCTGGATCGAAAGCCCCTTCCTCGCCGACCTTGCGGCGGGCGGCGTCGTCTTCATGGCGGGGCTGATCGTATTGACCGTCCTGACCCATCTGATCGCCGAGCGGATCCGGGGCAGCGCGCTCGGCGCGGTCGACCGTTCGCTCGGCCTCCTCGTCGGGCTGGCACTCGGGATCGCGGTGGCGTCCGGGAGCTACCTGGTGGTCGAGCGTCTGCTCGTCCTTCCGCATGAGGGGAGCGAACGCCCGGAATGGCTGCGCGACTCCCGGACCGCCCCATTGCTCGCCTTCTCGGCGCGCTTCATGGTCTCCCTGCTGCCGCCGGAGTGGCGCCCGGCAAGCGTGACGGGCGCCGCAGCCGCGCCGCAGCCGGATCCCGGCGCCGAGGCGGAGAGGCTGATGACGCCGGTTCCGGAGAGCCAGGGGACGAAGGACAAGCCGGGGTACAGCAAGAACGAGCGGCGCGAGATGGACCGCCTGTTCAACGCCAACCAGTGAGCGAAATGCAGATCAGCGAAGCCCCCGGCCGAAACAGCGACAAGCCGCGCGAGGAATGCGGCGTGTTCGGCGTGTGGGACCATGCCGATGCCGCGGCGCTGACCGTGCTCGGCCTGCATGCCCTGCAGCATCGCGGGCAGGAAGCCGCGGGAATCGTCTCGTTCGACGGCGAGCGCTTTCACAGCCACCACGCGCTGGGCGAGGTGGGCGAGAATTTCAGCGACGAGGCGGTGATCCGCAGCCTGCCCGGGGACCGCGCGATCGGCCACAACCGGTATTCGACCACCGGCGATGCGGTGCTGCGCAACGTCCAGCCGCTATTCGCCGATCTGGCCTCGGGCGGGTTCGCGATCGGCCACAACGGCAACCTGACCAACGCCAGGCGCCTCCGCCGCGCCCTCGTCGAGCGCGGATGCCTGTTCCATTCGACCACGGACACCGAAGTCATCGTCCACCTGATCGCCACCTCGGCCAAGGACTCGGTGGAGGAACGGCTGGTCGACGCGCTCGAACAGGTCGTCGGCGCCTATTCCCTGGTGGCGATGACCAACACCGCGATGATCGGCGTGCGCGATCCGCTGGGGGTCAGGCCGCTGGTGCTGGGGCGTATCGGCGGCGGCTGGATACTCGCCTCGGAGACCTGCGCGCTCGACATCATCGGCGCCGAATACGTGCGCGACGTGGAGCCGGGAGAGATCGTGCTGATCGGCGCCGGCGGGGTGCGCAGCCTCGCGCCCTTCCCGCCCCGGCCGAAGCGCCTTTGCGTCTTCGAGTACATCTACTTCGCGCGCCCCGATTCGAGCGTGGAGTCAGTCAATGTTTACGAGGCGCGCTGCCGCATCGGCGAAGAGCTCGCGCGCGAGCAGCCGGCCGCGGCCGATGTGGTGGTTCCGATCCCCGACTCCGGCGTGCCGGCGGCGCTCGGCTATTCGCGGGAAGCCGGCATTCCCTACGAGATCGGCATCATCCGCAATCACTATGTCGGGCGCACTTTCATCGAGCCGACCGACCGCATCCGCCATCTCGGCGTCAAGCTCAAGCACAACGCGAACCGCAACCTGATCCGCGGCAAGCGGGTGATCCTGGTCGACGACAGCATCGTCCGCGGCACCACGTCGACCAAGATCGTCGAGATGGTGCGCAATGCCGGCGCGTCCGAGGTCCACATGCGCGTCGCGTCTCCGCCGACCACGCATTCCTGCTTCTACGGCGTGGACACGCCGGAACGCAACGAGCTGCTGGCGGCGCGCCACGACGTGGAGGAGATGATGCGGCTGATCGGCGTCGACAGCCTCGCCTATCTCTCGCTCGACGGGCTCTACCGGGCGCTCGGCGAGCGGGGCCGCGACGCGGGCGCGCCCCGGTTCTGCGATGCCTGTTTCTCCGGCCGCTATCCGATCCCGCTGGTCGACCGCAGCGAAGGAGACACCGACGGCCAGCTCTCGCTGCTCGCGGAGACCCGCTGAGTGGCCGCGCCGCCGAGGCTCGACGGGCGGGTCGCGCTGATCACCGGCGCCTCGCGCGGTATCGGCGCGGCGATCGCCCGGCGTTTCTCGAGCGAAGGCGCGCTTCCGGTGCTGGCGGCGCGCAGCGTGGGCGGGCTCGAGGAGGTCGACGATGCGATCCGGGCCGCCTCGGGCGGCGCCCGGTCGGCCACGCTGGTGGAGGTCGACCTGGCCGAGGCAAGCGCCGCCGACAGGCTGGCGGCCGCGATCGCCGAGCGTTTCGGCCGGCTCGACATCCTGGTGGCCAACGCCGCGCAGCTTGGCACGCTGGCGCCGATGCACCAGATCGACCCGCGCGAGTGGGACCGGGTGCTGGCGGTCAATCTCGGCGCCAATTTCCACCTGATCCGCGCCCTCGATCCGGCGCTGCGCGCGGTCGAAGCGGGCCGCGCGATCTTCGTCGGCAGCGGGGCGGGCCGTCTCGCGCTGCCCTATTGGGGCAGCTACGCGGTCTCCAAGGCGGGGCTGGAGACGATGGCCCTCGCCTGGGCGGCGGAGACCGCCAAGACCCGGCTCCGCGTCAATGTCGTGGACCCCGGCGGAACGCGAACCGGGATGCGCGCCCAGGCGTTTCCGGGCGAAGATCCGGCGAGCCTCAAACCGCCCGATGCGCTGGGCGACGTCTTCGTCGCCCTGGCCGCCGCCGACTGCGAGCGCCACGGCGAGGTGATCCGGTGCTACTGAACCCGCGGTAGCGCGGCGTCCCTCGATACGGCCCTTCGGGCCTACTCGGGATGGGGGAGAGGTTTCGGCCCGCCCCACATCCTGAGTAGCCCGGGACTTGATCCGGGAATACAAGCTCGCCGGCTTCGGCGTGCGAGTGCATTCGACCGGGCGCAAGCTCTACATCGTGCAGTCCCGCGGGCCAGCCGGCCTGAAGCGGGTGACGCTGGGGCGCGACGGCACCCAGACGTGCGACGGCGCGAGGCGGCCGTCGTCATCGACCGGATCAAACGGGGCGGGGAGCCGTTCCCGCCGGAGCCCACCGTCGCCGATCTCGCCGACCGTTGTCTGGTGGAGCATGTCGCGGTGCGGTGCAAGCCCGGGACGGCCAAGAGCTACAGGCCGGCGATCCAGCATCACGGGCGCTCACGCCGTCCAGGAATCGATACAGCGCCTCGCCAAGGTCTTCATGCTGGCCTTCGACGCCCGGAGATTCCTGGGTTTATCCGCCGAGAACCGGCGCGACCTGCCGGAGATTGCCGAAAGCGTTACGAACACAGGTCCAGCCTGATCACCGGTCAGATCTCGGTAGCGCAATGGCCCGTGGCGATCGGCGAGCTCACAGTCGCCGACGGCATCCTCGACCGCATCTTCCGCAACGGCCACCGCATCGACCTCCAAGGCTCGAAGACTCCAAGAAACACTTCATTTCGAATTCACGTCGGCTTGCGCCCACTCGACAATCGGGTGTCCTTCGTCGATCATCGGCGCACAGACAGGCTCAGGAGGCCCCCATGGCGACAACCCTGCGCGAACGCTACGTCCCCGAGAGCGTCAACCCGATGCGGAGCGATCCGCCCGGCACCGTCGCATCGATGCCGTCGCCCGACCATATGCACCACCTGCATATCTTTTCCGACGAGAACTACGACGCGATGGTCACGTTCTACCAGCGGCTGTTCAACGCCGAGATCGTTGCCGTCAACGAAGAGCAGGGCCCGCCGCTGACGTTCCTGACCTATGACGATCACGACCACCGGATCGTCATCATCAAGAAGCCCGGCTGGGGCGCCAAACCGGGGGATAGGGTGGGCGTCTCCCATCTCGCGTTCTGCTATGCGAGCCTGGGCGAGCTGATCTACATCTACAAGAAGA
>JAPPGP010000126.1 GCA_028821395.1 Defluviicoccus sp.
GGTCGCCGCCCGAGCTGGAGCCGCCCAACGACAAGGACCAGATCAACTCCTCGCTCACCTATGGCTTCGTGTTCGATTTCTGCGGCGTCGAGATCGACCGCGACACCGGCGCGGTGAAGATCGACAAGTACGTGACGATGCACGATTCGGGCACGCTGCTGAACCCCAAGCTCGCCGAAGGGCAGGTGCACGGCGCCTTCGCCTGGGCGGTGGGCTGCGCGCTGCACGAGGAGTTCGCCTATGGCGAGGACGGCAGCTTCCTCAACGGCACCTTCGCCGACTACCTGGTACCGACCGCCTGGGAGGTGCCGGAGCCCCAGGTCGTGCACATGGAGACGCCGTCGCTGGTCACCCCGCTGGGCGCCAAGGGGGTAGGCGAGGGCAACTGCATGTCCACACCCGTCTGCATCGCCAATGCGGTATGCGACGCGCTCGGGATCGAAAACGTCACATTGCCCCTCACCCCCAACAAGGTCGCCGGCCTGATCCACGGCGAGGAACGGCCGCCGCCCGACGGTCCCGAGGCCCCTTCGGCCGCGCGGAAGGCAGCGGGGAATGTCATCGCGGGAACCGGCGATGCGTTCGTGCCGTCCCCGCCCGAGGAGGTATGGGCGGCCCTGCTCGATCCGGAAAGGCTCGCCTCGGTCATCCCCGGCTGCCACGCTCTGGACCGGGTGGGCGAGAACGACTACCGCGCCGAGCTGTCGATCGGCGCGGGCCCGGTCAAGGGCCGCTTCAAGGCGAATGTCAGGTTGAGCGACCTGGACCCGCCCAACGCGGCGACGCTCACGGGCGCGCTTACCGGGATGCTCGGGCTCTCGGAAGGCAGCGGGCGGGTGACCCTCGCACCGAAGGACGGCGGCACGGCGCTCGCCTACGATTACCGGATCGAGGTCTCGGGCACCGTGGCGGCGGTCGGCGGGCGCATGCTCGAAGGCGCCGCCCGGGCGCTGGTGCGGCAGTTCTTCGACCGCCTCGCCTCGGTGCTCGGCGGCGGGCCGGCCGAGGCTGCGGCGGCGGACGTGGACGCGGCCTCCTGGTGGCGGCGCCTGCTGGCAGCGCTCGGAATCGGCCGATGAAGCCGAGCCCGTTCGATTACATGCGCGCGGCCTCCGCCGAGGAAGCGCTCGACGGCCTGGCCAGAAACGGCGACGACGCCCGCATTCTCGCCGGCGGTCTCTCGCTGGTGCCGATGCTCAACTTCCGCCTCGTCGAGCCGGCCATGCTGATCGACATTTCCGGCATCGCGTCGTTCGACTACATCCGCCTCGACGACGGCGCGGTGGAGGTCGGCGCGTCGACCCGCCAGAGCGCCCTCGAACGCTGGGACGGGACCGCCGGGAGCCTGCCGCTGGTGCATGCGGCGTTTCCCCATATCGGGCATTACCAGACCCGCAGCCGGGGAACCGTGTGCGGCTCGGTCGCCCATTCCGATCCGAGCTCGGAGCTGCCGCTCTGCCTAGCGACGCTGGGCGGCGAGGCGGTGCTGCGGTCTGCCGCCGGCGAGCGCCGCGTCGCCGCCGCTGACTTTCAGACCGGGATGCTGACCACGGCGAAGCGCGACGACGAGATGGTGGCCGCAATCCGCTTTCCGGTGGCGGAGCCCGAAAGCGGCTACGCGTTCGCCGAGATGGCGCAGCGGCGCGGCGACTTCGCCATCGTGGCGCTTGCCGCTTCGGCCTCCGGCGAGCGGGTCCGGCTCGGTGTCGGCGGCGTCGCCGACCGCCCGGCGGTGCGCGAATGGGACGGGATCGAGGGCAGCGCGCTCGACGACGCGCTGAACGCCTTCGCCTGGGAGCTCGGCGGCTATGACGACGTGCACGCGACCGCGCGCTACCGCCGCGAGCTGGTCCGCCGGCTGGGCAGGAAAGTCATCGAGGAGGCCAGGTCATGCCGCAGCTGAACCGGGATGCGCGGCACGCGATCTCCTTCACCCTCAACGGCAAGCAGGCCCAGGGCCACGCGGAGCCGCGCTTGCTGCTGTCGGACTTCCTGGTCCACGAGCTCGGCCTGACCAGCGTCCATGTCGGCTGCGAGCACGGCGTCTGCGGTGCCTGCACGGTACGCATCGACGGGGCGGTGAGCCGGGCCTGCCTCACCTTCGCGGTGCAGGTCGACGGCAGGCGGGTCGACACCGTGGAGAGCCTCAGCCCCGAATCCGGGGGGCTCAGCGACCTGCAGCAATCCTTCCGGCGGAACCACGGGCTGCAATGCGGGTACTGCACGCCGGGGATCCTGATGTCGCTGAGCGCCTATCTGGAAGAGAACCCGAAGCCGAGCGAGGATGAGCTGCGCGACATGCTGAGCGGCCATCTCTGCCGCTGCACAGGCTATGTCAACATCGTCCGCGCGGTGATGGAGCATGTCGGCAATTCGCCGTAGATCCGGGCGGTGCCGGCCATGACCGGGGCGGCGCTGCCGACCGCGATCGAGGATCGGGCGGCCTATCGCAGCGCCGTCCGCCATCTGCGCGATGCGCGGGTGGTGCTTCCGACCTTCGCCGAGCTCGCCGACCCCGCGGCGATACCGGCCGATATCGCTGCCCGGACCGCTCGCATAGACCGCGATGCGGCCGATCCCTGCAACCTGTTCCGCGTGCACTGGTTCAACGACATCGAAACCGGCGGCATCCGGGCGGTGCCGCCGCATGTGGTGCTGCCCCGGGGGCTGACCGGCGTCGACGCGCCGATCGCGGTCGCGCTCGGCAACAGCTTCCCGATGATCGGCGCGCACAAGGTGCTCGCCGCCTATGCCTGCCTGGTCTGGCGGCTGGTCACCGGACGCTTCGACCCGGCCCGCCACAAGGCGGTGTGGCCGTCGACCGGCAATTACTGCCGCGGCGGGGTCGCGATCTCGCGCATCATGGGGGTGCGCGGCGTGGCCGTGCTGCCCGAAGGGATGAGCGCCGAGCGGTTCGACTGGCTGCGGGAATGGATCGAGCACCCGGACGACATCGTGCGCACACCGGGCTCGGAGAGCAACGTCAAGGAGATCTACGACGCCTGCGACGCGCTGGAGCGCGATCCGGCCAATGCGATCCTCAACCAGTTCTCCGAGTTCGCCAACTATCTCGGCCATTTCCGCTGCACCGGGCCGGCGCTGGAGGCGGTCCATGCGCATCTTCGGAGGAGCAACCCCGATCTTTCGCTCGCCGCCTTCGTCGCCGGCACCGGTTCCGGCGGGACGCTCGGCGCCGGGGACCATCTGAAGGCGGCGCTGGGCGCGCGGATCGTCGCCGTCGAGCCGCTCGAATGCCCGACCATGCTCTATAACGGCTATGGCGCGCACAACATCCAGGGGATCGGCGACAAGCACATCCCGCTGATCCAGAACGTGATGAACACCGATGCCGTGGTCGGCGTCTCGGACCGCAACTGCGACCGGCTGAACGCGCTGTTCAACAGCGAGGCGGGGCGCGCCCATCTCGTGGGGCGATGCGGCGTCGATCCGGGGATCGTCGCCGGGCTCGCGGATTTCGGCCTGTCGTCGATCGCCAATTTGCTGGCCTCGATCAAGATCGCCAAGCGCTACGGCCTCGGGCCCAACGACCTCATCGTCACCGTCGCGACCGACGGGGCCTCGATGTACGACAGCGAGCGGGCGAAGACGGTCGACGCCGAGTTCTCGGGCGCCTATGACGACATCGCGGCGGCGGAGACCTTCGGCCGGGACCTCTCGGCGATCGGCACCGACCACGTGCTGGAGACCGGCTGGGCGGAGCGGACGCGGATCTTCAATCTCGGCTATTTTACCTGGGTCGAGCAGCGCGGCGTGGACCTCGCGGCGTTCGACGAGCGCCGCGACCAGGGGTTCTGGACCGGGCTCCACCACGTGCTGCCGCGGTGGGACGAGGCGATCCGGGCGTTCAACGCCGAGACCGGCGTCAACCGGCCGGGCTGAGGAGGGGACGAGGTGACCAAGGCCTATGCCGATCTCAGGCGCGAGACCGAGGCGCGGGACCGCAGCCTGCGCGAGAAGGTGATGTCGCTGGAAGAGGCGGCGGCGCTGGTCAAGGACGGCGATCACGTCGCGCTCGGCGGCTGCACGCTCTCGCGCACGCCGATGGCGATGGTCTGGGCGCTGATCCGGGCGCGCCGGAAGGACCTCGTGGTCTCGCGCAGCATCACCTCGACCGAGGGCGATCTGTTCTACGGCTCGGGCGCCAGCAGGCACGTGCTGACGAGCTGGTTCTCCCAGGGCATCGTCTGGGGCGTCTCCAAGGTGATGCGCCACTTCACCGAGACCGGGCAGGCGGTGTTCGAGGAGTGGAGCCACATGGCGATCGGGGTGCGCTACCGCGCCGGCGCGATGGGGGTGCCGTTCATCCCGGTGCGCAGCATGCTGGGCTCCGACCTCACCGGGCGGATCGACGGGCCGAAGGAGATGGACTGCCCGTTCACCGGGGACAGGCTGCTGCTGGTGCCCGCGCTCAACCCCGATGTCGCGCTGATCCACGTCCAGCGCTGCGACGAATACGGCAACGCGCAGATGGACGGGCTGCCCTTCATGGACGCCGACATCGCGATGGCGGCCAACCGGGTCATCCTGACCACCGAGCGCATCGTCTCCAACAGCCAGATCCGCCGCGCCCCCGACCGCACGCGGATCCCGTTCATCACCGTCGATGCGGTGGTCGAGGCGCCCTATGGCTGCGCGCCGCATGAGTGCTACGGGGTGTACGAGCCGTTCCTCCCCAATCTCGACTCCTATGCGGCGCAGATCGCCCGTGACCCCGAGGCCGGGGTGAAGGAATATTTGGAGCGCTACGTCTACCAACCCAAGGACTGGGTCGCCTATCTCGATCTCCTGGGCATGGACAACGTGATCGACGCGGCCCGGCGCGGCAGGAGCGTCTACAATGACTGACCACGGGACTGACCACGGGACCCACAACGGATCCCACAGCGCGTCCGAGCTCCTCGCGGTGATGAGCAGCCGCTCGCTGGAGGACGGGCAGACCGTCTTCGCCGGCGTCGGCATCCCCCTGCTCGCCGCCACGCTCGCGCAGCGCACCCACGCGCCGGGGCTCACCATCCTGTTCGAGGGCGGGGTGCTCGGGCCGTTCATCGTCCCCGGCGAGCTGCCGCCCTCGACCAACGAGCAGCGCTGCACGCGTCAGGCGAACATGGTGCTGTCGAACACCGACGTGCTGCTGCTGCTGCAGCGGGGCTATGTCGATATCGGCTTCATGGGCGGCGCCCAGATCGACCGGTACGGCAATCTCAATAGCTCGTTCATCGGCGATGCCGCGAGCCCCAAGATCCGCCTGCCCGGGACCGGCGGAGGCAACGACATCGCGAGCCTGACGAGAATGATCGTCTCGATGATCCACGAGAAGCGACGCTTCGTGGAGGAGGTCGATTTCGTCACCTCGACCGGCTACTGGCACGGCGGCACCACGCGCAGCGATTCCGGGCTGACCACGGGCGGGCCCTACCGGGTGATCACCGACCTCGCCGTGCTCGGCTTCGACGACGAGACTCGCCGGATGAAGGTCGAGGCGCTGCATGACGGCGTGGAGCCGGAACAGGTGCAGGAGGCGACCGGGTTCGAGCTGATGTTCGACGACGAGATCGGCCGGACCGAGCCGCCGACCGCAGACGAGCTGGCGGTGCTGCGCGAGATGGACCCGGACCGGGTCTACATCGCCTGAGCCGCGCGCGCGGCGAACCGGAGAACGGGGGAAGACATGGCCAGCAAGATCGTCGGCATCGCGATGCAGAATTTCACCGCCGCGCCGGAGATGCCCGATCCGCAGGCGCTGATCGACTACGCGGTCCGCGTGGAGGAGCTGGGCTACGAGTCGGTCTGGGTCTGGGATCACGTCCTGCTCGGCGTCGACCCCTATTTCCCAATCCTCGACTCGCTCACCGTGCTGACCGCGGTGGCGGCGCGGACCAGCGAGATCCGCATCGGCACCGGCATCCTCGTCCTGCCCTCGCGCAACCCGGTGGTGCTCGCCAAGCAGCTCTCCAGCCTCGACCAGATCTCCAACGGGCGGCTCACCCTCGGCATGGCGTCGGGCTGGTACAAGCGCGAGTTCGACGCCATGGGCGTGCCGTTCAACAAGCGCGGCAACATCATGGATCAGAACCTGGAGATCCTGACCCGCCTGTTCACCGAGGACTCGGTGACCGGGAACTACCCGCCCTATGAGCTGCGCGAGGCGGTGATGTCGCCCAAGCCGGTGCAGAAGCCGCGCCCGCCGATCCTGATCGGCGGCTATGTCGACCGGGTGCTGAGGCGCGCCGCAGTGGCCGGCGACGGCTGGCTCACCTACTACTACACCGTCGAGGGCTTCGTGAAATCCTGGGACAAGGTGCGCCGCTTCGCCGAGGAGGGCGGCAAGGACCCCGACACGCTGAAGAGCATCAACCAGCTTCCGATCATGCTGGGCCCGTCGCGCGCCGAGGTGGAGAAGCCGATGTATGAGTGGCTGACCACCGAATGGGATTTCGCCGGCTGGAGCGATTCGACCACCGACAGCGCGGTGCTCGGCACGGCGGAGGAGTGCATCGAGCAGCTCCGCGCCCATCTCGACGCGGGCGTGCAGCAGATCACCCTGGTTCCCTATCGCTTCGACATGGAGCAGATCGCGCGGATCGCCGAGGAGATCCTGCCCGAGATCGGCTGAGGGACGGAGGCGCGACGTGGCGGCGGATGGCGGGTTCGCGGTTGCCGAAACCAGCATAGCGAAGATTCACGCGGCGTATCGCGCGGGCGCGCTGACGGCGAGGGCGCTGGTCGAGACCTATCTCGCCCGCATCGAGGCCTATGACCGGAACGGCCCGGCGATCAATTCGATCGTCTCGGTCAATCCCGAAGCGCTGGAAGACGCCGCCCGGCTGGACGCGGCGTTCGAGAAAGAGGGCTCGGTTGGCCCGCTGCACGGCATCCCGGCGATCGTCAAGGACCAGGCCGATGTCGCCGGCATGCCGACGACGATGGGCTCGGTGCTGTTCCGGGACCATTACCCGGGGCGGGACTGCTTCGTGGCTGCGCGGCTCCGCCGGGCCGGGGCGATCTTCATCGCCAAGTCGACGCTGGGCGAGATGGGCGCGGGCGACACCCACGGCTCGCTGTTCGGCTCGACGCGCAACGTCTACGATCTCGCGCGTACCGCGGGCGGCTCTTCGGGCGGCTCGGGCGCGGCGGTCTCCGCCAACCTCGCCGCCGTCGCTATCGGCCAAGAGGGGTTCGCCTCGATCCGCCGGCCGGCGGCGTGGAACGGGATCGTCGGCATGCGCCCGACCGCCGGGCTGGTCAGCCGGGGCGGCGTCTATGCCGGCTGGCCGATGATCAACGGCTCGCTCGGGCCGATGTGCCGCAGCGTCGCCGATGCCGCGCTTCTCCTCGACGTCATGGTGGGCTACGACCCTTCCGACCCGGTCACCGCGCGCGGCGTCGGCCATGTACCGGAGAGCTACGCCGCCGGGCTCGACGCGGACGGGTTGAAGGACGCGCGCATCGGGATCCTGCGCGAGCCGATCGGCTTCGCCAGCGAACCGGAGTCGGAGGACTTCGCCAGGGTGGACGCCGTGTTCTCCCGCGCGGTGCGGGAGCTCGCGGACTGCGGCGCGGAGCTCGTGGACCCGGTGGCGATCCCGGATCTGGTCGAACTGCTGGCCACGCGGGTCAACGACCGGGCGGAGGAGGACGCCGCGTTCCGCGAATACGTCTCCGGGCTCGACAACCGGCCGTTCTCCACGCGTGACGAGGCGATGGCATCGCCGCTATTCGCCGAGACCAGCCGCGGCGTGCGCGTGCGCTGGGCCGCCCAGGCGAGCGCCGAAGCGCGGTACGCATTTCTCGCGGCGCGCGAGAGGCTTACGACCAATCTTCTGGCCGTCATGGCCGACCACCGGCTCGACGCCATCGTCCACAAGGCGGTGGAACACCAGCCCACCCTGATCGCCGACGGCGTCAACCCGCCCTACGTCGACCAGAAGGGCGCGCCCTGGCTCAACACCTTCCTGGTCTTCGTGCCCTCGATCGTGGTTCCGGCGGGGTTCACCGAGGACGGGCTGCCGGCCGGCATCACCTTTCTCGGCCGCGGCTACGACGATGCGCGGATGATCCGCTACGCCCACGCCTACGAACAAGCGACGCGGCACCGCAGGCCGCCGGCTTCAACTCCCTGAGGCGGCTTCGCCCTCGGCGCGCTTTCTGCGCGTGCGGAGGCTATGCCATGCGATCCACAGTGCCGCCGCGGCGATGGCGGGGCCGTAGACCGTGCTGTCGTTGGAAATCACCAGGACCGCGAGCGCCAGCCTGAGCCCGGTCTCCCAGATCGGCAGCGCCGTCCGGTCGAACCGCGCGAGCGCGCTGGCCAGCAGATAGAGCGCCAGCACGAGGCGCGCGAGCAGCCAAAGCAGCGGCAGCAATTCCACGCTCCCGTCATATCCGGGCAGATAGGCGATCTCGCCACCGGTCGATTTGGGGTTCACCACCGCTGGTTCGATCAGCAGCAGCTCGGGATAGACCGCGAAGACGAACGGGATCACGAAAATGACGATCCCGGACCGTACCGCGGAGAACCCGGTCGCCATGGGTTCCGCCTTGGTGATCGAGCTCGCCGCGAAGGCGGCGAGCGCCACCGGCGGGGTGATCGCAGACGCCACGGCGAAGTAGAAGATGAACATGTGCGCGGTGAAGATCGAGATGCCGAGCCCGGCGAGCACCGGTCCCATCAGCAGGGCGACGTTGATATAGGCCGGCACCGCCGGCATCCCCATGCCGAGCAGCACCGCGAGCAGCATGGTCATCCCGAGCGCCATGAACTGGAAGATCACCGAGCCGCCCGCCCCCAGATTGAGGCTTTGCAGCCATTGCAGCACGTCGAGCGAGATGAAGAAGGGAAGGCCGGTCAGCTTGAGGCAGAAATCGATGATCGAGACCGCGAGAAACATCAGATAGAGGGTCGAGATCAGGACTCCCGCGTCGGAGAACGCATCGAGCAGCTTGCGCGGCCGCACCCGCATTTCCGGATCGAGGAAGAGGAGGAAGCAGAGGAGCGCGACCGCCCACCACCCGGCGCTTCCGGCGTCGCCAGCGGCGTTCTGCAGCAGCTTGAGGAACCACGGTAGCTCGGAGACCTTGCACACCCCGTCGGCGAATACGCGCTCGGCGCCGAGCAGCCCGTCGAACCAGCCGCAGCCGACGTTCTCCTTGGACGTCAGCAGCAGGAACAGGATCACCAGGATGGGCCCGAAGATCATCATCAGGTTGTAGATGTCCTGACGCGACAGGTGCATCTCCGCGGTCATCTCGCCGAAGGCCTCGATGTTCTGCTTGCGCGACTGGAAGATCGCCGACAGGAACAGACAGAAGAAATAGGCGATGGCGGGGATCGCGGCGGCGACGATGACCTCGCTGTAGGGGACCGCGGTGAGCGCGGCGAGCACGAAGGCCGCAACCCCCATCACCGGCGGCATGATCGAGCCGCCCGACGAGGCGGCGGCCTCCATCCCGCCGGCGAAGGTCGGGGAAAAGCCGCGCCGGATCATCATCGGAATCGTGAGAACCCCGGTCGACAGCACGTTGACGATCGGCCCGCCCGAGATCGTCCCGAACATGGCGGACGACACGATGGCCGCGTGCGCCGGCCCGCCCCGGAGGCGCCGGGTCCAGCGGAAGGCGAGCTTGATCAGGGACTTGCCGCCCGCCGAGGCGCCGAACAGCGAGCCCAGGATCAGGTAGGGGAAGATCTCGTTGAGGATGATGTCGATGAAACGCCCGAGCAGGCCAGACGCGTTGTTGGTCAGGATGTCATGGACCCGCGGCCTTCCGTCCCACAGCGATCGCGGGTCGCCGCCGAGCTTGGTCACGAGGTACTTGTCCATGCCCTCGGGACCGAAGAAATACCAGATCAGGACGGTGCCGATGGTGTAGGCCGCGATCAGGATCGCGACCAGGACCAGGGGAAATCCCCAGACCTTGATGTTGTAGGACAGGAACACGACGATGGCGAGGCCGACAATGGCCACGATCCACCCCTCGGTGGTGTTCAGGCATTGCGGGTCCTCCACCGTCTCCGGCTCGGGCAGGCCGAAGATGGCGGCGTTCTCCTTCTCGATCTTCATGGCCTCGGCGAACAGCCGGGCGCGGTCTCCGGTGAGCTGATCGATCAGGCAGACCGACTCGACCTCGACGATGTAGGTCAGCGAGATGCCGATCGCCATGGCCACCAGCGCGAGGTCCATGAACAGGCCGAAGCCGCGGCGCAGACCGCTCCTGCCGGCCCAGCTGCGCCACATCGAGTGGTGCAGCGCGACCGTCAGCATCATCAGGGCGAAGAAGAACGGGTAGTAGTACTCGAACGGGAACTTGCGGATGATGAAGCGGGGATCGCCGGTGACCTCCTTGACCCAGTCGTCGAGCCCGGGGATCCCCGGCATCGCGTTGACCAGGCCGATCAGGACCAGGGAGATCGACAGGAAGTAGACGACGCGTTTACCGAATCCCCGTTCGACGGCGCGCGGGATTTCGGGGTCTGTCACGTCGGTGGTTTCCCGCTGCGAAGCCAAGGGCCGCGGGAGACCCGCGGCCCTTCCGGTCGGTCCTCGCTACGGCCTGGCGCAGTCGGGGATCTTGTGGCCCGCCTCCTCCCACGCCGCCACGGCGCCCGGGTGGTACTTCACCGGCACCGGTCCGCACAGGCCGGTCTTCGCCGGGTCGGTGTTGCCGATACCGATATTGGCCATATAGGGCGCCTTCGTCGTGAAGGCTTTCACGTTGGAAATCGCCACCCTGGTCAGCGCCTTGGCAATCTCGAAGTCCATCGACATGTGGACCATGTCGGCGCCCGCCGTTGCCGGGCTGCGCCAGATGCCGTCTTCCGAAACCAGCGTCAGCCCCTTCAGCGGCTTGACGGTCTTCAAGTCGATGACCCAGGGCGCGATTCCGGGCGCCTTGAGATATTTCCGCATGCCCTTGGATCTCCACGCCTTCATCGGCACCGACCAGGCGGTCATGCTTCCCGAGCCGAGCGAGCGGACGATACGGGAGTCCGGGAAGGTGATCGGCAACACCATCGCGTCACCGGTGCCGTCGGTGATGGTCTTGACCATCTGGCCCCAGTTGGACTGCCGGCCCTTGTAGTCCTTGCCGTCCGAATAGCCGGTCACCAGCCTGACCAGGGCACGGGCGATGCTCAGCGCGGCGCCGCGCGGCGGGCCGTTGACGATGGTCTTGCCCTTGATGTCCATCCAGCCTTTGACGGGGGAGCTGTCGTAGGCGTAGAGGGCGTAGCCGCCATAGAGATAGGTGTAGAGCACCGCCGTGTTGGCGGCGAGCTCGGCGCCCTTCTGCTTGCCGAGCTTCGCGTAAGGCCCGGCTCCCTTCGACAACAGGAAGGGCAGAATGAGCGGGACCGCTGCCACGTCGGTCTTGCCCTGGCCCACGTTTTGCAGCGAGTTGGTCAGGGTCTGGCCCTCGGCGATCTGGAAATTGGCGACGCCCGCCCGCGAGGCGAGCTCGCCGAGGGTGGTCACCGCTCCGTGGGGTACGCCGCCCGGGGGACCGGTTTCCGCGGTCAGGTTTACCTGGGCGCCGGCCGATGCGCCAAACGCGAGCGCGGCCGCCAGGGCGGGCAAGAAGAGTCTTCTAGACATTGCAGCTTCCTGTTCCGTGTTTCGGGTCTTCGCCGTTCTTGTCGGCGCGGGCCGAGGCTACGGCTTCGCGCAGTCGGGAAGCTTGTATCCGGCCTCCTCCCACGCCGCCACCGCGCCGGGGTGGTACTTGGCCGGCATAGGGCCGCACATCCCGGTGAGCGCGGGATCGGTCTCGCCGACGCCGGTAAACCGCATGAAGGGCGCCTTGTTCCGGTAGACGTCGAGATTGTCGAGGAACACCTTGGTCAGCGCCTTGGCGAGCTTGAAGTCCATCGAGGCCTGTACCAGCTCGCCGCCGAGGGTGGCGGAGCTGCGCCACTTGCCGTCCTCCGAGACGATGGTCAGCCCCTTGATCGGCTTCACCGAGCTCAGCTCGACGACGAAGGGCCCGATCCCGGGCGCCTTGAGGTATTTCTGCATGCCCTTGGAGTTCCACGCCTTGAGCGGCACCGACCACAGGGTGATGCTGCCGGACCCGAGCGAGCGGATGATCCGGGCGTCCGGGAAGGTGACCGGCAGCACCATCGCATCGCCGGTGCCGTCGGTGATGGTCTTGACCATCTGGCCCCAGTTGGACTGCACGCCCTTGTAGTCCTTGCCGTCGACATAGCCGGTAATCAGCCGCACCAGGGCGCGGGCATTGGTCAGCGCGGCGCCGCGCGGCGGGCCGTTGACCACGGTCTTGCCCTTGAGGTCCATCCAGCCCTTGACGCTGGAAGAGTCATAGGCGTAGAGCCCGTAGCCGCCGTAGCGGTAGGTGTAGAGAACCGCCACCTTGCCGGCGAGCTCGGCGCCTTTCTGCCTGCCGAGCTTGGCGTACGGGCCGGCCCCCTTGGACAGCAGGAAGGGCAGGATCAAGGGCACCGCCGCTAGGTCGGTCTTGCCCTGGGCCACGTTCTGCAGCGAGTTGGTGAGGGTCTGCCCCTCGGCGACCTGGAAATTGGCGATCCCCGCACCCGCGGCGAGCTCGGCAAGGGTAGCGACGGCGGTGTGAGGCGCGGTCCCCGGGCTTGCGGTTTCCGACGTCAGGTTGTGCTGCGCGTTGGCGGACACGGCGAATGCCGTCGCCGCGACCAGGGCGGCGAACGCGAATTTTCCGGACATGATTCCTTCCTGTGTTTCCCTCTTGTCGGGCGACCGACCGGCGGCATTGTATCGACGCGTCTTCGGCATGAAAATTCCCGGTTCGAGCGGGAGCGCCGAAGCGAAACGGGTGGCCCGCCGTCAGCCCGGCGGGCCGTACCCGCCCCCGCCCGGGGTCTCGATGACGAAGCGGTCGCCCGCGTTCATCTGGGTCATGTCGGTGCCGGTCAGCTCGTCGACCGTGCCGTCGGCGCGCTCGACATAGTTGCGGCCCGTCTTGCCCGGCCTGCCGCCAGCCGCGCCGAAGGGCGGCACGCGGCGGTGGCTGGAGACGATCGCCGCCGTCATCGGCGCCTGGAACAGCACCTTGCGGACGATCCCGTTGCCGCCCTTGTGGGCGCCGTCGCCGCCCGAGCCGTCGCGGATGGAGAAGGACTCCAGCACCACCGGGAAGCGCCATTCAAGGATCTCGGGGTCGGTGGCGCGCGTGTTGGTCATGTGGGTGTGGACCGCGTGCGCCCCGTCGAAATCCGGCCCGGCGCCGGCGCCGCCGCAGATGGTCTCGTAGTTCTGGTATCCCGCGTTGTCGCCGAAGGTGAAGTTGTTCATCGTCCCCTGGCCGGCCCCCATGATGCCGAGCGCGCCGATCAGCGCGTTGGTCACGGCTTGCGATGTCTCGACATTGCCGGCAACCACGGCGGCCGGGTAGCGCGGGGCCAGCATGCAGCCCTCGGGGATGATCACCCTGAGCGGCTTGAGGCAGCCGGCATTCAGCGGGATCTCGTCGTCCACCATCAGCCGGAACACGTAGAGCACCGCCGCCATGCACACCGATGACGGCGCGTTGAAGTTGCTGTTCTGCTGCTCGGACGTGCCGGTGAAGTCGATGATCGCCTCGCGCCGCTCGCGGTCGACCTTGATGTCGACACAGATCTTCGCGCCCGAATCCATCTCGTATTCGTAAGCCCCGTCGGTGAGCACGCCGAGCACCCGGCGGACGCATTCCTCGGCGTTGTCCTGGACGTGCTTCATATAGGCGTGGACCACGTCGAGCCCGAAATGGGCGACCATCTTGCGCAGCTCCTGGACGCCCTTCTCGTTGCCCGCGATATGCGCCTTGAGGTCGGCGAGGTTGTTCTTGAAGTTGCGCGTCGGGTACGGCGCGCCGGTGAACAGCGCCTCGGTCTCCTTTTCCAGCAGCCGCCCGCCGGAGACCAGCTGGAAGTTGTCGATCAGCACGCCTTCCTCGTCGATATGCGTGGAATCGGGCGGCACCGAGCCCGGCGTGGTGCCGCCGATATCGGCGTGATGGCCGCGCGCGGCGACCCAGAACAGGATGTCCTTCCCGGCCTCGTCGAATACCGGGGTGATCACCGTCACGTCGGGCAGATGGGTCCCGCCGTTATAGGGCGTGTTCAGCATGAACACGTCGCCCGGGACGATGGTGCCGGCGCGCTGCTCGGCGACGGTCCGCACGCTCTCGCTCATCGAGCCGAGATGGACCGGGATATGCGGCGCGTTGGCGACCAGGCTGCCGTCGGGCCCGAAGATCGCGCAGGAGAAGTCGAGCCGTTCCTTGATGTTGACCGAGTAGGAGGTGTTCTGCAGCACCACCCCCATCTGCTCGGCGATCGACATGAAGAGGTTGTTGAACACCTCCAGCATCACCGGGTCGACCTCGGTGCCGACCGAGGCCTGGCCCGGCCGCGGCACCACGCGGTTGAGGATCATCTGGTCGTAGCGGTTGATCTCGGCCGCCCAGCCGGGCTCGACCACGGTGGTCGCGTTGGCCTCGATGATCACCGCGGGGCCGCTGACCTTGCAGCCCGGCTGCATCGCCTGCCGGTCGTAGAGCCGGGTCGCGCGGCTTTCGCCCGCCATGTAGGTCTCGACCTCGTCGACCGGCGGCGGCGCCTCGGCGGCGCCGGTCTCAAGCGCCGGATCGACCACGTCGGGGGCGCCCGCGATCACCTCGACGGTCACCGCCTCGACGATGTGGTTCTTCTCCGGCGCGATGAAGCCGTATTGCAGGTGATGCGCCGCCTCGAACTCGGCGACGATGCTCTCCCGGTCGGCGAAGTCGACGATCAGCGGCGAATCCGTCCCCTCGTAGCGCAGATGCACCTTGCGCAGCGCGTAGGTGCGCGCGGGATCGCCGCCCTGGCGCGCCATCTCGGCGCGGCCCTCACCTTCCATCCCGTCGAGCGTCCTGCCGACGTCTTCAAGCAGCGCATCGTCGAGGATCGCCTCGACGGCGCGCTCGCGCATCACGCGGAGGTCGGCGAGCCCCATGCCGTAGGCCGAAAGCACGCCGGCGAAGGGGTGGATGAACACGCGGCCGATGCCGAGCGAGTCGGCGACCAGGCAGGCATGCTGCCCGCCCGCCCCGCCGAAGCAGTTGAGCGTGTAGCCGGTCACGTCGTGGCCGCGCTGGATCGAGATCTGCTTGATCGCCTTGGCCATGTTCTCGACCGCGATCATCAGGAAGCCGTCGGCGACCTCGACCGGGGAGCGCGCGTCGCCGGTCTCGCGCTCGATCTCGGCGGCCAGCGCCGCGAACTCTTGGCGCACCACGTCTTCGTCGAGCGGCTCGTCGGCGCCCGGGCCGAACACCTTGGGGAAGAAGCTCGCGCGGATCTTGCCCACCATCACGTTGGCGTCGGTCACGCAGAGCGGCCCGCCCCTGCGGTAGCAGGCGGGGCCCGGGTTGGCGCCCGCCGAATCCGGGCCGACCCGGTAGCGCGTGCCGTCGAAATGGAGGATCGAGCCGCCGCCGGCGGCGACGGTGTGGATCTGCATCATCGGCGCGCGCATCCGCACGCCCGCGACCAAAGTCTCGAACGAGCGCTCATACTCCCCGTCATAATGCGCGACGTCGGTCGAGGTGCCGCCCATGTCGAAGCTGACGATCTTGTCGTAGCCCGCCATCGCCGACGTCCTGACGGCGCCGACGATGCCGCCCGCCGGACCCGACAGGATGCTGTCCTTGCCGCGGAAGAAGCGCGCATCTGCGAGCCCGCCGTTCGACTGCATGAACATCAGCCGGGTCTCGCCGAGCTCCTGGCGGATGCGGTCGACATAGCGCCTGAGGATGGGCGAGACATAGGCGTCGACGACGGTGGTGTCGCCGCGCCCGACCAGCTTCATCAGCGGGCTCACCTCGTGCGAGACCGAGACTTGGCCGAAGCCCACCTCGCGGGCGAGCTTTGCTACCTGGATCTCGTGGTCGTGGTGGCGGTAGCCGTGGACGAATACCACCGCGACCGACTCGATGCCGTCGCGCCTCGCCTGCTCCAGCGCTTCGCGGGCGCCGTCGAGATCGACCGGCACCAGGACTTCTCCGTCGGCCGAACAGCGCTCGTCGATCTCGATCACGCGCTCATAGAGCAGCTCCGGCAGCACGATATGCCGCGCGAAAAGCAAAGGCCGGTTCTGGTAGCCGATACGGAGCGCGTCGCGGAACCCCCGGGTGATCAGCAGGACGGTGCGGTCGCCCTTGCGTTCCAAGAGCGCGTTGGTCGCGACGGTGGTTCCCATCTTGACCGTGTCGATGGCATCGGCCGGAATGTCGGCCGCCGGATCGACTCCGAGCAGGTCGCGTATGCCCTGAAGCGCCGCGTCCTCGTAGCGCTCCGGGTTCTCCGACAGGAGCTTGTGGGTGACCAACTCGCCGCCCGGCTGTTGCGCGACGAAATCGGTGAACGTCCCGCCGCGGTCGATCCAGAACTGCCAGCGGCCGTTGCGCAAAGAAGCATCGCTCACGTCGGCACCCCATCCCCGTTTTGCGGTCTTGAACCGGCGAAAGCCGCGAGCTTCGCGCGAGCCCACGGCATCGCGGCGCCGTTCCGCTTCCGGCGGTCCGCGATTACCCGGTCTGATACTATCTTTGCCGCGATGATACAATTTCCCCGCCGCGGACGCGAAGCGGACGGAGCAAGGTTGTCGAGGACATCATGGACGACATGAGGCGCACGGCGCGCGGCGACGGCTGGGTCGATGCGGCGGCCGGCACGGTGAGCCGCGAGGCCTTCGTGAGCGAGGACGTGTTCCGCCTCGAGCTCGACCGCATCTTTCACCGGCTCTGGGTGTTCCTCGCCCATGACAGCGAGATCCCCGACCGGGGCGACTATGTGGTGCGCAGCATGGGCAGCGTGCCGGTGCTCGTCGTGCGCGGCGCGGACGGCGAGCTGCGCGTGCTGCTCAACTCCTGCCGTCATCGCGGCACCAAGCTGTGCCGGGGCGAGGCCGGCAACGCGCGGCGCTTCGTCTGCCCCTATCACGGCTGGAGCTACGCGCTCGACGGCGGGCTGATCGCCACCGGCTACGAGGATCGCCTGCCGCCGGAGATGGACAAGGCGGATTGGGGGCTGGTGCCGGTGCCCCGGCTGGAGACCTACAAGGGGCTCGTCTTCGCCGCCTGGGATCCCGGCGTGCCCGCGCTCCGCGACTATCTCGGCGACATCGCCTGGTATCTCGACACGCTGTTCTGGCGCTCGCCAAGCGGGATGGAGGTGCTCGCCCCGCCGCATCGCTGGCGCGTGCGGGCCAACTGGAAGATCGGCGCGCTCAACTTCATCGGCGACAGCCAGCACGTGCGGACCACCCATGCCGGGCCGATCACGCTCGACCGGGTGCGCTCGGAGAAGGACGGCTTCTACGTGACCGGCGGGGACAGCTTCCAGGTCGTCACCGATCAGGGCCATGGCTGCACCCTCACCTATCTCGCCCCCGGCATGCCCGAGGAGAACTACCTCACCCACCCGCCGGCGCTCGGCGCGGCCTATGCGGAGACGCTGGGCGCGGACCAGCTCGCGATGCTGCACCATTTGCGGGTCTTCGTCGGCAATGTGTTTCCCAATTTCTCGTTCATCGAGTCGCAGGTCGCGCTCGGAGAGAAGGCGGTGATCGTCCGCCAGTGGCAGCCGCTCGGCGGCACCGAGATGGAGATTCTGAGCTGGGTGCTGGCCGAGCGCGAGGCCGACGACGGCTACAAGCAGCGCGCGCTCAGGCACGGTTTCCACAATTTTGGCGCGGCGGGCGTGTTCGAGCAGGACGATTTGGAGATCTGGGCCTCGGCGACCCAGGCGAGCGACAACCCGATCGCGCAGCGCTACCCCTACAGCTTCCATTCGAGCCTTCCCTTCGACCGGTCGCCCTGCGCGGCGGGTACGCGGCCGGGAACCACCTATCGGCGCTCCGATACCGAGGTCGCGCAGTTCGCTTTCATGCGTCGCTGGCAGGCGGCCATGGATTCCGCCGACCGGGCATGAACGGCGAACCGCCCGCCAAGGCATCCGACGATGCGGCGTTCGTCGAGGTGCTCCGCTTCCTCCATCGCGAAGCCGCGCTGCTCGACGGCCGCGACTACGACGCCTGGCTCGGCCTGCTGACCGGCGACATCCGCTATGTCGTGACCGCCCGCGTCTCGCGCCCGGAGGAGCAGGGGCCGCTCGACTACGCCATCGTCGACGAGGACGCGGACACGCTCCGGCTGCGGGTCCGCCAGATCTCGGATCCGAAGCTCACCTGGGCCGAGAACCCGGCGACGCTCACGCGGCGCTTCGTCTCGAATCTGGAAGTCGAGGATGCGGACGCCCCGAACCGCCATGTCGCGCACAGCAACCTGCTGGTCTACCGGCAGCGCGGGACGGCGCCCGACGGCGACTTCTACGCCGGGCACCGGCGCGACGTGCTGAGGCGCGTCGACGGGTCCCTGAAGATCGCCGACCGCCTGGTCCGGCTCGACCACAACGTGCTGTTCGACGGATCGCTCAGCGTCATTCTCTAGCCGCGCCGGGCGTGGCATAGTCCGGTCCGGGATACCCGTCCGGAGGAGCCCTCATGCCGGCTGTCGACTACGCCGAGGCGCCCGCCCCGGTGCGCGCGGACATCGTCGCGGCGCATGACCGCGCTTGGCGGCGGATCGCCCGCCCGGGAACCTGGCATTCGGGAGAGACCCGGGTGCGCATCGCGGCCGAGACCCGGAATGCGCGGAACTGCCGGCTCTGCGCCGCCCGCAAGGCGGCACTTTCGCCCTACTCCGTCGCGGGCGAGCACGACAGCCTCGGCAACCTCCCCGACGTCATGGTCGACGCCATCCACCGGATCGCCACCGATCCGGGGCGACTCACGCGGGCGTGGTACCGGGGACTGCTCGGCGACGGCCTCGTCGACGCCGAGTACGTGGAGACCGTGGGCGTCGTCTGCACCACGATATCGGTCGACACCTTCGCCCGCGCGATGGGCATGGATCCGTTGCCGCTGCCGGAGCCGGTGGCGGGCGAGCCCATCCGTGTCCGCCCGGCGAGCGCGTCCCGGGGCGCGGCCTGGGTGCCGTGGATCGCGCCGGGCGACGCGGCGGATGACGAGCTCGACATGTTCAGCCCGGCGCACGCGAACATCCACCGGGCGATGAGCCTGGTGCCCGCCGAGGCGCGCGGCTTCTTCGATCTGGTGGAGACCCAGTACCTCCAGCGCCATCAGATGCGCGACTTCGACAGGGAGTTCCGCGCCATCACCCACGCGCAGATCGAGCTGATCGCGGGCCGGATATCCGCGATCAACCAATGCGTCTACTGAACCACCAGCCACGCCCTGCTGCTCCGTGCGAGCGGCGAGCACAAGGGTCAGGCGATCGACCTCGACGCGGTCATCGGCAAGGCCGACGGCGACGGCGGCATCCCGAACGGCGCCGTCCTGGCGGCCTTCGCGGAGGCGGTGGTGGGCGACGACGGGGTGAAGCTGGCCGAGACGCGCAGCGCCGTCGTCGACGCGCTGGGGCCCGAGGCGCTGGTCGATTCCTGCGGCGTGGCGGCGACCTTCAACGCGATCGACAGGGTTGCGGACGCGACCGGCATCCCGATCGACGAGAAGCGGATCGCGGTGACCGCGGACCTCCGCGACCGGCTCGGCATCGACCGCTTCCCGTCGCGGTCGCAGGAATAGCCCGCCCGGACTCAGCCCGGCTCGTCGACGGCGATGGGAACCCCGGAGGCGTTCTTCGAGCTGCGCACGGCGAGCGCCGACTTGACGACGCTGACATTGGGCGCCGCGGTGAGCCGCGTCGTCAGGAAGCGCTGATAGGCGTCCCAGTCTGTCGCCACGATCTTGAGCAGGAAATCGGTCTCCCCGGCCAGCATGTGGCACTCGCGGACCTCGGGCCAGGACTCTATCAGCGCTTCGAACGCGGTAAGGTCGGGCTCGGCCTGGCTGTGCAGCCCGACATTGGCGAACACCGTCACGCCGAAGCCGAGCGCCTCCGGATCGATCTCGGCGTGGTATCCGAGGATGCAGCCGGTCTCCTCCAGCGCCCGCACCCGGCGCAGGCAGGGGGGCGGCGAGATGCCGGCGCGGCGCGCCAGCTCGACATTGGTCATGCGCCCCTCCTCCTGGAGGTCGCGCAGAATGCGAAGATCGATGCGGTCCAGCTTGACCCGGGCCATGGAAGACTCTCCATGTCGATGGCGGCTTCGCTTGGCGCAATTATATTATCGACATCGGCAATTATATTTCAACCAGAAGCCCGGACGGCGCGGCGGGCGGCCGTCTGGAAATCGCGGCCGCGAGTCCCTAAATTTCCGCCTGCCTGAAGGATGCGCCGGAGCCGGTAGCCCATGTCCCAGACACGTCGCGCCAAGGTCCTGATCGTCGGCTCCGGACCGGCCGGCTACACGGCCGCGGTCTACGCCGCCAGGGCGGCGCTCGACCCGGTCCTGGTCACCGGGATCGAGGTCGGCGGGCAGATGTCCATCACCACCGATGTCGAGAACTACCCTGGCTTCGCCGACGTCATCCAGGGGCCGTGGCTGATGGAGCAGATGCACCGCCAGGCGGAGAACGTCGGCACCGCCATGATCCATGACCTGATCGCCGAGGTCGACCTGTCGCGCCGGCCGTTCCGCTGCACCGGCGACGGCGGCGACCTCTATCTCGCCGACACCCTGATCGTTTCGACCGGTGCCCAGGCGCGCTGGCTCGGCCTCGCCAGCGAGGCGGCGTTCCAGGGTTTCGGTGTCTCGGCCTGCGCCACCTGCGACGGCTTCTTCTTCCGCGGCCGGGATGTCGCGGTGGTGGGCGGCGGCAACACCGCGGTGGAAGAGGCGCTCTACCTCACCAACCATGCTTCCAGCGTGACCCTGATCCATCGCCGCGACGCGTTGCGGGCGGAAAAAATCCTGCAACAGCGCCTCTTCGCAAACGACCGGATCGACGTGGTCTGGAACACGGTGGTCGAGGACGTGCTCGGCACCGAGGATCCCAAGGAGGTCACCGGGATCAGGCTGCGCGACGTGGCGTCGGGCGAGGCGTCCGAGCGCCCGGTGGCCGGCCTGTTCGTCGCCATCGGCCACGATCCGGCGACCGCACTGTTTCGCGGTCAGATCGACATGGACGCGGACGGCTATATTCAGACCGCCCCCGATTCGACGGTGACCAGCGTGCCGGGCGTGTTCGCCGCCGGCGACGTGCAGGACAAGATCTACCGCCAAGCGGTCACCGCCGCCGGCAGCGGCTGCATGGCGGCGCTGGAAGCGGAAAAATTCATCGCCGAGCACGCCGCCGCCGCGTAATTGGCGGCGCCGCCGACCCGCGGCGGCATAGTCTCCGTCGCATGCGGGGCGAAACCGTTCGATCTATGCGTGAATTGCATAAGTGAGTTGTGTTATCGGGTATAGTACCGGGCCGCAGGTGGCACCATTTCCCGTTCATCGCAAGGCGCTGCGGCGGCTGCACGCTCTCGGGGCTCAAGCGCCGTATCGCCTTAGCGTTCGGGCGCACAGTAGCGTCCGAAAGGGTCTTCGGACCCTACGTCTCCCAGACGTGAAGCCTCCCTGTTACACTGGCCCGGAAATCCTAGATTTCCGGGCCTTCTTTTTGTCGCCTGAGGAATGCCGCTGCGGAGGAAGGCGCGGTTTCGGGCGGGGAGACCTGCATGCGCGCGATGGTGTTGGACCGTCCCGGACAGCCTCTGACACCCGTCGAGCGCCGCGTGCCCGAGCCGCGCGCGGGCGAGGTCCTGATTCGGATATCGGCCTGCGGCGTCTGCCGCACCGACCTGCACATCGTCGACGGCGAGCTGGCGGAGCCGAAATTGCCGCTCGTGCCGGGACACGAGGCGGTCGGGCGAATCGAGCGTCTGGGGGCCGGCGTCGGCGGGCTCGCGGAGGGTGAGCGGGTCGGGATGCCCTGGCTGGGCTGGACATGCGGGACTTGCCGCTATTGCCGGGCGGGGCGAGAGAACCTGTGCCCGGACGCCGCGTTCAACGGCTACACGCGGGACGGCGGCTACGCCGATTACGCCCTTGCCGATGCGCGCTACTGCTTCCCGGTCCGCGGCGATCTGGTCGACGCGGAAGCCGCCCCCCTGCTCTGCGCCGGTTTGATCGGCTACCGCTCGCTGCGCATGGCGGGGGACGCGGAGGCGATCGGGCTCTACGGCTTCGGCGCCGCCGCCCACATCGTCGCCCAGGTCGCCGCGCACCAGGGCCGGCAGATCTTCGCCTTCGTCCGCCGGGGGGACGAAGCGGCCCGCGCCTTCGCCCTGTCGCTCGGCGTGGTCTGGGCCGGCTGGTCCGACGAGCCGGCGCCCGAGCCGCTCGACGCGGCGATTCTCTATGCCCCGGTCGGCGCGCTGGTGCCGGCGGCGCTACGCGCCGTGGCGCCGGGCGGCATCGTGGTCTGCGCCGGCATCCACATGAGCGACCTCCCGCCGTTCCCCTATTCCCTGCTCTGGCAGGAACGGCGCCTGGTCTCGGTCGCCAACCTGACGCGCCGCGACGGCGTGGAGTTCCTCCCGCTGGCCGCCGAGATCCCGATCCGGCCGAGAGTCGCCACGATGCCGCTCGCGGAAGCCAATGCGGGGCTCGCCGCGCTGCGGAACGGCGCGGTATCGGGTGCGATCGTGCTCACCACCTGACTCCCGGACGCGTCGCCGTAGACCGGAAGCCGGGCGGGTGGACGAATTTCCCTCCCCCCTTGAAAGGACGGTCGGGATCGCCATCTGAGTCGCGTTCGACAATCCAAAAGAGCGAACGATGCAAGGTTTTGCCAGGAAAGGTTGTTCGGCATCGACCTCTCCGGCGGCGCCCGGCCCGACCGATCCCGCGGGCGACGCGCGGACGGGGTCAGTGAGATGAGGAAGGGCAGATTCGGCAACAACCCGTCAGCGGTGACCGCGGCGCGTCACCTCAGGGAATTCGGGTTTACCGGTTGGCACCTCAGACGGACCGGGAGGTACGATCCCGCCACCGACACCCTGGCAGCCCCGGAGAACCAGATCGAGCGCCAGGTGGTCGAGGCCCTGCAATACCTGGTCCAGGATCGACCGGTGCGCGAGGAGGGTGCGGTGTTCCTGATGGCCGGCGAGCCGCGGCCGAGAACGGGCGACGGGCTGGTCGCCCTGACCCGCCATTGGCTGATCGATACGGTCGATGTCATGGATTCGGGCGGCGACGAGAGAATTTACGTCGTGGTCTGCGTCTGACCCGCGCCGCGCGCCAGATCGACGAGCGCCCGGCAATCCCGCGGCAGACGGTTCCCGCGCCACGCGACGTGGTGGTCGGGCCGGATCAGGACGAGGTCGGCGCCGTAGATGTCGCGTCCCGCGGGATCCTCGACCGCCACGACGGCAAGCGGCAGCCCCCGCGCCTCGGCAGCCGCGAGCAGCGGCGCGGGATCGGGCGCGCCGCCGAACCTCAGCAGGGTGAATTCCGGCCCCAGCACGTCATGCAGCGCGGCGTGGGCGAGCCACGCATGGGGCGCGCGGGCGCCCGGACAGGCGTTGGGTGTATACGCGTTAGGGTCGTCCGGCGGCGGCGAGGAGCCGTCGTCGGCGACGATCGGCGAGCCGGCATAGGACAGGCCGAGGAAGATGCCGGGGATGGTGAACTCGAAATGTGCATGGCCCTCGACGAGCGACCTTAGCGCCGCGCGCGCCGCCCGCCCGGCGGCGCTGTCCTCCTCGATCGCGGCACCGATCGGCATGTGGCCGATCGAGTCGGCGAAGCGGCTGGCGAAGGCGGTGTTGCGCCTGCCGATCGGCCGGCGCTCCGCCTCGTAGCTGTCGAGCAGGGCCGGGCCGCCCCAGCCGGCGATCTGCGCGGCGAGCTTCCAGCCCAGATTGACCGCATCGTCGATCCCGGTGTTCATCCCCATCCCTCCGGTGGGCGTGAAGAGATGCGCCGCATCGCCGGCGAGAAAGAAGCGACCGAGGCGGTAGCGCTCGGCGACCAGCGCGTAGCCCGCCGTCCAGTTTTGCGCCGAAATTATGCGCAGGGGGAAATCCACCCCGGCGGCACGCGGAATCATCGCAGCCGGTTCGCTCATGCCGCCGTCCCCGGTGCCGAGCGCGGCGATGAACAGGAACTTGTCCCCGCCGTCGACCGGGATGAACAAAGCGCGGATTTCGGGGTTGAGGACCCAGTACTGCCAGGCGGGGTCCTGCGCGAGCCAGCCGGCGCGGCGACCGGCCTCGAAATAGGTCGCGTACATCGGCCCGCCCATGATCGGACGGATTATCCCCGACTCGCCCGCGAGCTCGATCCCGAGCGCGGCGCGAACGCCGCTCCCCGCCCCGTCGCAGCCGATCAGGTAGCCGGCCTCGTAAACGACTTCGTCTACGCCGTCGCTCCGCCGGGCGAGCGCCTCGACCCGGTCGCCGCAATCGCGAAATTCCTCGAGCCGCCAGCCGAAGCGTACCTCCACCGCCGGCAGCGCGTCGACCGCCTTCTTGAGCTCGGCTTCGAGAAAGAGCTGGGAGCAGCGATGCGGCGGCTCCGCCGATGCCCAGCGCCCGGTGCCCGCGGCGGCTTCGGCCAGCGCCTCGCGCCGCGACGGCTGGCGGTAGCGGCCGATCTCGTAGCCGTTGAGCCGGGTGAAATAGGCGAGATCGGTCGGGTGGTCGTCGTCGAGACCGCGCGCGCGGACTGCCCGGGCGAGGCCGAGACGGCGTAGATGCTCCATGGTCCGGCTCGATATCGCGTTCGCCTTGGGATGGGTCGCCGTGGTCGGCCGGTCGTTGAGCAGCACGCAGCGGATCCCGCGGCGACCGAGCTCGATGGCGGCGATCATGCCGACCGGACCGCCGCCCGCGACGACGACGGGAACGCGCCGCGCCTCGGCCGGCGGGGTCAAGTTCCCCCGCCGAGCGCGTCGATGCGTTTGGCGATCTCGGCGCGCTCCGGCGAGTCCTCGGGCAGGAGCTCGCGCAGGCGCGACCAGTGGCGCAGCGCGGCGCCCCTGTCGCCGGTCCGGTCGGCCGCCGCCGCGGCCTGGCGGAGCGCATCGCGCTCATTCTCCGCCTCGCCGAGCACGCGCCAGGAGCGCGCGAGCCGCGCCCAGCCCTCGACGTCGTCCGGCTCCTCCTGCAGTCTCATGGCGAGCCCCTGCACCATGCCGCGGATCATCGCCGCCCGTTCTTCGGGCACCAGCCGCTCCGCCGCTTCCACATCCTCGCGGGTCGGGCCGGGGGCGAGGCTCGCGATCCGCCGGCGCAGCATGGGCAGCCATTCGGCGTCCTCGGGCGACGCCGCTTCGAGTGCGCGCCAGCGCGCCAGCGCGCCGTCCCGATCCCCCTTCTGCAAGGCCGCGAGGCCCAGGTAGAACCCCGCCCGCGGCTCGCCGGGATCGATCCTGAGCGCGGCGGCGAAGCCCTGCTCGGCTTCGGGCGTGACCGTCCCGCCGCTCGCGGCGGTAAGCGCCTCGGCGCGTCGCGACCTGAGCTCGGCATCGGCGGGCAGCAGCGCGGTAGCCCGGCCATAGGCGCGGGCGGCCTCGTCGTAGCGCCCGAGCGAGGCGAGCGAGCGTCCCAGCAGGCGCCAGCCGCGAGCGTCGTCGGGCCGGTCCTGCATCCGCTCGGCGAGCCGCGCGACCAGCGTCGCCATGTCGGCCTCGTGCTCCGCCGGGCGGGTCCCGGATGCGGCAGTGCTGTCGTTCGCCGACCCTCCGGAGAGCAGCGGCGCACCCTGCCAAACATAGAGCCCGCCGGCGGCGAGCGGCAGCACGGCGGCCAGAGAAGCGGCCAGGATCGCGCGCATTTGCGGGGCGTCGCGGCGTGCTGCGGGCTCCCGGCGCGCGGCGTCGGCCGCGAGCAGCCGGCGGCCGATCTCGGCGCGCGCGGCGTCGAGCTGATCCTCGCTCACCAGGCCGCGGTCGCGGTCGCGCTCGATCTCGGCGAGCTGATCCCGGTAGATCTCGACATCGTGCTCGGCGCGGGCGCGCGGTGGGACCTGCGGCCGCAGCAGGGGCATCAGCACGCAGAGCATGGCGGCCAAGGCCAGGCCGGCGAGAACGGCGAGCAGGATCACGGCGCCCCGTCCTCGTCGAGCAGCCGCGCGATCCGCGCCCGCTCCGCTTCGTCGAGCGCGTTGGGCTCGCGCGAGGATGCGGCGCGGCGGTGGCGCAGGAACGCCGCGACCGCCGCCGTTCCGATCAGCAGGATCGCCGCCGGGCCGAGCCACAGCGCCCAGGTCGCGGCCTTGAACGGCGGCGACAGCAGCACGAAGTCGCCATAGCGCGCGGCGACGAAGCGGATCACCTCGTCGTCGCTCGCGCCCGCGGTCAGGCGCTCGCGCACCGCGATGCGCAGATCCCTGGCGAGCGGTGCGTCGGAATCGTCGATCGACTGGTTCTGGCAGACCAGGCAGCGGAGCTGCTTGGAGATCGTCCGCGCGCGTTGCTCGAGAGCCGGATCGGCGAGGATTTCGTCGGGCTCGACCGCTTGCGCCGGCGCGGCGAGCAACATCAGCGTGATGGCGATCCCGGCGGCGCGACGCATCATCGGCCGAGCTCTTCGAGCAAAGGCAGGATCCGGGCCTCGAGATCGTGCGGCAAAATGGGGCCGATATGCTTGTATCGGATGCGCCCGGAACGGTCGAGGACGAAGGTCTCGGGATAGCCGTACACGCCCCAGTCGATGGAGACCCGCCCGCTGCGGTCGGCGCCGACGCGGCGATAGGGGTTGCCGAGCCGGTCGAGGAAGCCGCGGGCGGCGGCGGGCTCGTCCTTGATGTTGATGCCGTAGATCGGAATCCCTGCGCGCGCGAGCCGCATGAGATGCGGGTGCTCCTGGCGGCAGGGCGGGCACCACGAGGCGAAGACGTTGACCAGCGCCGCCTCGCCCTTCAGGTCGGCGGTCGCGAGCCCGCCGGTCATCCCTTCGATAGGCGGCAGGTCGAACGCGGGCGCGGGCTTGCCGATCAGCGCGGAGGGGACCCGGGCCGCGTCCTTCTCGCCGCTGCCGATCTGGTGCAGATAGACGGCGAAGACCGCGGCGAGCGCGGCGAAGGCGGCGACCGGGACGACGGTGGAGAGCCTTGGCCCCGCCATGGTCAGGCGCCGGCCTCGACCGCCTTGCCGGAGCGCGCCCGGCGCGGTGCGCCCACCCTGAGCCTGCGGTCGGTGAGGGAGACCGCGCCGCCCGCCGCCATCACCACCGCGCCGATCCAGATCCACGGCACCAGCGGGTTGTGATAGAGCCGCGCGGTCCACGCGCCGGACGATGCGCGCTCGCCGAGCACGGCGTAGATGTCGGCGAGCCAGGTGGTGTGGATCGCCGCTTCGGTGGTCTCGGACCGCTCGGCGGGGTAGCTCCGCTTCTCCGGCCTGAGCACGGCGAGCACGCGGCCGCCGCGCTCGAGCTCAAAACGCCCGGTCACCGCGCGGTAGTTGGGCCCCGCCGTCTCCGCCGCGCCGCGGAACACCAGCCGGTAGCCGGCGAGCTCGGCCGTGTCGCCGGGTTGCATCGACAGGATGCGCTCGGTCTGCCAGGCGGACGACGCGGTGACGCCGGCGACCACGATGCCGAGCCCGGCATGCGCCACCGTCATCCCCCAGGCACTCCGCGGCAGGCCCGCGGCGCGGCGCAGCACCGCGCTGGGGGCGAGCCGGAAGATGCCGATCTTGCCGCCGAGCTCGGCCAGCGCGCCCACGAACAGCCACGCGGCCAGGCCGAGCCCGAACGCGGCGAGCAGGTCGCCGCCGCCCGCACTCCATGCGACGGCGAGGATCGCCGCGACGGCGACGGCGGCGGCGATGCCGAGCCGGGCGAGAATGCCGGACAGGTCGCCGCGCTTCCAGGCGAGCGTCGCGCCGATCGTGCAGGCTAGAAGGAGCGGCACCATGACCGGTACGAAGGTCGCCTCGAAGAAGGGCGGGCCGACCGAGACCTTGCCGCCGCCGAGCGCATCGAGCAACAGCGGGTAGAGGGTGCCGAGCAGGACCACCGCGGTCGCCGTGGTCAGCAGCAGATTGTTAAGCACCAACGCCCCCTCGCGCGAGACCGGAGCGAACAGCCCGCCGCCCCGGAGCCCGGGCGCGCGCACCGCGTAGAGCGCGAGCGCGCCGCCGACGATGAGGACCAGGAGGCCGAGGATGAAGACGCCGCGTCCGGGGTCGGTGGCGAAGGCGTGCACCGAGGTGAGCACGCCCGACCGCACCAGGAAGGTGCCGAGCAGCGAGAGCCCGAAGGTCAGGATGGCGAGCAGCACCGTCCAGCCTTTCAGCGCGTCGCGCTTCTCCACCACGATGGCGGAATGGAGCAGCGCCGTGCCCGCGAGCCACGGCATGAAGGAGGCGTTCTCGACCGGGTCCCAGAACCACCAGCCGCCCCAGCCGAGCTCGTAATAGGCCCACCAGCTGCCGAGCGCGATGCCGACGGTCAGCGCGCACCAGGCGAGCAGCGTCCAGGGGCGGACCCAGCGCGCCCAGGCGGGGTCGACCCGACCCTCGATCAGCGCCGCGACGGCGAAGGAGAACGAGATCGAGAACCCGACATAGCCGAGATACAGAAAGGGCGGGTGGAAGGCGAGGCCGGGATCCTGGAGCAGCGGATTGAGCCCCTGACCCTCGACCGGTGCCGGGTCGAGGCGGAGAAACGGGTTGGAGGTGAACAGGATGAAGGCGAAGAAGCCCGCCGCCACCAGCCCGTGCACGGCCAGCACGCGGGCGCGCAACGCCGCGGGCAGGTTGTCGCCGAACCCCGCGATCATGGCACCGAACAGGGTGAGGATCAGCACCCACAGAACCATCGAGCCCTCGTGGTTGGCCCAGACGCCGGTCACCTTGTAGAGCAT
Source organism: Defluviicoccus sp. (assembly GCA_028821395.1). GTDB lineage: Bacteria > Pseudomonadota > Alphaproteobacteria > MPNO01 > MPNO01 > MPNO01. The sequence continues at coordinate 28,763 of JAPPGP010000126.1, forward strand.
GGGCTTCAGCGTGTGGGAGTGACGGGCGACCAGCTCGACGGAAAAATCCGAGACCACGAAGGCGTGGCCGAGCGCGAGGAAGGCGATGGCGACCAGGACGAACTGGACAATCGCCGCCGGCCTCGCCGTCGCCATCAGGGCGGGCTCGCCCTTGGCCGCGCCGATCAGGGGCAGCGTGCCCTGCACCAGCGCCAGGAGGAAGGCGAGGATGAGCGCGAAATGGCCAATCTCCGCGATCATCCGCCGCCCCCCGGCGCGCCGCGCCACCTGCCCGATTCCTTCAGCGCGTCGGCCACCTCCCTGGGCATGTAGGTCTCGTCGTGCTTGGCGAGCACCTCGTCGGCGCGGAACCGCCCGTCTGTGTCCAGCCGCCCCTCAGCGACGACGCCCTGGCCCTCGCGAAACAGGTCGGGAAGAACGCCGGTATAGGCGACCTCGATGGTGTTCAGCGTGTCGGTAACCCGGAAGCTCACGCTGGTCGCGTCGCCGACCCGGACGACCGAATCCTTGACCACGATGCCGCCGATGCGGAACCGCTGGTTCGGCGGGGGCGTGTGTGCGGCCACGTCGCTCGGGCTGTAGAAGTAGACGATGCTGTCCTCGAAGGCGGCCAGCACCAGAGCCGCCGCGGCGCCCAGCGTCACCATGCCGCAGACGACGAAGGCCAGACGCCGCCGCTTAGCCCGCATCGTCGGTTCCGGAACCGGGTCCGGCGCGCCCGCGCCTCGAACGGCGCGGGCGGTCCTCTTCCATCGCTTCGACCTCGCGCCTCAGTACCCGCAGGCTGCGCACGCTCTGGACGCCGAGCCCGCCAATGACGATCAGAGCGACCGCATAGGCGGGCCAGACGAAGCCCGCGTAACCGCCCATGGACAGAAATTCGTGGATTTGGGCCATGTTCCTCGGCGTCCGCCCCCGGCGTAGACCGCGCTCCATCATGCATCTAGGGCAAGCCGGTTCCGGTGTCCATTCCGCCGACCGTCGGGACATGCGCGCGGGCGTGGCGCAGCGCGCGCAGACGCCGCGCCAGCAGCCCCGCGCGGACCCGGACGAAGAGCAGCGTCAGGAACAGGCACAGGAAACCCGCCGCCATCAGCAGCAGCGGCGCCAGCATCGACTCGTGGACCGCCGGCGCGCCGATCCGGGTCACGCTGGCCGGCTGGTGCAGCGTGTTCCACCAGTCGACCGAGAATTTTATCACCGGCAGGTTGACCGCGCCGACCAGGGCCAGGATCGCCGACGACCGGTCGCCGCGCGTCGTGTTGTCGAACGCATTGGCGAGGGCGATATAGCCGAGATAGAGGAAGAGCAGGATCAGCACCGAGGTCAGCCGCGCGTCCCACACCCACCAGCGCCCCCAGATCGGCTTGCCCCACAGCATCCCGGTGGCGAGGCAGACGATGGTGAAGCAGGCGCCGATGGGAGCCGCGCCGTGGGCGATGACATGCGCCAGCGGATGGCGCCAGATCAGCCCGGCGGCGGCGGCGAGCGCCATCGTGGCGTAGCAGAACAGGGCCATCCACGCAGACGGCACGTGGATGTACATGATCCGCACGGTCTCGCCCTGCTGGTAGTCGGGCGGCGAGAACCCGAGTCCGACCACCAGCCCCGCGCCGATCAGCAGCGCCGCCGCCCAGCCGGTCCAGGGCTGGACACGGTCGGCGAGGCGCAGGAACCGCGCCGGGCTGGCCAATCCGTGCAGGTTCGACACGAAGCTCATCCGCTACCCTCGCGAATCCGGCCATACGGAAATAGTGATCCCGGTGAGCGCGCTCAATGCGGTCATTCCAGCGCCTGGCGGACCGCCGACGCCGACGCCCAGGGGCAGAGCGCCGAGGCGGCGAGCGCCATCGCGCCCAGCACCATTAGATGCTGGCGGACGGGGTGGCCCGCGATCGCCGCGTCGACCGCGGCGGCGCCGAAGATCAGCACCGGGATCAGCAGCGGCAGCACCAGGATCGACAGCAGCACCCCGCCGCGCCGCGCGCCCAGGGTGAGGGCGGCGCCGACGCCGCCGACCAGGCTGACGGTTGGCGTCCCCAGCGCCATCGCCGCGACCAGGGCGGCATAGCCGCCGCCGCCGAGATCGAGCAGCAGGGCGAGCAGCGGGCTGGCCGCGATCAGCGGGATGCAGGTGGTCAGCCAGTGGGCGAGCATCTTGGCGCCGACCACCAGCGGCAGCGCGAGCGGGCAGAGCGCCAGCACTTCGAAGCTGCCGTCCTCGTAGTCGCCGAGGAACAGGCGTTCGAGCGAGAGCATCGCCGCCAGCAGGGCGGCGACCCAGAGCACGCCGGCGGCGATGCGGGCGAGCAGGTCGGGCTCGGGGCCGACCCCGAAGGGGAAGAGGAGCGCGGCGAGCACGAAGAACATCGCGGCCGTCGCGGCTTCGCCGGGCTCGCGGATGGCGAGCCTGAGCTCGCGCCCCAGCGCGGCGGCGAAGGCATTCATGCCCGCACCGCCGGATCGGCGGCGTGGCGGCCGACATCGAGCTCGGCCGCGTCGCCGAGATCGAGCGCGGCGTTGGTCGAGACCACGCAGCGACCGCCGCCCGCGCAGTGTTCGCGGATCGCCGCATGCACCGCGGCGACCCCCTCGCCGTCAAGCGCCACGGTCGGCTCGTCGAGCAGCCAGAGCGGCGCCTCCGCCACCGCGATGCGCGCGAGCGCGAGCCGTCTGCGCTGGCCGGCCGACAGGAACCGGGCCGGCAGGTCGGCGAGCGGCGCGAGGCCGAACAGCTCGAGCGCCCGGCCGATCCCGCCGCGCCCGCCGCGCAGCGCGGCCCAGAAGCGCAGATTCTCGGTTACCGTGAGCGCGGGCTTCACCGCGTCGAGATGGCCGACATAGTGCAGCCTCTCAGCATGCGCGACCCGGTCGTCCGCGATGTCGGCGCCCTGCCATGCGACGGCGCCCGACACCGGGGCGAGCAGCCCGGCCATGATCCGCAGCAGGCTCGACTTGCCGCTGCCGTTGGGTCCGGTCAGCACCAGGGTCGCGCCGGGCGGGAGCGCGAAGTCGAGCCCGGAGAACACCCAGCGGTCGCCGCGCATGCAGTCGAGCGCGCGGCCCGAAAACGCCGTCGCCGGATCTGGGCTCGCGCGGTTCACCGCGAGGCGGGCATGCTCTAGCGCCGTTCCTCGTAGGACGGGCGCAGGTTCTCGATCATCGCCACCAGCCCGTCGAGCGCGGCGCCGATGAAGGCCGTCCCCTGTTCGGCGCTCGCGACATGCGGGTTGCCGAAGATCGAGGCGTGGTTGGTCGCGGGGCTCGGGCGCCGTCGATAGGTGCGCGAGGGCTCGACCGAGGCCACTAGGTCCCAGCCGACCAGCGGCGTGTAGACCCCCTCGATGCGGTCCATCTTGACCAGCTCCGGCCTTGTCGAGAGCTGAAAGGAGGTCTCGAACTCCCCGCCATGGCCCATCCCGCCGATTTCCGAGTTGCGCAGCGCGTCGATGCTGGCCGCGCCGGGCTCCCAGTAGCTCACCGCCGTCACCTGGAAGTCGTGCGCCTCGTCGAGATCGTCGACCAGGCGTCGCGCCACCGCGTCGTTCGACGTGCCGTTGGGCCGGTTGCCGTTGAGGATCAGGAGGTCCCGGAAACCCTGCCTGACCAGCGCCGCGCCGACCTCGTAGACCAGCTCCTGATAGGTTGGGATGGAGAGCGAGATCGTGCCCGGGAAGTGCTCGAAGGTCTTGGAGACCGCATAGGGCACGGCCGGCGCGACCACCGCGCCGACCCGCTCGGCGAGGCGGACCGCCATGTGGTCGGCCTGGTGGGTGTCGGTGTCGCAGGGCATGTGCGGCCCGTGCGACTCGGTCGCCCCCGTGGGCAGGATGACCAGCCTGCCCGCCTCGATCGCCGCGCGCACCTCTTCATGGGTCATGTGGGCGATGCGGACTTCCATCAGCGCGCCCGCGCCTCCGACAACAGGCGGTGGATCATGTCGGGCGACATCGGCGATTCGCGCACCGGCGCGATGCCGAGCGGCGCGAACGCGTCCTCCATCGCCGAGGCTATGACCTGGGAGACCGGGATGGTGCCGGCCTCGCCGACGCCCTTGATGCCGAGCGGGTTGAGCGGCGAGGGCGTCTCCATGTGCAGGATCTCGGCATCCGGTACCTCCGTCGCATAGGGCATCAGGAAGTCCATGAAATTGGCGGCGAGCGGGGTGCCGTTCTCGTCGAACGCGCAGCGCTCGTAGAACGCCCCGCCGATCCCCTGGCCGATGCCGCCCATCACCTGCCCCTCGACGATCATCGGGTTGATCATGTTGCCGCAGTCGTGGATGCAGAGATAGCGCCTGATCTCCATCGCGCAGGTATCGGGGAAGAACTCCACGATCGCGGCATGGACGCCATAGGCCCAGGTCGCGTGCGACGGGCTGAAATAGTCGGTCTCCTCGATCCCCGGCGCCGTGCCTTCGGCCAGCGGCGGGCCGTCATGGGTCGAGGCCGGCGCGAACTGCGTCGCGGTCTGCGACGCCTCGTTGAAGGCGTAGCGCAGCGGGTTCGACGCGGTGGCGATCTCGGCCAGCGACACCGAGCGGTTGCCGTCGACGATCCAGGCGCGCCCGTCGCGCAGCTCGATCGAATCCTCGTCGGTCTCCAGCATGTTGGCGGCGGCGGCGATGATGCGGGCGCGCGCCTTGACGGCGGCCTTGTGGATCGCGTTGCCGCTCACCACCGCTGCGCGGCTGGCGAACGTCGCCACCCCCCATTCATGCGCCTGGGTGTCGCCCTCGACGAAGATCACGTCCTTCACGTCGCAACCCACCTGGTCGGCGGCGATCTGGGCGAACACCGTCTCGTGGCCCTGGCCCTGGCTGGTGAGACCGGTGGTGACGTAGACCTTGCCGGTGATCGGGTGCACCTTGACGTGGCCGCCCTCATAGGGGCCGAGCCCGGTCCCCTCGACATAGAAGCCGATCCCGAAGCCGAGATAGCGGCCCTCGGCGCGAGCCGCCTCCTGCTCCTCGCGGAACGCGGCGAGGCCGATGGTCTCGGTGATCAGGTCGAGCGCCTTTTCATACTCGCCCGAATCGTAGTTCACGGCCAGCCCGTCGGCGAACAGCAGTCCGTCCCGCACATAGGGGAATTCGCCGGGGCCGATGAAGTTGCGCCGGCGGATCTCGGTCCGGTCGATGCCGAGCTCGTCGGCGAGCTGGTCGAGTGCGCGCTCGATCGCGAAGCAGGCCTGCGGCCGGCCACAGCCGCGATAGGGCGTCACCTGGACGCAGGGCGTGTAGACCAGGGTCATCTCGACCCAGATATGGGGTATCCGGTAGGGCCCGGCGATCGAGGTCGAGGCGACCTGGGCGACGGCGATGCCGTACGGGATGAAGGCGCCGGTGTCGTGGATGAACGAGTCGCGAAGCGCCAGCACCGTCCCGTCCTTCTTCGCCGCCAGCGAGATTTCGTGGATCTGCGCGCGCTCCTGGCTCGCGCCGATAAAATTCTCCACCCGATCCTCGATGTATTTCACCGGCCGGTCGAGCTGCATCGCCGCGAACGGGACGAGGATCTCGTCGGGGTGGAACATCATGATCTTCTGGCCGAACCCGCCGCCGACATTGGGCGCGATAACGCGGATCCGGTCCTCGTCGATGTCGAACAGCGAGGCGAGCCCGCCGCGCACCGAGATCGTCGCCTGGGTCGAATCCCACACCGTGAGCTCGCCCGACACCCCGTCCCAGCGGGCGGCGACGGCGCGACACTCCATCGGCGCGGCGCTCGATCGCTCGGCACCGACGCGCACCGTCGTGGTGTGCTCGGCGGCGGCAAAGGCGGCATCGGCATCGCCGCTCCCCTGGATGAAGTGGGCGGCGACGTTGTTGGGGATGTCGTCATGCACCAGCGGCGCGCCGTCGGCGATGGCCTTCTCCAGGTCGAGCTCGACCGGCAGCGGCTCGTACTCGACCTCGATCGCCGCGCAGGCGTCTTCCGCGGTATAGCGGTCGACGGCGACCACCATGGCGATACACTGGCCGGCATAGAACACGTCGTCCCGGGCCAGCGGCCGCTGGGTCTTGCCGCCCGAGGTGATGCAGGGGTGCGGGATCAGCATCGGCAGCTCGACATCGAGCGCGCCGATTTCGTCGGCGGTGTAGACCGCGACCACGTCGGGCAGCGCCTCGGCTTCCGACATGTCGATCGAGCGGATCCTGGCGCGCGCGTGCTGGCTTCTCACGAACGCCGCGTGCAGCGCGCCGGGGAGCGATATGTCGTCGATGAACGCGCCCTCGCCCTTGAGCAAAGCGGGGTCCGCGTTGCGCTGGACCGGTTCGCCGAACTGCCGTGTCGACATGCGCTCCTCCTCAGCCTTCGGCCGCGTTCATCAGCTCGACCGAGCGGCGGAACGCCTTGACGATGTTGCTGTAGCCGGTGCAGCGGCAGAGATTGCCCGACAGCACCTCGCGGATCGCGTTCTCCGAGAGGTCGGGCTCGGGCGTCTCCTCGAGATAGCTCAGCATCGACATCACGAAGCCCGGCGTGCAGTAGCCGCATTGCAGGCCGTGGCACTCCATCATCGCCTGCTGGATCGGGTGCAGGGTGCCGTCCTCGGCGGCGACACCCTCGATGGTGCGGATCTCGGCGCCGTCGGCCTGCACCGCGAAGGCGAGGCAGGATCGCCCGGCGCGGCCGTCGATCATCACCGTGCAGCAGCCGCACACCCCGTGCTCGCAGCCGACATGGGTGCCGGTGAGGCCGAGCTCGTGGCGGATGAAATCGCTCAAAAGCATGCGCGGGCTCGCTTCCCGGGTGACGGTCTCGCCGTTGACGGTCAGCGTCACCGGGATCTTCGGATCGGACGAGGCGGCGGGGATCGCCTTCTTCAGCACGCTCTTCGCCATCGCCTAGCCTCCCGCCCGCTCCGCGGCCGTCGCCACGGTTCGCCGCACCAGCGCCGCCAGCAGGTCCCTGCGGTAGGCCTCGCCCGCCTGCATGTCGGCGGGCGCGGTCATGTATTCCTTCGCCGCCTCGCCGGCTTCCGAGCGCGCCGTCTCGTCGACCGCGCGGCCGGCGAGGGCCTCCTCGGCGGCGGCGAGCCGGACCGGTTTGGCGCCGATGCCGCAGGCCGCGATCCGCGTTTCGCGGCACACGCCGCCCTCGATCGCAAGCAGGGTGCAGACCCCGGCGAGCGCGTAGTCGCCCCGGCGCCTGGCGAACTCCTCGAACGCATAGCCGGTCGCCGGGGCGAGGGCGGGGATGCGCACCTCGGTCAGGATCTCGGCCCGGTCGAGGCTGGTGGTCATGTGGAAGCGGAACAGGTCGTCCGCCGCGATCTCCCGGTTGCCGCCCGGGCCCTCGACCGTCACCGAACCGCCGGCCGCGACCAACAGGCAGGGGAGTTCGGCCGCGGGATCGGCATGGGCGATGCTGCCGCCGACGGTGCCCCGGTTGCGGATGGCGATATGGGCCACGTTGTCGAGCACCTCGCCGATCAGCGGGTTGGCGGCGTTGGCCGCCGCATGGGTCTCCAGCTCGCGGTGCCGGGTCATCGCGCCCACGCGGATCGTCCCGCCCTCCACCGCGATCCCCCGAAGCGCCGCGATCCTCTGCAGATCGACCAGCCGACCGGGGGTGGCGAGGCGGAAGTTCATCGTCGGGATCAGGCTCTGCCCGCCGGCGAGCGGGCGCGCGGTCTCGTCTTCGGCCAGCGCCGCCACCGCGGCCTCGACGGTCTCCGGCGCGACGTAGTCGAACAGCGCGGGCTTCACTCCGCCGCCTCCGCCGTGGTCTCGGCCCACCAGCCGGCGTCGGGGTCCCGCCAGCCTTCGGGCCAGTCGAGCCCGCCCGCTTCCCGCGCGGCCTCGACATAGGCGCCCCGGTCGAACATCGGCAACGCGCCCCGGCGCGCCCGCATCTCCGCCCGGCGCGCATCGGTTGCCAGCCCATCCACCCCAAGCCGCGCGCCGTCCGGCTTGAGGATCACGCCGTACTCCTCCTCCGCGGCCGCTTCCGAGACCAGCCCGCACTCGACATCGTAGGCGACGCGTTGGGGCTCGCGCTGCAGGGGGTCGCCCCAGCCGCCGCCGCCGGTGGTCCGGATGCGGACGGTCGAGCCCGCCGGCACATCGATGTTGTCGGCCATGCCGGCGATCTCGCGCTCCTCGCCGGGGCCGTCCTCGACCGCGATCCGGTAGGTCGAGCCCGGCCTGCCGCCATTGACGCCCCAGGTGTTGACCAGCGCGCGGTCGGCATTCGACAGGAGCCGGCAGGGCTCGAGCGCGCGGATGCGCTTGTCGTAGCCGAACCCGCCGCGGCGGAACCCCGCCCCGCCGGAGTCGCGCGCGAGCCCCAGCTTCTCGACCATGACGGGATAGCGCGTCTCGGAGAACTCGGCCGGCAGGTTGCGCGAGTTGGGGACGATATGGACCACGTCCGAGCCGTCGGCCCAGGGCCGGCCCGGCCCGCCGCCGCCGAGCACTTCGCGGAACAGGAAGAAGTCCCGGTTGGAGGCGCCGCCGTGCAGCCCCCAGATGCGGATCGTCTCGTGATCCGCCGGCATCCGCCCGCCGGTCGCCTTCGACAAGAGCGCCGCGAAGATGCCGAGCGAGCGCAAGAGGATGAAGAACCGCATCCCGGTCGCCTTGCCGAAATTGGGCGTCACCAGCGTCCCCTTCTCCGGGAACTTCACGTCGATCACGTCGAGCACGCCCTCGTTCATGTCGATCTCGGCCGCGCGCTCGGGCGAGGCGGCGAGCGAGCGCAGGACCGGGCCCATCCACTTGCGGACGAACTTTCCGTCGGAATAGTCGATCGCCCAGTTGATCGGCCCCCTGGCCTCGCGGCTGGTGCCGGTGAAGTCGAGCAGGATCTTCTCGGCGTTCTTGGTCATGGTGACGCGCATCGCGTGCAGCCGGGGCGCATCGACGCCGTCGTTCTCGATATAGTCCTCCCAGGCGTAGACGCCGTCCGCGATCCTGGGCAGGAGCTCGCGCCGGATCGTCTCGGCGCAGTTCCCGATCATCGCGTCGAACGCGGCTTCCAGCGTGTCCGCGCCGTAGCGCTCGGCGAGCGCTACCACCCGCCTGGACCCCAGCATGGCGGCGCCGATCTCGGCGTCGAGGTCGCCGCGCAGATGCTCCGACAGGCGGGAGTTGCGCTCGATGATGCGGAACGCCGCCTCGTTCACCCTGCCGCCCTCGTAGAGCTTGATCGGCGGGATCACCAGCCCCTCGGTCCACATGTCCTCGGCATGGACCGGCAGGCTGCCGGGCACCGACCCACCGACATCGTCGTGGTGGCCGAACACCTGGGAGAAGCCGATCAGCCTTCCCTCGTGGAAGATCGGCAGGGTGGAGCAGAGATCGGGGATGTGGCCGATGCCGCCCGACGAGTTGTAGGGGTCGTTCCAGAAGAACACGTCGCCCGGGTTGATGTCGTCCGGCGCGAAATACTCGAACACCGGCTCGACCAGGGCGGAATAGGACCGCCCGGTGAGCTTGCGGCCCTTGGCGTCGAACAGCGCCACGCGGTAGTCGTGCTGGTCGCGGATCATCGGCGAGCGCGAGGTGCGCTCGACGGCGGCCTCGATCTCGAGCTCGGCGGAGCGGATGGTGCCGGTGATGATCTCCAGCTCGACCGGCCCGAGCTCGCTTGCCGCCTTCCGGCCTTCGCTCATGAGGACTTCTCCAGGATGAGATTGCCGTAGCGGTCGACGCTCGACCGCCAGGTTTCGGGGACCACGGTGGTCGAACCGTACTCCTCGACGATCGCCGCGCCGCCGATCGCGGCGCCGACGCCGAGATCGCCGCGCCGCCAGATGCCGCATTCGACCCAGCCGCCCTCGCGCCAGTAGACCCGTCGCGAGGCAACCGGTGCCGCTTCGCCGCCGGCGTCTTCGAGCGGGCGGATATCGGGGCGGTGCACGCGGCCGACCGCCTGAACCCGGAGGCTCACCACCTCGACATCCTGGCGTCCCTCGTAGTGGAAGCCGAATGTGCGCTCGTGCACGGCGTGGAAGTCGCGCCACATCGTCGCCACCGCGTCGGCGCTTTCCGTGCCCCGCGGGATCGGCACCGGCACCTCGTGGCCTTCCCCGACATAGCGGACATCGGCGCTGCGGACCAGGCGGATGGCGTCGCGCGCGACGCCCTCGGCCGCGATTTCGCCCAGCCCCTGCGCCTCCAGCGCGCGCCACACCGCCTCCAGCTCGTCCGCGTCGTGGCTCGACTGCTGGCGCACGCAGGTCCTCACATAGTCGCGCTTGATGTCGGAGACGTGGAGCCCGAAGGCCGACAGATTGCCCGGGTTGGGCGGCACGATGGCGGTGGCGATGCCGAGGAAATCCGCGACCTCGGCCGCGAACAGCCCGCCGGCGCCGCCGAAGGCGACCATCGCGTAGTCGCCCGGGTCGAGGCCGCGCGTGGTGGTGACGCGGCGGATGCCGTGCACCTGGTTGGCGGAGGCGATTTCGAGCACGCCGGCGGCGGCCTCCTCGGCCGGGATCTCCAGCTTGCGGCCGAGCGTCTCGTAGGCCGCGCGCGCCGCCCCGGCGTCGAGCGCGAGCCCGCCGCCGATCAGGGCCCGGGGCAGGCGGCCGAGCACGAGGGCGGCATCGGTCACCGTGGGCTCGGCACCGCCGCGGCCATAGCAGATCGGCCCCGGATCGGCGCCGGCGCTCCTCGGCCCGACCTTGAGCGCGCCGTAATCGTCGATCCAGGCGAGCGAGCCGCCACCGGTGCCGACGGTCTCGATATCGAGCATCGGCGACTTCACGGGATAGCTCTCGATCATCGCGTGGCTGGTGAGCTGCGGCGTGAGGTTCTGCACCAGCGAGACGTCGGTCGAGGTGCCGCCGACATCGAGCGTCAGCACGTTGCGGTACTCGGCGAGCCTCGCCATGTGAGTCGCGCCGAGCACGCCGCCGGCGGGACCCGACACCAGCATGGTGACAGGCTTCTCGGCCGCCTTGGCGCTGGAGACGATCCCGCCGTTGGACTGCATGATCAGGAACGGCAGCGCGCCGGAGCGTGCGCGGATGCTGCGCTCGGCATGGCCGAGATAGGTCTTGCAGTAGGGCTTCACCATGACGTCGATCAGGGTCGTCATGGCGCGCTCGTATTCGCGGTATTCGGGCAGCACCACGGAAGACAGCGAGACGTGGATTCCGGGGTGGCGCTCGGCCACCAGCGCGCCCACCCGCTCCTCGTGCGCCGGGTTGGCGTAGGCGTGCAGCAGGCAGACGGCAAGCCGCGTCACCCCGAGAGCGACCAGCTCGTCGGAAGCGGCGATCACGCTCTGCTCGTCGAGCGGGACCAGCTCCGAGCCGTCATGGCGCATCCGCCCCACCGCCTCGCGCACCAGATGGAGCGGCACCAGGCGCTTCGGCTTGACCCAGAAGAACGAGTTGCCGTAGCCGTCCGGAACCGATTGGCGGGCGATCTCGATCAGATGCCGGAAGCCCGCGGTCACCAGGAGTCCCAGCCCCTCGAATTTGTGCTCCAGCACCGCGTTGGTGGCGGTCGTGGTGCCGTGCAGAATGCGGTCGATATCGCCCGGCCCGGCGGACGCCGCGTCCAGCACCTCGTCGATGCCGTTCAGCAGGCCGCGGCTCGGATCGGCCGGCGTGCTCGGCGTCTTGATGGCGAACTGGTCGCCGGTCTCCTCGTCGAGCGCGATCACGTCGGTGAAGGTCCCGCCGGTGTCGATGGCTATGCGAAGCGCCATGATTCGACCACTATTTCAACACTCTAACCATGTTGCGACGATATTGTCAGCCGGTCGCGGCGTCAAACAGGCGCGGCTCGAGCTGCGCACCCCATTCCCCCAGCAGATCGGCCGAGTCCATCACCAGCCCCATATGGATCGAGACCATCTTGAGCGCCGCCTCCTCCATCTCGTCATTGGTGCCGCGCACCAGGTCCCGCAGCACGACGACGCGGTAGTCTCGGTTGCTCGCATCGAAGGCGGCGTTCAGCACGCAGCAATCGGTGAACCCGCCGTTCAGCACCACCGTCCGAACCTCCATGTTGCGCAGCAGGAAGTCGAGATCCGTCGGGTAGAACACCGACAGCCGCTTCTTGGTCTGGACGATCTGGTCGCCGGGCTCGACCCGGGTCTCGAACTCGGTCCAGCGGCTGCCCTCGATGGCGTGCTCATCGGCGTTGGGGATCTCGCCGACATAGAGCGGGAAGACGTCGCGCCAGGCCGCGCGCAACCCGTTCACGTCGTCCACCCCGCCTTTCCGCAGCACCGACCTGACATGGACGATGGGCACGCCGAGCCGGCGCGCCTCGTCGTGGAAGGCGTCGATCGGGGCTACGATCTCGCGCGCCCTGGGCGCCGGGCACGGGCAGTCCGGCGTGTCGGCGAGGTGGCCCTGGTGCATGTCGATCGAGACTATCGCCGATCTCGACGCATCGGCGTAGAGGTCGAACCCGTCCGGCAGAACCCGGCGGTCGCCGTAGACGTAAGCCTCCATCCCTGCCTCCCTCATCAGTGTCTCGCGCCGTTCTCGCCGTCCGCGTAATCCGCGATCAGCCGGCGGATACGGGCGTCGCGGTCGGCCGCGGTCTGGTGCGCGCCCTCGATGTTGATCGCGGTGATCCGGTCGCCGATGCGTTGCAGCAGCGCTTCGTCGTCGCCGCCCGGAGCCGCCGGGACGCGCACCACCGTATCGTGGCAGTAGGTCGGGATCCGCCCGCGGGCGCGGACCTGCGAGGTCTTCGGCTCGCCGCCCGAGGCGACGCGGCGGATCTCCGCCCTGAGCAGCTTGCGCAACATCAGCACGCCCTTGTCGGTCGCCGTCATGTGCTCCAGCGCATGGACCGCGATCGGCCGCTGACTGGTCTGGGCGTCGAAATCGCCCGGGATGCGCTGGCGGTCCTCGTAGCTGCGCGCGCCGTCCTGGCCGAAGAAGTCGACCGATTCGGGGCCGCATCTGCTCTCGTCGGCGTTGTTGCCCGGATCGCCGTCCGGGTGGAAATGGCGCCAGCCGATGATCCGGCAGGTCCGGTTGTCGACCGGCGTGGTCCAGCGCGTGATGCCGGCACGCGAGTAGAGCTTGGGCTGCCGGCCGTCCTCCCAGATATGGCCCACCTGGGCGATGTTGCCGAAGAGGATGTCGTTCGAGCGCACCCAGACATTGTCGCCCCAGCGCCTGGTGGTGACGTAGATCATGCCCGTCGGCGTCTCGCGGAACTCGGTCACCGGCAGCTCGCCCCAGGCATCGGCGAACTGGGAGAAGCTGATCCTTGTGTGCAGGAACACCGCATGCGCCGGGTCCATCACGTTCTCCTGCACCTGGAGCCAGTTGCAGGGATAGGTGACGTAGTAGGGCACCAGCCGGTCGTCCGGCATGGCGAACGAGTCGTAGGGCGCGAATTTCGGCCGCTTTTCGGGCGGCCCCATATAGGCGAAGACCAGCCCGTCATGCTCTTCGACCGGGTAGGCGCCGTGATGGAGCCGGTCCTTGAGCGTGCTCGCCGCCGGCTCGCCCGGCGTCTCCAGGATCTTGCCGTCGGGGGCGAACAGCCAGCTATGGTAGCAGCAGCGCAGCCCCGCGGGCTCGACCACACCGTATTCGAGCGAGGTGCCGCGGTGGCTGCAATGGAGGTCGAGCAGCCCCCAGTCGCCCGCTCGCGTGCGGAACAGCACCAGGTCCTCGCCGAACATGCGGATCTTCAGCGGCAGCTCGCCGACCTCGGAGGCGATCGCCACGGGCTGCCAGAAGCGCCTCAGATACTCGCCGCAGGCCGAGCCGCGCTCGACATGGGTGAGCTCGCAATCCTCGTCCGGCGTCGGCGGGTTGTGGTAGGCGCCGTAGGGCGTGCGCAGAAAATACTTCTGCACGGGATCCGTCCTCCTCCTCGATCGCCGAGGGCGAATGCTAGAGCCTATCCGTCCCGGATGGAACCGTGGCGTCCCCCTCGGCAAGCTCAGGGCAGGCTCCCGGTACGCGGCGTGGATACCCGGAAGAAATCCGGGCATGGTGGGCGAACCGGACAGCGGTGGGCCAAGCCCGACCGTGACGCGGTGAAGACTTGGTCGACATGCGGAACGGGACGCTGCCCGGCGTCTTGACGACAGGAGCGAATCTCGCTGTCGTTCGTACAGATTAGTCCGTGGTTCCACGTCCGATGCACCCAGGACGCAGATGGCCCGCCCCGTCCGGCGGGAGACCGGCAACGACGGCGCCGTGCCGGTGTCGTTCCCGGACATCCCCGAAGCGCTGACCGAAGGTGCCACGGAGGCCGAGGCGCTGGCGGAAGCGCGGGACTGCCGGATTGCCGCTCTCGATGGGTATGTCGACGGCCGGCGCGACATCCCCACACCGTCGCCGGCGCGGGACAGGCGGCCGGTCGCGTTTCCGGCGCTGGTTGCCGTCAAGATCGCGCTCTATCGCGCAATGCGCGGACGCGGGCTGAGCAACGCGGCCCTCGCCCGGCGGCTCGGCACCGTCGAAGGGACGGTGCGGCGCCTGGTCGATCCAGACCACCGGTCGCATATCGACCAGGTGGAGACCGCGCTGCGCGCGCTCGGCCAGCGGCGGGTGGTGGTCACACGGGCCGCGTAGCGGTTGTCCCGGGCCCCGTCGGGCTTGACGCCGCCGCCGCGGGCGAGGACTCTGGGGGTTCGGCTACCAATCCAACCACCTTCGGCGGGGTAGAGTCATGCGAGCGGTATGCTTGCGCGAACACGGCGGAATCGACGCGCTCAGGCTGGAGACCGACTTCCCCGATCCCGAGGTCGGCGACGGCCAGGTAGTGATCCGCGTCCGCGCGACCTCGCTCAACTACCACGACGTGTTCACCTGCGACGGCATGCCGGGCATCAAGGTGCCGATGCCAATGATCATCGGGCTCGACATCGCGGGTGAGATCGCCGAGATAGGGCCGGGGGTGGAGGGCTGGCGGATCGGCGACGACGTGCTGGTCAACCCGCTCGATCCCGTCACCCCGGAGAAGGGGCTGATGGGCGAGATGGTGCTGGGCGGCACCGCGGAGTACTGCCTGGTCGACGCGACCCGGCTGATCGCCATCCCGGACGGGGTGAGCCACGCCCAGGCCGCGGCGCTGCCGGTCGCCTACGGCACCGCGCATCGCATGCTGTTCACCCATGGCGGGCTGAAAGCGGGCGAGCGCATCCTGATCCTCGGCGCGAGCGGCGGGGTGGGCTCGTGCTGCGTGCTGCTCGCCAAGCTGGTCGGCGCCGAGGTGGTGGCCTGCGGCTCGACGCCGGAGAAGCTGGATGCGCTCAGGGAATGGGGCGCGGACCACGTGATCGACTACACCCAGACCCGGTTCGAGCGCGAGATCTGGAAGCTCTACGAGAAGCCGCACCGGCGGCGGTTCACTGGCGGGGTCGACATGGCGGTCAACTTCACCGGGGGCGACACCTGGGTGCCGAGCCTGAAGGCGCTCAAGCGCGGCGGCAGGCTGATGACCTGCGGCGCCACGGCGGGCTACGATCCGAGCGAGGATCTGCGCTACATCTGGACCTTCGAGCTCAAGGTGCTGGGCTCGAACAGCTGGGCGCCGGAAGACCTGACCCGGCTGATGGAGCTGATCGCCGACGGCAGGCTCGACCCGGTCATCGACTGCACGCTCCCGCTGGAGGAGACGCGGGAGGGCGTGCGCCGGCTGCGCGACCGCGAAGTCATCGGAAAGATCATCATCGAGCCATGACGCGGCCGCGCAATCTGGGCAGCGTGTTCGCCGCCCATGCCGGGAGCGACCGCCCGGCGGTGGTCGACCTGTTCGACCCGGACCGGCCGCGGAGCATCAGCCACCGCGAGCTCGATCGCGCCTGCGGCGCGATGGCGGCGGGCCTCGCCGCGCGCAATCTCGGGTGCGGCGACCGGGTGGCGATCTGCGCGCTCAACCGCCTCGAATACCTGGTGGCGCTGTTCGGCGCGATGCGGGCCGGCTGCGTGCCGGTGATGGTCAACATCAAGCTGCCGGCCGAGACGATCCGCTTCATCGTTGCCGATTCGGGGGCGCGTATCGTCTTCGCCGATGGGGACTTCGCCTTTGATCCGCCGGACGGCGTGTCGCTGGTCTCGTTCGACGGCGCCGGCTGGCGGGCCTTCGCGACGCCGGAGCCGGTGCCGGCCTCCGTGCCCGAGCCCGGCGACATCGCCGAACAGCCCTATACCTCGGGCTCGACGGGACGGCCCAAGGGGGTGCTGCTCGACCATGCGGGGCAGTGCTGGATGATCGACAAGCTGGTCGAGACCCGCGCGCTCCGCCCCGACGACGCGAGCGTGATCTCGGCCCCGCTCTACCACAAGAACGCCCTCCTGGCGGTCAAGTCGGCGCTCGCCGCGGGCGGCTCCATCGTGCTCTTCGCCCGCTTCGATGCGAGGCGCTATATCCGCGCGATCGAGCGCTACCGGCTCACCATGCTGACCGGGGTGCCGACCATGTACGCCCTGATCCTGCAGGAGCAAGATTTACTGCGGGAGACCGACCTCGGCTCGGTCCGCGCCTGCTCGATGGGCTCGGCGCCGGCCTCGGACAATCTGCTGGATGCGCTCGCCCGGACCTTCCCCAACGCCGCGCTCAACCTCAACTACGGCATCACCGAGGGCGGGCCGATCCTGTTCTCGTGGAAGCACCCGGACGGGCTGGAACGGCCGCGCATGACGGTCGGCTACCCGATCGACGGGGTCGAGATCAGGCTGGTCGGCGGGCCCGACCCGGACCGCGGCACGCTGCATGTCAGGAGCCCGGGCGTGATGGCGGGCTACCACAACCTGCCGGACGACACAGCCCGCGTGCTCGCCGACGGCTGGCTCGACACCGGCGACGTGCTGAGCCGCGACGCCGAGGGCTGGTACTACTTCGTCGGGCGGGTCGACGACATGTTCGTCACCGCGGGCGAGAACATCTATCCGGGCGCGGTGGAGGCGATGCTGGAGCGCCACCCGAGCATCATGCAGGCGGTCGTGGTGCCGGCGCCCAACGCGCTCAAGGCCCATGTCCCGGTCGCCTTCGTCGTCGCCCGGCCGGACGCCGGGATGGACGAGGACGCGGTCAAGCGCCACGCGCTCGCCAACGGCCCGGCCTACGCCCATCCGCGCCGCGTGTTCTTCGTCGACGCGCTGCCGCTGTCGGGCACCAACAAGATCGACCGCCGCGCCCTTGAGGGCCGCGCCGCGGCGGCGGCGCGGCAGAGCGGGACGGCGGGGTAGGGGTGTTCAGCCCATCAGCGCCCGGATGTATCCCGGCAGGCCGAAGGCGGCGACGTGAATCTCCGGCGTGTAGTAGCGGGTCTCGATGGCGGCGGCGCGGAAGCGGCGTTCGATCTCGGCGAGCGGGGTTTTCCGGGGGGCGGCGCTCAGGCTGCCCCAGCCGAGCGTCATGAAGCCCGCCCCGTAGGTCGGCACCTGGGTGAGGTAGAGCCAGGCATCGGCGAACAGCGGCTTCATCCGCCGATAGGTGTCGCGCGCCTCGTCCTCCTGCATGAAGGTGACGCCCGACTGGGTGACCAGGACGCCTGCCTCGCCGAGCCGGGCGCGGCAGTCGGCGTAGAATTCCTGCTCGAACAGCGCGACCGAGGGGCCGACGGGGTCGGTCGAATCGACGACGATCACGTCGAAGGTCTCGTCGGCCTCGCGCATGAATGCGGCACCGTCGGCAAAGATCACCTCGGCGCGCGGGTCGTCGAAGGCATCGCCGCAGATCGAGGGGAGGTAGCGGCGCGACAGCTCGACGACGGCGGGGTCGAGCTCGACCATCGCGACCCGCTCGACATCGTGCTTCAAGACCTCTTCGAGCGCGCCGCCGTCGCCGCCGCCTATGATCGCCACCCGTTTCGCATTGCCGTGGGCGAGGATCGGCACGTGGACCAGCATCTCGTGATAGGCGAACTCGTCGCCCTCGGTGGTCTGGACGATGCCGTCGAGCGCCAGCACCCGCCCGAAACAGGGGTTCTCGAAGATCATCAGGTCCTGGTAGACGGTCCGCTCGCGGTGCAGGACCTTGGAGATCCTGAGGCTCTGCCGGTAGTCCGTATACAGGGTCTCGGTGAACCACTCGCCGCTCATCCGACGACGCCCCGCCTGCGCTGTTCGACCGCCTCGCGCGCGGGCCGGTAGTGGCGCCGGAGCACCGGGACCGCTTCGTGTGGCTCGCAGCTACCGCACATGAAGACGTCGAACGCGGCGTAGCCGATCTCGGGCCAGGTGTGGACGCTGATATGCGACTCGGCGAGCACCGCGACCCCGGATAGGCCTCCGTTCTCCTCGAACCTGTGCACGTGGATGTGGAGGATCGTCGCGCCGCAGGCCTCGGCCGCCTCGCGCAGCGCCGCCTCGGCGACGGCGATGTCGTCGAGATGGCGCGCGTCCCAGAAGTCGATCAGCAGATGGGTGCCCGCATGCACCGCCCCTTCGCTTCGGACGAGGTAGTCCCCGGCGGGCGCGCTGCGGTCGGTCATCGGGGCCGGTCAGTGCCAGAGGCGCCGCTCGTCGAACCCGTCGAGCAGCGCGGCGCCGCCGATCGCCGCCCGCTTGAGCGACGCCGCCCGCGGCAGCACGCATTCGGCGTAGAACCGGGCGGTCTCGACCTTGGCGCGGTAGAACGGCTCGCCGTCCTCTTCGGCCCTCGCGTCGGCGACGACGGCCGAGCGCGCGAGCAGCCAGCCGCCGGCCACCGTGCCGAGGAGGGCGAGATAGGGTGTCGCGGCGGCGGCGGCGGTGGCGGGCGCCCGGTCGGCGAGCAGCCAGTCGGAGGCTTCCCTGAGCTCCGCCAGCGCGCCTGCCAGCGCTTCCAGGATCGGCGCCGTGGCGGCGCTGCCCGCCGCCTGCGCGAGCGCGCCCATCTCCGCCATCAGGTCTTCCAGCGCCGCGCCCCGGTCGCCCAGGATCTTGCGCCGCACCAGGTCGAGGGCCTGGATGCCGTTGGTCCCCTCGTAGATCGGGGCGATGCGGGAATCGCGGTAGTGCTGCGCCGCGCCGGTCTCCTCGATGAACCCGGCCCCGCCATGGACCTGGACCGCCTCGGAGGCGACCGCGACGCCGGTGTCGCTGCACCACGCCTTGACCACCGGGACCAGCAAATCGACGCGGGCCTGACGGCGGGCGCGGATCCCGGGGTCCTCGTGGCGGCCGGCGACGTCGAGATCGGCGGCGACCGAGTAGCTGAGCGCCCGCATCGCCTCGATCTCGGCCTTCATGGTCATCAGCATGCGCTGCACGTCGGGGTGCCTCACGATGGCGACCGGCCCGGCGGCGGGATCGGCGAGCGCGCGCCCCTGCACCCGCCCGGCGGCGTACTCGCGGGCCTGCTGGAAGGCGCGCTCGGCCATCGCCAGCCCCTCGCGCCCGACGCCGAGCCGGGCGTTGTTCATCATGGTGAACATGTACTTCATGCCGCGGTTCTCCTCGCCGACGAGGTAGCCGACGGCGCCCTCGTCGTCGCCGTAGGACATCACCGCGGTGGGGCTCGCATGGATGCCGAGCTTGTGCTCCAGCGCGGCGCAGCGGAGATCGTTGCGCGCGCCGAGCGAGCCGTCCGGATTGACCAGGAACTTGGGCACGATGAACAGCGAGATGCCGCGCGTCCCCTCCGGCGCGCCGTCGACGCGGGCGAGCACCGTATGGACGATGTTCTCGGCCATGTCGTGCTCGCCCCAGGTGATGAAGATCTTCTGCCCCTTGATGCGGTAATGCCCGTCCTCGCGAATTGCGCGGGTCCTGAGCGCGCCCACGTCGGAGCCGGCATGCGGCTCGGTGAGGTTCATCGTCCCCGACCACTCGCCGCTGACCAGCCTGGGCAGCCAGATGTCCTTCTGCTCGGGCGAGCCGTGGATCGAGATCGCCCAGATCGCGCTCTGGGTCAGCATCGGGCACAGGCTGAAGGCGAGGTTGGCCGATTCCCAGATCTCGCCGATCGCGGTGGCGACCAGCCAGGGCAGGCCCTGCCCGCCATGCTCCGGGGCGGCGATAGTCCCGTTCCACCCGCCGGCGGTGAACCGGCGGTAGGCGTCGGCGAAGCCCTCGGGCGTGGTGACGACGCCGTTCCTGAGCGCGCAGCCCTCCATGTCGCCCACTCGGTTGAGCGGCGCCAGCACCTCGGCGCCGAACCTGCCCGCCTCGGCGAGCACCTGGCGCACCAGGTCTCCGGTCACCCAGTCGAGCCCCGGCAGGGTGGCGACGGTGTCGAGCCCGATCAGCTCCTCGATGACGAAGCTCATGTCGCGAACCGGCGCCGCGTAGTCGGTCATGACGTCCTCCTGGCGGGTCGGGAATCCGGCGGGTCCAGCACCTTCCCCGGGTTCATCAGATTGTCGGGGTCGAGCGCCTGCTTGATGCGGCGCATCAGGTCGATGGCGATTCCGGGCTTGTACTGGACCAGCGCCTCGCGCTTGAGCTGGCCGATCCCGTGCTCGGCGCTGATGCTGCCGCCGTGGCGCGCGGCGGCGTCGTGGACGATGGCGTTGAGCTCGCTTTCGCGCGCGAGGAACGCCGCCCCGTCGCCGCCCGCCGGCTGGCTCATGTTGAAGTGCAAATTGCCGTCTCCGACATGGCCGAAGGCGCAGACCCGGACGCCGTCGACCGCCGTCTCGGCCGCCGCCGCCGCCTCTCTCATGAAGGCTGGGATGCGCGAGACCGGCACCGAGACGTCGTGCTTGATCGAGATCCCGTCGCGCGTCTGGGCCTCCGGGACAGTCTCGCGGATCTTCCAGAAATCGGCCGCCTGGCCGCCGCTCTCGGCGATCACCGCGTCGCGCACCAGCCCGTCCTCCATCGCCTCGGCGAGCAGCGACTCCATCCGGCCGCGCACGTCGTCGTGCTCCGAGCCGGCCGAGAGCTCGGCGAGCACGTAGCACGGGTGGCGTTCGGCGAACGGATCGCGGGTGCCCTCGATCCGTGCGATCGTCATCTCGAAGGGGAGTCGCAGGATGAGCTCGAACGCGGTCACCCGGTCGCCCGTCGCCGCCCGCGCCCGGGCGAGCAGTTCGACCGCGGCCGCCGGATCGTCGATCGCCACCAGCGCGGTCTCCACCGCCCGCGGGCGGGGAAACAGCTTCAGCACTGCCGCGGTGATGATGCCGAGCGTCCCCTCCGCGCCGATGAACAGGTGTTTTAGGTCGTAGCCGGTATTGTCCTTCCGGAGCGCCGACAGCCCGTCCCAGACCCGCCCGTCGGGCAGCACCACCTCGAGCCCGAGCGCGAGGTCGCGCGCATTGCCGTAGCGCAGCACCCCGGTGCCGCCCGCATTGGTCGACAAATTGCCGCCGATCCGCGCCGTCCCCTCGCCGCCGAGCGAGAGCGGGAAAAGCCGGTCGACCTCCGCCGCCGCGTTCTGCACGTCGGCCAGGATCACGCCGGCCTCGACGGTGATGGTGTAGTTGAGCGGATCGACCTCGCGCACCCGGTTGAGCCTTGCCAGGCTGAGAACCAGCGCGCGGCCGCTGGAATCGGGCGTCGCCGCGCCGCAGAGCCCGGTATTGCCGCCCTGCGGCACGATGGGGATCTTCCCTTCCGCGCACAGCGCGACCACCCGGGCGACCTCGTCGGTGGTCGACGGGCGGACCACCGCCTGAGCCGCCCCGCGGTAGCGCTTGCGCTCGTCGACCAGATAGGGCGCCATGTCGGCGGACCCGGTCAGCAGCCCGCCGGCGCCGACGATGGCGGTCAGGCGTTCGCGCAGCGCGGGCTCGGGCGTGGCGTCCATGCCTGACTTTTAACCCGCATGTCTCACCGCTGTCACGGGCGCGGCGCGGCGGCGCGGCGCAGCCGGTCCATGATCGCGCGGCCGAGCCCGTCCTCCGGCACCGGCATGGCGACGATCGCCGCGCAGCCGCTGCGGTCGAGCTCGTGCAGCGCGGCGAACAAATTGGCCGCCGCCTCGACCGGATCGCCGCCGGGGCTCAGATTTCGCTCGGCCGCGGCCCCCGGCGGCGCTTCGGGGCCGAAGGACAGCAGCGCCTCGCCGGGCCCGGCGCCCGCGGCGTCGATCCTGAGCGGCAGGGAGGTGGCGTAGTGGCTCGCGAGCTGGCCCGGCGCCCGCGGCGCATCGCTCGAGCCGGGCTCCGCCAGCTTGCCGATCAGCGCCTCGATATCCTCCGCCGGCGTGCCGCCGGGGCGCAGAAGCCGGGCGATCCCGCCGTTGAGATCGACCACCGTCGACTCGATGCCGATTGCGCAGGGCCCGTCGTCGAGCACCAGGTCGACCGCATCGCCGAGCGCGTCGAGCACATGCCGGGCGCAGGTCGGGCTGACGGCGCCGGCCGCATTGGCGCTCGGCGCGGCGACGGGGCGGCCGGTCTCCGCCAGCAGCGCCTCTGCCGTCCGCCCGCGCGGCGCCCGGACCGCAAGCGTCGGCAGCCCGGACCCGGCCAGCATCGAGACAGGGCAGCCCGGGCGCCGCGGCAGCACCAGCGAGAGTGGGCCCGGCCAGAACCGCCGGGCGAGGGTTTCCGCCCGTTCGGTCCACGCCACCAGCTCGCGGGCCGCCTCGATCCCGGCGACATGGACGATCAGCGGGTTGAATGCTGGGCGGCGCTTGGCCTCGAACAGGCGGGCGACGGCGCGGCCGTCGGTCGCATCGGCGCCGAGCCCGTAGACCGTCTCCGTCGGGAAGGCGACGAGGCCGCCGGCGCGCAGCACCCGGGCGGCCTCGGCGATGGCCGCCGGGTCGGGCTTAAGCGCCGTCGCGCCCACGGGCGATGAACTCGGGGTTCAGGAACCCCGCCTTGCCGTAGCATAGCGGCGCGCCGTCGATGGTCCGCACGCTGCCGCCCGCGGCCCGCAGGACGGCGTCGCCCGCGGCGGTGTCCCACTCGTTGGTCTCGCCGTAGCGCGGGTAGAGGTCGCCCTCGCCGGCGGCGAGCAGGCAGAACTTGAGCGAGCTGCCGACGGTGCGGTGGGTGGAGATCTTCAGGCCCGCGAGCAGCTCGGCGAGCCTCTCGCGGTCGCCGTGCCTGCGGCTCGACAGCACCACCGGGCCGTCGGCGGGCACCGGGCGGGCCGTGATCGTCTGCCGCGCGGCGCCCGCGCGCGAGCGCCACGCGGCACCCGGCGCGAGTCCGCCATAGGTCACGCCGAGCGCCGGCGCGTGCACCGCGCCGAGCACCGGCGTCCCGCGCTCGACGAGGGCGATGTTGACGGTGAACTCGTCGGTCTCGCCCAGAAACTCCCGGGTTCCGTCCAGCGGATCGACCAGCCAGAACCGTTCTCCGCCCTCGGCCGGCGCGGCGCCGGCGGCGGCGGCCTCCTCGGCGATCGCCGGGATGCCGGGGTCGAGCGCCCGGAGCGCCCGGAGGATCAGCGCCTCGGCCTCGCGGTCGGCGATCGTGACCGGCGATGAGTCCGCCTTGCGCTCGACGGCGACACCCGTGCGGTAATGGCGGAGGATCGCCCGCCCGGCCTCCTCGGTGACCGCCGCGACGCGGTCGAGCAGGGCGGGACCGGCCTTCAACGCGCCCCTGGCCAGGCGGCGGCCGTCCCCGCGCCGGGCCAGGCGGCTGGCGCGCGGGCGGCCTCGGCGGCCTCCGCGGAGGGCAGCGCCGGATCCCAGTCATTGCCGACGAAGCGGCAATCCGTCACCCCGTCCGAGGCCTCGGAGGCGAGCCACAGGAGCGGCGCCACCATCACGCCCGGCTGAACCAGGGCGTCGCGGTCGAACGGGGCGTTGGCGGGGATGAAGCCGGTATTGGTGGGGCCGCCCGGAACCAGCACGTTGGCGGTCACCCCGGTGCCCTCCAGATCCTTGGCCCAGGTGGAGGTCGCCGCCTCGAGCGCTGCCTTCGACTGGCCGTAGGGGGTGTAGGCCCGGCGGTGCATGGTATCGAGGCTGGTGGTGACGTTGACGATGCGGCCCCAGCCCTGGGCCACGAGGTGCGGCGCGGCGAACTTGGCGATCATGAAGGGCGCCTTGAAATTCACGTCCATCATGCGCTGCCAGCGCTCGATATCGGCCTCCCAGAACGACACCGGCTCGTTCATGTAGGTCTCGCGGATGGTCTGCATGCCGATTCCGGCGTTGTTAACCACGATGTGGAGCCCGCCGAGGGCGCCCCTCGCGCGGGCGACCAGATCGGCACAGGAATCCGGGTCGGCGATGTCGGCCGCCATGGTGTCCAGACGGCCGGGCCCGTTGCGCGCGCGCGCCGCCTCGGCCAGCGCCTCCAGCGGCTCGGCGCGGACATCGACGGCGAGCACGTCGGCCCCATCGCCGACCAGGCCGAGCGACATCGCGCTTCCCATGCCGCCGCCGCCGCCGGTGACGATCGCGACCTTGCCGGCCAGGGGTTCCGCCACGAGTTCCTCCCATCACGCGCTCTTGGGGCGCGCGGAACTTACTTGGGGCAACCCCGGCGGACAACCGCGTGGACCGGCGCCGCCCCGAGGGCGATTCCCGGATTCGTCACGCAGCGTGGGGCTCGATCTCCCGTTCGATCTTGTCGCGCAAGCCGCGTTCGGCGATTTCCAGGTCGTAACGGGTCTGTAGAGTCATCCAGAACTCCGGCGTCGTGCCGAAATAGCGCCCCAGGCGCAGCGCGGTGTCGACGCTCACGCCCCGACGGCCGAGCACGAGATCGTTCAGCCGCGGCCGCGAGACCTTGAGCGCCTTGGCAAGCCGGTACACGCTGAGCGCCATCGGCGTCAGGAACTCGTCGCGCAAAACCTCGCCGGGATGCACCGGCGCCAGCCGCCGCCCGGAAACGACATCCGAGAAATCGACCCGCCGCCGGTCGACATCCTCTCGCTCGATGGTCATGGCCATGCCGTCCCTCAATGATAGTCGACGATCTGGACCTCCCAAGCCGCGCCGTCGTGCCTACTCGGGATGAGGGAACATAGAGGACTCCCTCATCCCGAGTCGCGGCGCAGCCGCGTATCGAAGGGCGGCCAGACCGTCCCGGCAGCGCGCACCGCCAGCCACGCGCCCATGGCGAAATCGGGCGGGATCGCGATCGCGCCGCCGGCGAGCTCGGCGACGGGCACGCCGGCGGAATCGACGAAGCGCCTTGTCGCCGCGATATCGGCGCTTTCGAGCACCGCAGCGGCGATGAAGGGAAGGCTCGGCGGGCGTGCGCCGGGGAGGATGCGGGCGAGCCCGCCGGGGTCGACGAAATCGAGCCGGCCGCGGTCGAGCGCGACGGTCGCCCCCGCCGCCTCGTGCCCGGTGAAGCGGGCGTGGCGGGCGGCGGCCTCCGCCGGATCGCCGGCGCAGATCAGCACGCCCGAAAGCCCGGAGATGGCGTTGTCCCGGGCGATTGCGGAATCCTGCCAGACGAGGCCGGGCGTCTCGTGGCGCAGGATCTGCATGCGGCCCTCCGCCATGGTGCCGGGCGGGACGCGCAGCACCGAGAACGCGGCCTCCTCCTCCCCGCCGCCGTCGACCGGCATCGGCCGGCGCAGATGGGCCACGGGTCGCGGCGCGAAGCCTGCGGCCTCCAGCCGCCCTGCCTCGGCAGCGGTGTCGTCGACCGCGAACGCGATCAGGTGTAGCCCCTCATGGCGGGCGACGGCCTCGCGGTGGGCGCGCGCGAACGGCGTGTCGAGCCCGGCCACGTCGGTCAGGATCTCGAGATAGCCGCGGCCCAGCATGGCGCAGCGATTGGCGGTGCCGGTCGGCACCCGCTCGCCCGCCGCGTCCTCGTTGCGGTGGACCGTGAAGGGGGTGAGCGGGAAGCCGAGGCGGCCGAACGCCTCGGATGCCGTGTCCATGTCGGAGACGAACCAGCCGACATGGTCGAGGAAGATTTCCCCCGGAGCGGGGGTCTGTGCGGCGGCGCTCAGTCGTCCCAGACCTCTTCCCAGCTCCCCTGGGTCGCCGCCTTGGAATACTCCGTCGCCCGGTTCTCGAAGAAGTTGGTGTGCTCCATGCCGTTGAGCATCTCGTCCATCCAGGGCAGCGGGTTGCGCTCGGTGCGGTAGATCGGCTGCAGGCCGAGCTGCGACAGGCGGCGGTCGGCGATGTAGCGGATGTACTGCTTGACCTCCGCCCCGGTCAGCCCCTCGACGCCGCCGAGCTCGAAGGCGAGATCGATGAATGCGTCCTCGTGCTCCACCACGGTGTTGCAGATCGTGTAGAGCTCGCGCTGGAACGCCTCGGTCCAGATCTCCCGGTTCTCGTCGATGAAGGTGCGGAACAGGTGGATGATCGAATCCGTGTGCAGCGACTCGTCGCGCACCGACCAGGACACGATCTGGCCCATCCCCTTCATCTTGTTGACGCGCGGGAAGTTCATCAGGATCGCAAAGCTGGCGAACAGCTGCAGCCCCTCGGTGAAGGCGCCGAACACCGCGAGCGTCTTGGCGATGTCCTCCCTGGTGTCGGTGCCGAACTGCTGCATGAAGTCGTATTTGTCCTTCATCTCCTTGTAGCGGAGGAAGGCCTGGTACTCGGTCTCCGGCATGCCGATGGTGTCGAGCAGATGCGAGTAGGCGGCGATGTGGACGGTCTCCATGTTGGAGAACGCCGACAGCATCATCTGCACCTCGGTCGGCTCGAACACGCGGGCGTAGTGCCGCATGTAGCAGTTGTTCACCTCGATGTCGGACTGGGTGAAGAATCGGAAGATCTGGGTCAGCGTGTGGCGCTCTTCCGCGCTCAGCTTGTTGTGCCAGTCCTTGACGTCGTCGGCGAGCGGCACCTCCTCGGGCAGCCAGTGGATGCGCTGCTGGGTGAGCCAGGCGTCATAGGCCCAAGGATAGCGGAAGGGCTTGTAGACTCCGTTCGAATCGAGCAGCGACATCGGCGTTCCTACACGGACCTACTGACAGGCGAGGCACTCTTCGTAGTCGTTGGCCGCGGCTTCGGGGGCGGCCGAGCCGTTGGCCGCGGCAAGCGGCACCGTGGCCTCGGCGCGGGCCAGCGCGGCCCCGTTGCCGATGACCGCGACGTCGACCCTGTTGGCCACCTTGTCGGCGCGCTGGATCGAGCGCGAGCGGCAATAGTAGAGCGACTTCACGCCCTTCTTCCAGGCCTGGAAATGGATGTCGTGCAGGGTCTTCTTGTGCACGTCGGCCGGCAGGAACACGTTGAGCGACTGCGACTGGCAGACGAACGGCGCGCGGTCGGCCGCGAAGTCGACCAGCCAGCGCTGGTCGATCTCGAATGCGGTCTTGAAGATGTCCTTCTCGTCGTCGCTCAGGAAGTCGAGATGGGCGACCGAGCCCTCGTTGACGGTGATCGAGGTCCAGATGTCGTCGGTGTCCCGGCCCTTCGCCGCCAGCAGCGCCTTGAGGTACTTGTTGCGCACGCTGAACGAGCCCGACAGGGTCTTGTGGGTGAAGGCGTTGGCCACGTTGGGCTCGATCCCCGGCGAGCAGCCGCCGCAGATGATCGAGATCGAGGCCGTCGGCGCGATCGCGAGCTTGTTGGAGAAGCGCTCCTCGAAACCGTAATCGGCGGCGTCCGGGCACGGCCCGCGCTCGGCGGCGAGCGCCCGCGAGGCGGCGTCGGCATGGCCCCTGATGTGGCGGAAGATGTTGCGGTTCCACGCCTTGGCCGAGGCCGATTCGATCGGCACGTTCTGGCTCTGCAGGAAGGAGTGGAAGCCCATCACCCCGAGCCCGACCGAGCGCTCGCGTCTGGCCGCGTAGCGCGCCCGCGACATGCTGTCCGGCGCGCTCTCGATGAAGTCGTCGAGCACGTTGTCGAGGAATCGCATCACGTCCTCGATGAACAGCGGATCGTTGCGCCATTCGAGGAAGGTCTCGAGGTTGAGCGAGGACAGGCAGCACACCGCCGTTCGCTCCTCGCCGTGATGGTCGGGGCCGGTCGGCAGGGTGATCTCGCTGCACAGATTCGACATGCGCACCTGCAGGCCGGCGAGCTTGTGATGCTCCGGCGCGGCGCGGTTCACGTGGTCGATGAAGATGAAATAGGGCTCGCCGGTCTCGATCCGGCTGGTCAGCAGGCGGATCCACAGCGCGCGCGCCCCGATGCGGCGCACCACCGTCTTGTCCTTGGGGCTGATCAGCGCCCACTCCTCGTCGTTCTCGACCGCGCGCATGAAGGCATCGGTGATCACCACCCCGTGATGTAGGTTCAGCGCCTTGCGGTTGGGGTCGCCACCGGTGGGACGGCGGATCTCGATGAACTCCTCGATCTCGGGGTGGTCAATGCCGATATAGACCGCCGCCGAGCCGCGCCTGAGCGAGCCCTGCGAGATCGCCAGCGTGAGCGAATCCATCACCCGGATGAACGGGATGATGCCCGAGGTCTTGCCGTTGGCGCTGACCTTCTCGCCGATCGAGCGCAGATTGCCCCAGTAGCTGCCGATGCCGCCGCCGCGCGCGGCGAGCCAGACATTCTCGTTCCACAGATCGACGATGCCGTCGAGGCTGTCGGACGCCTCGTTGAGGAAGCACGAGATCGGCAGGCCGCGCACCGTGCCACCATTCGACAGCACCGGCGTCGAGGGCATGAACCAGAGCCGCGACATGTAGTCGTAGAGCCGCTGCGCGTGCTCGGAGTCGTCGCCGTAATGGGAGCTCACCCGGTAGAACAGATCCTGGTAGCTCTCGCCCGGCAGCAGATAGCGGTCGTCCAGCACCGCCTTGCCGAACTCGGTCAGCAAGGCGTCCCGGTCGCGATCGATCTCGACCGCGACGTCGCGCTTGGACTGAAGCAGGTCATGCTTCGAGGAAACCAGATCTAGCACCCGTCACCCCCGCCCTTGCCCGGACCGTTTGCGGAGCCCCGAAACGGCGTCGAAAACGAATCGGTTGCCGAAGCACCGCGAACTTCCAGCTTGCACAAGAAATTGTGGTCTCGCAAGAACAAACCTACCAAACATTGTGTGATGGGCCGCGATCAATTCTCTCATTGGAATTCAATATTCGTCATTTGTTCATCAATTGTACCAGCTAGGTTCGGCGGCACAAGCCGCCGTTCGCCCTCTGTTCCGATTCGAATTGCGTGAATCCCGGGGATAGACCACAAGATATGGTGGTCGGGTGGACGCCTCTCAAGGCGCCTGCGCCGCGCGGCACATCCGGGCCAGCGCGTCCGGGCGGATCGGGATCTCCGTCACCTCCACCGCGAACGGGGCGAGCGCGTCCTCGATCGCCGCGGCGACCGCCGCGGCCGCCGGCACGGTGCCGCTCTCGCCCACCCCCTTGACGCCGAGCGGATTCAGACCGGTCGGCGATTCGAGATGGCAAATCGCGACCGGCGGCAGCTCGGCGGCGCCGGGGATCATGTAGTCGGCGAGCGTCGCGGTCAGCGGCTGCGCGTCGCGGTCGAAGGCGATTCGTTCCAGCAAAGCAGTGCCGATTCCGTGCGCCACGCCGCCCTGCACCTGGCCGTCGACGATCAGCGGGTTGATCATGCGCCCGCAATCGTGCACCACGACGTAGCGAAGGATCGCCACATGCCCGGTCTCCGGATCGGCCTCGACCTCGGCGACGTGGCACCCGTTGGCGTAGCTCAGCGCATCGAAGGGCAGCGCCGCGGTCGCCTCCAGCCCGGGGGAGGCGCCGGCGGGGAGCGCGTAGCCGGGCGTGCCGTAGACCGCGTTGGCGAGCGCGCCGAAGCCGACGGAGAGCTCTGCCACGCCGCGCACCCGCGCGCTTCCGTCGACGAGCTCGATATCGTCGGGCGCCGCCTCGAGGCGCAGCGCGGCGAGGCTGCGCAGCTTGTCCGCCACTTCGCTGGCCGCCGTCAGCGCCGACGAGCCGGCATTGACCGCCTGACGGCTGGCGGAGGCACCGATGCCGATCGCCATCGCGCCTGTATCGCCCATCACGATGTCGATCGATGCGGGGTCGACGCCCAGCCTGTCGGCGCAGATCTGCGCCAGCATGGTCCGCGTCCCCTGGCCGATCGCCGTCGCGCCAGTGATCAGGCTCACCCGTCCCGACGGGGCGACGCGCACCGTCACCGCCTCGAACGGGCCGCGCCCGGTCCCCTTGACGTAGTTGGCGAGCCCAATGCCGAGATGGCGTCCTTCGGCGCGCGCCGCCGCCTGCCGCGCCCGGAAACCGTCCATCCCGGCGGCGTCCAGCGCGGCGTCGAGGCAGGCCGGGTAGTCGCCGCTGTCGAGGACGATGCCCGAGCCGCTGCGCGTGGCGAGCGGGCGGGCATAGGGCATCTCCCCGGCAGCGATGAAGTTGCGCCGGCGCACCTCCTCGCGCTCCAGCCCGAGGGTTGCGGCGATGCGGTCGACCACCCGCTCCATCGCGAAAATCCCCTGCGGGTGCCCGGCGCCGCGCACCGGGGTCGTGGGCACCTTGTTGGTCACCGCCACCCGCACGCGCAGGCGGTAGGCCGGCAGGAGATAGGGGCCGGGAACCACCGTGGCGGCGTTGTAGGAGAGGTTCAGCCCGCGCGCGGTATAGGCGCCGTGGTCGTGGATCATCTCGCCGCGCAGGGCAAGCAGGCGGCCGTCTTCGTCGGTCGCCGCCTCCATCTCCCAGTACTGGTCGCGCTCCTGGGTGGTGGCGGTGAAGTGCTCGCGCCGGTCCTCGATCCACTTGACCGGCCGTCCCAGACGCCGCGCCGCATGGGCGATCACGACGTCCTCGGGGTAGACCACGAGCTTGGGCCCGAAGCCGCCGCCGAGATCGGCGGCGCGGACCACGATCCGGCTCTCGTCGAGCCCGAGCGTCGCCACCAGGGCGCGCAGCGCGCCATGCGGCGCCTGGCTCGACAGAAAGAGCGTCAGCCGGTCGTCGAGCGGGTCGGGTACGGCGACCGCGCCGCGGCACTCGATGGCGAGGCCGAGCCCCTTGTGCTGCTTGAGCGAGACTCGCACCCGGTGAGCGGCGGCGGCGAAACCCGCCTCGACGTTGCCATAGCCGATCTCGTACTCGGCGAGCAGGTTGTCTTCCAGATGGCGATGCGCACAGGGCGCGCCCTCGGCCAGCGCCTCGCGGCAGTCGGAGGCGGCGGGAAGGGCGCGGTAGTCGATTTCGACCGCTGCGGCTGCGTCCTCGGCGGCGTAGCGGCTGTCGGCTACGACCACGGCGACCGGCTCGCCGACATGGCAGACCTCGTTCCGGGCGAGGACCTGGCGGTCCAGTATGTGGCGGTAGGACGGGCTCGGCAGGGCGGTGACCAGCCGCTCGGCGGCGAGATGGGGCGAGATCTCGGCATGGCTCAGCACCGCCACCACCCCGGGCAGCGCGGCGGCGGGACCGGTGTCGATGCCGGCGATCCCGGCATGGGCGAAGGGGCTGCGCACGAACGCCGCGTGCAGCATCCCCGGCAGGCCGATGTCGTCGACGAAACGCCCCGCGCCGCGCAAGAGCGCCGGGTCCTCCAGCCGCTTGATCGGCTTGCCGATCAGCGTGGCGCTCAGCTCCCCCGCCCCCGCTCGGTGACCACGCGCTCGAACGCCGCCAGGGTCTCCGCGCTGACATGGTGCTCAATGCCCTCGGCATCGGCGCGGGCCACATCCTCGCTGACGCCGATCGCCTGGAGGAAGGCGACCACGATCTGGTGCCGCCGCCGGGAGGCCTCGGCGATGCGCCGCCCCTCGTCGGTCAGGAATATCGCGCGATAGGGCTGGCTGGTGACCAGCCCGCTCTGCTGCAGCCGCGCCACCGTCTTGGTGACGCTCGCATGGGTCACGCCGAGCCGGCGCGAGATGTCGGCGGAGCGCGCCTCGCCGGTCGAATCGATGAGGTCGGCGATCAGCTCTACATAGTCCTCGGCGATCTCGGTCTGTCGCGCGAGCCGGGTCTGGCGGTGGTGACCGGCCTGCTCGTCGGGCTCGACGAGCACCGGCGCCAGCTTCGCCGGCCTCCTGCGCGTGTCCTTCGCCACCCGGGGCCCCCCGCGTTGCAGCACGGCTCCGACTATGCCGAAGCGGGAGCCGCTTGACAATTCTTGGTCGAGGCCAAATAAGTTAGCCAGGGTTAAACTGTTCAGCGCGGGGCAAGATTGGCATTGGCTGGGAATTGGTGTTGGGCGGTTGTCCGGCCGACCGCCTTGGCGACCACGCTGCTCTGTCTCGCCGCCCTCCTGGCGGGCACGGCTTCGGCCCATGTGGCAAGCCGCGCGCAGTGGCACCCGCTGGCCGCCGCCTATCTCGACGCGGTGTTTGCCAGCCGGATCGACCCGGTCGACTGGCAGGGGATCGCGCGGCGCTACGAGAGCACCGATCCGGCGTTCCGCCACGCCGGCCCGGTCCCGGCCTTCGTTGCGCTCGCCCGGCTCTCCTCCTTCGCCGGGACCGATCCCGGCGCGGCGATCCGCCGGGCGATCGCCGCGCGCGACGCAAGCGCGCTGCGGAAAGCGGCGGCGCGGGCCAACGCATTCGCGCTCCGCGCCGGCCTCGATAGGGTGCGTCGGCTGCTGGAGAGGCCGGGCGAGGCGCGCGCCGAGCTCCGTTCCGCCCGCCTCCTCTGGCGCGGATTCGAAGCGGGCCTCCGCGCCCGCGATCCGGCGGCGCATAAGCGTCTCGGGCTCGCCTGGCTCTCCCTCGCCACCCTGCTCTCCGGCGAGACCGGCCGGGCGGAGGCGGAACGGCTGATCGGAGAGCTGGCAAGCGAGATCCGCGCCCGGTTCGAGGACGCGGCGCCGCCCTTGCCGCCTGCCGCCGTTCTGCCGCCGGGCGGCGCGCTCGTCGAGCAGCAGCCGCTGCCCCGGGCGGTGCTCAATTTCGAGCGGCGCGGGGTCGACGAGAAAGAGCTCTTCCTCGTCGCCTATGGCGACATGCTGTTCGATTCGCCGGAGATTTTCGGCGCGCCCGCGAACGGCCTCGGCCTCGCCTGCTCGTCCTGCCACAACAGGGGCGACGTCAACCGGGCGCTGTTCGTCCCCGGGCTCAGCCGCCGCGCCGGCGGGATCGATGTCGACAACGGCTTCTTCAACCCGCGCGGCAATGACGGGCGGTTCGACCCGCTGGATACGCCGAGCCTGCGCGGCATCCGCTTCACCGCGCCCTACGGGCGGGACGGGCGCATGGCGAGCCTGCGCGAATTCGTCCGCAACGTGATCGTCGGCGAGTTCGGCGGCGCCGAACCGACCCCGCTGATGCTCGATGCCCTGCTCGCCTACATGAACGAGTTCGACTTCCTGCCGGCGCCGCTGCTGGCACGCGACGGGAGCCTCAACGAGGGCGCGAGCGCGGCCGCCAGGCGCGGCGAGGCGATCTTCAACCGACCGTTTCCGGGCATGGCGGGAAGGTCCTGCGCGACCTGCCACGTGCCTGACGGCAATTTCGTCGACGGACGACGCCACGACATCGGCTCCGTCGCGCCGTCCTCGCCCCACGCCCGCGACGGCGCGTTGGACACGCCGACGCTCCTGGGGATCCGCTACACCGCGCCCTATTTCCACGACGGCTCGCTGCCGACG
Organism: Defluviicoccus sp.; assembly: GCA_028821395.1. GTDB lineage: Bacteria > Pseudomonadota > Alphaproteobacteria > MPNO01 > MPNO01 > MPNO01. Next base: position 61,977 of record JAPPGP010000126.1, read on the forward strand.
CTGCCGGCCGTGGTCGCCTGGTTCGACCGGCGCTACCGCCTCGACCTCGATGCGGGCGAGCGGGCCGACCTCGCGGCCTATCTGGAGGCAGTCGGCACCGGGGAGGCCCCGTTCGAGGCGTTCGACGGCACCAACACGCGCTTCCGGCTGGGCTTCGAGGAGGCCTCGACCTTCCTTTCCACGCTGGACACGCTGATCCCGGCGCGCGACCGCCGCCATGCCTTGCTGCTGCTTGCCACCGTTGGCCGCGACCTGCGGACCGACGCGGCAGCGATGGGCAACATCGCGGCGCTCGGCCGGGTGTCGGAGCTGGCCGCGAAGATCGACGCCATCTCGGACGCGGTGTCGGCGGAGGACTGGGCGGCGGCGGAACGCTTGTGGGAAGGCTACAAAAAGGCGGAGGCGCGCCATGCGGCCGAGCTCTACTAGGCGCCTCGCGCTGGCTCTCGCGCTTTCACTCGCCGCCTCGCCGGCGGCGGCCGACCGGCCGCTCACCGTCGCCTTCGTGCCGCAGGAGAACCCGGAGAAGCTGCTCGGAGACGTGCGCGCCATCGGCGCCTATCTGGAGGCCGCGACGGGACGGCGGATCGAGACGCGCCTCACCGTCGACCACGCGGCGGCGGTCGAGAGCCTCGGCGCCGGGCACGCGGACATCGCCTTCATGGGCGCGCTCCCCTATGTGATGGCGCGCGCGCGCATCGGCGCCCAGGCGCTGCTGTCCGAGGTCTATCGCGGAAAGCCGAGCTACCGGGGCGCGGTGTTCGTGCGCCGGGACGGCGGAATCGCGCGGCTGGAAGAGCTCAGGGGCAAATCCATCGCCTTCGCCGACCCGATCTCGGAATCGGGCTTCCTCTATCCGCTCGACCTGTTCGTCGAGGCGGGGCTGCTGGCCGCGCGCGACGATCCCAGGGCGTTCTTCGGCGCGGTCTATTTCGCCGGCGGCTACCAGCAGGCGATCCAAGCGGTGGCCAACGGGCTGGTCGACGCCGCCGGGGTGAGCATCTACGCGGCGCTGCTGCTCGATGCCGGCCAGCGCGGCGCGGTTACCGCCATCGCCCGGACGCCGCCGATCCCGTCCCATGTCGTGGTCGCCCGGGACGGGCTGGAGCCCGGCCTCCGAACCGCCTTTGTGGAGGCGATGCTGGGGCTCAACGCGCCCGCAAGGCGGCATCTGCTGAAACATGTCTACGCGCCGGACGGCTATGTCAGGCCGGACCACGCGGCCTATGACCGGGTCGCCGCAATGGCGCGCAAATACGGGCTGATCCGGTGAGCGGGGACGCGCTTCGCATATCCGGTCTCAGGGTCCGCTACGCTGCGAATGCGGAGGTCGCGCTGGCGATCGACGCGCTTGCCATCGCCGGTGGCGAACGCGTCGCGGTGATCGGGCCGAGCGGCTCGGGCAAGACCACGCTGTTGCGCGCGGTTCACGGGCTGGTCGCGCCGGAAGCGGGCATGGTTGCGCTGGACGGCGTGGCCGCGGACTCCATGGCGGCGCGCAGCCGCGCGTTCCGGCGGCGGCATGCGGCGGTGTTCCAGGAGTTCCAGCTCGTCGAGCGCGCGTCTGTCCTCGGCAACGTGCTGTGCGGCCGGCTGGGCCACGCGGCGGTGCTGCCGAGCCTGCTCGGCCTGTTCGGCACCGCCGACCGGGAGGCGGCGCTGGCGGCGATCGAGGCGACCGGCCTCGCCGAGTACCTGCACCGCCGCGTCGACACGCTGTCCGGCGGGCAGCGCCAGCGCGTCGCGGTTGCCCGCGCGCTCGCCCAGGCGCCGTCGCTGATCACCGCCGACGAGCCGGTCAGCAATCTCGACCCCGTCATCGCCGACGACATATTGCGCGCGCTCATGGGCTCGGCGCGCGAGAACGCGATCACCGTGCTCGCCGCGGTGCATCACCCGGCGCTCGCGACCGCGCATGCCGACCGGGTGATCGGGCTCGCCGGAGGCGAGATCGTCCATGACAGCGCAGACGGCGCGCCGCTCGACGCATCGGCGCTCAGGCGGATCTACGGCCGCAGCGTGGCGCCGCAAATCGTGCAGGACTTGACGCCCCGCGAATCCGGCGATGAGCGCTCCCCTCGCAACGTGGCGTAGCAGCCTCGGCCGCGCGGCGGTGGCTCTCGGCATCGTCGTGCTGGTCGCCTGGGCCTGGGCCGGGACCGGGTTCGATCCGGCGGCGCTCGGCATCGGCCTGCCCCGGCTCGGCGACTTCCTCTCCCGCATGGCGCCGCCCGATCTCAGCATCGCCGGCGTGGTGTTCCGGGCGATGCTGGAGACGGTGCAGATAGCGCTCCTCGGCACCTTCCTCGGCGCCGTCCTCGCGGTCGGGTTCGGCCCGCTGGCGGCCGCCAACTTGACGCCGGCGTGGGTTCATCAGCCGGTCAAATGGCTGCTCGGCGCGATCCGCGGAATCCCGGTGATCCTGCTCGCGCTGATGTTCGTGAGCGCCTACGGGCTCGGCCCGCTGCCCGGCGTGGCTGCGATCGCGCTGCACTCCTCGGGCATGCTGGGCAAGTTCTACGCCGAGGCGTTCGAATCCGCCCGGCCCGGTCCGGTCGAGGCGTTGAGGACCACCGGCGCGGCGTGGCCGCAGACCGTCCGCTTCGCCATCCTGCCGCAGGTCGCTCCCGAGCTCGTCCGCGACACGCTGTTCCGCTTCGAGCTCAACCTGCGCGAATCCCTGGTCCTCGGCCTGGTCGGGGCCGGCGGGATCGGCTTCTACATCCAGCTCTACGCCCGCGCCTTCCACTACGACAAGGTGGCGACGCTGACGCTGGTGGTGCTGGCGATGGTGGTGCTGGTCGAGCAGGCCAGCGTGCTCGCACGGCGGCGGCTGAGCTAGCTCGCGATCTGCGGGCCCATCTGCTTGATCGCGCCGGTCTCCAGGTTGAACGCGATGCGCGGGATCACGTCGAGATTGGTCCCCGTCACGCGGACGAAGCGCGCGTCGTCGGGATAGTCGATCGAATGGATCTTGCCGTCGGCATAGATCCCCGCCTGCCCCGGCATCAGCCGGTATGATTTCTCCGCCCTGACGTCGCCACGGCCGGGGTCCGAGCCGTCGTCGAGCCGCTCCCACTCGGTCATGTCGGTGTATTTCGTCGCCTGGCCGTAGATCGCCCAGGAGGCGCCGTGGTCGTGCGGCGGCGAGACCCGCGCGCTAGCGTTGATGTGGGACAGCACCTGGAAGCCGAGATCGGGATCGTCGTACAGCACGCGAACCCCGCGCTCGACATCGGGCCCGCAATATTCCTCGACGAACTCGGGCACCTGGAGCAGCCGTTCGAGATCGCGGCGGACCTTCTCGCGGCCGCCGGGGCCGGGGTCTTCGCGGAGATGCCTGCGGCAGTCCTGACAGAACTCTTCCAGCGTATAGGCCATGGGTCGTGCTCCCTCGATCCTCTCCATCTTGTGCGATCTATCCTGCCACAGGGCGCGGGAACGGTGCTAGTCTCGGCGCATGGCCCAGGCCGCCTCATCCGATCCGCCGCCCGCCGGAAAGCGCGCGCAGTTCGCCTGGTGCCTCTACGACTGGGCCAATTCCGGCTTCCCCACCGTCATCGTCACCTTCGTCTTCGCCGCCTATTTCTCCCGCGCGGTGGCCGAGAACACCATCCAGGGCACCGCCGAGTGGGGCCACGCGCTGGCGATCTCGGGCGTGGCGATCGCCATCATCAGCCCGATCCTGGGCTCGATCGCCGACCGCACGGGGCGGCGCAAGCCCTGGCTCGGCGCCTTCGCCGCGATCACCATCGTCGCGACGGCGCTGCTCTGGTACACCCGCCCCGACCCGTCCTTCGTGCTGTGGGCGCTGGTCTTCTTCGCCATCGCCAACACCGCCTTCGAGATCGGCAACGTGTTCTACAACGCGATGCTGCCGGGGCTGGCGGCGAAGGAACGGATCGGCCGGCTGTCGGGCTGGAGCTGGGGGCTCGGCTATATGGGCGGGCTCTCCTGTCTCGGCCTGCTGCTGGTGCTGTTCGTCCAGGCCGAGACCCCGCTCTTCGGGCTCGACAAGGAGGCGTCGGAGCACATCCGCATCGTCGGGCCGACGGTGGCGCTCTGGTTCGCCGTCTTCGCCATCCCGATCTTCCTCTGGACCCCCGACGAGGCGGGCAGGAAGACCACCGCGGGCGCGGCGATCCGCGAAGGGCTCGACCAGCTCGTCTCCACGCTGCGCGAGATCAGGCGCCACGCCAATATCGCGCGCTTCCTGCTCGCCCGGCTGTTCTATGTCGACGGGATGAACACCATGTTCGCCTTCGGCGGGATCTACGCCGCCGGCACGTTCGGCATGTCGTTCGCCGAGATCATCCAGTTCGGCATCGCGCTCAACGTCACCGCCGGGCTGGGCGCGGCCGGCTTCGCCTGGCTCGACGACCGCATCGGGTCCAAGCGCACGGTGCAGATCGGCATTCTGGGGCTGATCGCCTTCGGCGTGCCGCTGCTGGTGGTCGAGGGCAAGCTCTGGTTCTGGCTGCTGGCGCTGCCGCTCGGCATCTTCATGGGGCCGGTCCAGGCGGCGAGCCGGTCGCTGATGGCCCATCTCGCCCCGACCGAGCTCAGAACCGAGATGTTCGGGCTCTACGCGCTGTCCGGCAAGGTGACCTCGTTCGCCGGACCCGCGGTGCTCGCCTGGGCGACGGTCGCCTTCGAGTCGCAGCGCGCCGGGATGGCCACCATCATCGCCTTCTTCGTCGTCGGCTTCGTGCTGATCGCCCTGGTCGCGCCGCCGAGGAGGTAGGCCGCCACCGGGCTCAGTGGCGGAAATGCCGCCGTCCGGTGAACGCCATCGCGATCCCGCGCTCGTCGGCGGCGGCGATCACCTCGTCGTCGCGGATCGACCCGCCGGGCTGGATCACCGCCGTCGCGCCGGCCTCGGCGGCGGCGATCAGCCCGTCGGCGAAGGGGAAGAAGGCGTCCGAGGCGGCGACCGAGCCCCGCGTCGCAGGCTCGGCGGCGCCCGCCTCCCGCGCCGCGTCTTCCGCCTTGGCGGCGGCGATACGGGTCGAATCGACCCGGCTCATCTGGCCCGCGCCGATGCCCGCGGTGGCCTCGCCGCGCGCGAACACGATGGCGTTCGACTTGACGTGCTTGGCGACCGCAAAGGCGAACGCGAGGTCGCGACGCTCGGCGTCGGACGGCGCCCGCTTCGTTACCACGCGGAGGTCGTCCGTGCCGCCGCGCCCGGCGTCGCGGTCCTGCACCAGCAGCCCGCCGGCGACGGTGCGCACGGCTAGCCCGGGCGCGCGCGCGTCGGGCATCGAACCGGCCGCGAGCACGCGGATATTCGGCTTCTCGGCGAACACCGCGCGCGCCGCCTCGTCGATCGCCGGCGCGATCACCACCTCGACGAAGATCCCGGCGATCGCCCTTGCCGCCGCCTCGTCGATGGTCCGGTTGGCGGCGACCACCCCGCCGAAGGCGCTGACGGGATCGCAGGCGAGCGCCTTCGCATAAGCCTGCGCGAGGCTTGCGCCGAGCGCCGCACCGCACGGGTTGGCGTGCTTGACGATGGCGATGGCCGGGCGGTCGAACTCGGCGGCGAGCTCGAACGCGGCATCGGCGTCGCCGAGATTGTTGTAGCTGAGCGCCTTGCCCTGGAGCAGGCGGGCGGACGCCGCGCCCGGGCGGGCCGGAAAGCCGCGATAGAGCGCCGCCTCCTGGTGCGGGTTCTCGCCGTAGCGCAGGATCCCGGCGCGCAGCCCCCCGAAGGCGATGTGGCGGGGGAACGGGATGTCGACCTCGCGCGCGAACCATTGCGAGATCGCCGCATCGTAGGCGGCGGTGCGCGCATAGGCGGCGGCGGCGAGGCATCGGCGGAAGTCGAGCCCGGTGCGTCCGTCGTTCTCCTCTAGCTCGCGCAGGATCCCCTCGTAATCCCCGGGGTCGGTGGCGACGACGACGAACTCGTGGTTCTTCGCCGCCGCGCGGATCAGCGCCGGCCCGCCGATGTCGATCTGCTCCACCGCCTCGTCGCGCCCGGCGCCGCCGGCCACTGTCTCCTCGAACGGGTAGAGGTTGACGACGACGAGGTCGATGGCAGCGATTCCGTTCTCCGCCATCGCCTCGCGGTGGGCGGCGAGGTCCCGCCTCGCCAGGATGCCGCCATGGATCGCCGGGTGCAGCGTCTTCACCCGCCCGTCCATCATCTCGGGATAGGAGGTGAGGGACGAGACGTCGGCCGCCTCGAGCCCGGCCTCGGCGAGCGCCCGCCCGGTTCCGCCGCTGGCGACGAGCGCTATCCCGCGCCCCGCCAGCGCGGCGGCGAACGCCACCAGCCCGGTCTTGTCGGAGACCGAGAGCAGCGCCCGCGAGACCGGAACCCGTTCGTTCATACCCCCTCCCCGGCCGGATCGCGGCCGGCGAGCAGCCACTCGGCGAATTCGCGCACCGCGCCCGTCCCGCCCGCGCGCGCCGTGGTGTAGCCGGCGACGGCATGCGCCGCCGGCACGGCGTTGGGCACCGTCGCGGGCAGCCCGACGGCCCGCAGCACCGGCAGGTCGTTGAGGTCGTCCCCCATATGCGCCACCGCGTCGAGGCCGATCCGGAGACGGCCGCACAGATCGACGAGCGCCGCCATCTTGTCGCCGACGCCGACCAGGCAATGCTTCACGCCCAGCACCTCGGCCCGGCGCTCGATGGCCGCCGTCCGGCTCGCGGTGACGAAGGCGACCTCCAGCCCGGCCTCGATCAGCATGCGGATGCCGACCCCGTCATGCACGTGGAAGGCGCGCCACTGCCGCCCGTCCTCGCCATAGAAAAGCGTCCCGTCGGTCATCACCCCGTCGCAGTCGAGGCTGACCAGGCGGATGCGGCCGCGCATCGCCGCCGCGCCGGTCATGCCGCGCCCGCCCGGGCGAGCGCCGCCTCGACCAGCGCCACGTCCTCCGGCCGGTCGACCCCGATGGAGCCGGGCGGTACCCGCGCGCAGGCGATGCGCTCGCCGTGCTCGATGACGCGCAGCAGCTCGACGCTCTCGGCGCGCTCCACCGGCCCCCGCTCCCAGGCCCGAAAGCGCGCCAGCGCGGCGGCGGTGAAGGCGAACATGCCGACATGGATCTTGCGCCCCGCGTCGTCGGCGAAGTCGAGCGGCACGGGGAGCCGGCTGAACGTCATCACGCAGCCGTCGAGCCCGGGCTCCAGGTGGACCACCGAATTGTCGGCGCACTGCTCCGGCGTCGCGCCGTCGAGGTAGCCGGTCGAGACCTCGATCCCGCGCCCGCGCGCGGCGTTGAGCGCCGACACCACGATGTCGATGGCGGCCGGGTCGATCAGCGGCTCGTCGCCCTGCACGTTGACGTAGATCTCGGCGGGCCGGCGGCTCGCCACCTCGGCCAGCCGGTCGGTCCCGGTGGCGTGCGCCGGGGACGTCATCTCGCTGTCGATGCCGTGCTCGCGGCAGATCGCGGCGATGCGCTCGTCGTCGGTCGCCACCACGGCGCGGTCGACGCTCGCGGCCGCGCTCGCGCGGCGCCACACCCGGACCACCATCGGCACGCCGGCGATCATGGCCAGCGGCTTGCCGGGGAACCGGGTCGAGGCGTAGCGCGCCGGGATGACGGCGAGGACGGGGAGGCTGCCGGCCATGGGGTCCTTGCGGGATCGGTCGCGGGCGAGAATAGTCGCGCCGAACCGGAAGCGCGAGGGTGGCGAACAGCCCATGACCGAGACCGTTGTCTTCGACCTCGACGGGACGCTCGTCGACACCCTGCCCGACATCGCCGCGGCGGCCAACGCGGTGCTGGCGGCGGAAGGCCGCCGCGCGCTGAGCCGCGACGAGGTGTGCCGGCTGATCGGCAGCGGCGGCCGCGTGCTGATGGCGAACGCCTTCCGGGCGACCGGCGAGCCGGTTTCGGAGGCGCGCATCGACGCCGCCTTCGCCGCCTATATCGCGGCCCACGAGGCCGACCCGGTCGCCGGCAGCGCGCCGTTCCCCGGGGTGCACGCGGCGCTGGAGGCGCTGTCCGAACGCGGCACGCGGCTCGCCGTCTGCACCAACAAGCCGGGCCGCCTCGCCGAGATCGTGCTGGAGACCTTCGAGCTGACAAAGTTCTTCGCCGGCGTGGTCGCGGGCGACACGCTCCCCACCCGCAAGCCGAGCCCGGAGCCGCTCGTGGAGGCGGTGGCGCGCGCCGGCGGGGCGGGGCGCAAGGCGGCGATGGTGGGCGACAGCCCGATCGACGCCGAGGCCGCGCGCGCCGCCGCGATCCCCTTCGTCGCGGTGAGCTTCGGCTACAGCCCGGTCCCGGCCACGCAACTCGGCGCCGACGCGGTGATCGACGGCTTCGAGGAGCTGGCGGGGGCGCTTGAGGGGCTGGGGTGAGGGGCGTCCAAGCCCCACCACGTCATGCCCGGACTTGATCCGGGCATCTCCGACGGCCGGGCGCGGTGGAGAGAGTGGATGCCCGGATCAAGTCCGGGCATGACGTGGTGGGGGAGAACGAGGCCGAACCCCCGCTTGGTCCGCGCCCGCCCCGACCCTATCTTCAATGGGCCGGCCCCGAGGGAGAGGATGAGATGTCGGAGTTCGCCCACCACGCGCTGTTCCCGCTCGCCGACGACGCGACCCCCTATCGCCGGCTGTCGGCGGACCATGTCGGGGTCGAGCGGTTCCGCGGCGGGGACATGCTGACCGTCGAGCCGGACGCGCTCGGCCTGCTCGCGGAACAGGCATTTTTCGACATCTCGCACTATCTGAGGCCGGACCACCTCGCCCAGCTCCGCGCCATCCTCGACGACGGAGAGGCCTCGGACAACGACCGCTTCGTCGCCTACGACTTGCTCAAGAACGCCAATATCGCCGCAGGCGGAGTGCTGCCGATGTGCCAAGACACCGGCACCGCGATCGTCATGGGCAAGAAGGGCGAGCGCGTCTGGACCGGCGGCGGCGACGAGGCGGCGCTCGCCGGGGGCATCCACAAGACCTATACCGAGCGTAATTTGCGCTATTCCAACCTCGCGCCGCTCTCGATGTACGAGGAGGTCAATACCGGCGACAACCTGCCGGCGCAGATCGAGATCTACGCGGCCGAGGGCGCCGAATACGGCTTCCTGTTCATCGCCAAGGGCGGCGGGTCGGCCAACAAGTCCTTCCTGTTCCAGGAGACCCCGGCCCGGCTCAACCCCGAGAGCATGCTGCGCTTCCTCGACGAGAAGATCCGCACGCTCGGCACCGCGGCCTGCCCGCCCTACCACCTCGCCATCTGCATCGGCGGCATGTCGGCCGAGTTCAACCTGAAGACCGTCAAGCTCGCCAGCACGCGCTATCTCGACGGCCTGCCTACCGAGGGCTCGGAGCGGGCGCAGGCGTTCCGCGATGTCGGGATGGAGGCGCGGATCCTCGAGCTCACCCGCGGGATGGGGATCGGCGCCCAGTTCGGCGGCAAGTATTTCTGCCACGACGTGCGCGTCATCCGCCTGCCGCGCCACGGCGCGTCGCTCCCCATCGGGCTCGGCGTGTCGTGCTCGGCCGACCGCCAGGCGCTCGGCAAGATCACCCGCGAGGGGATTTTTCTGGAGCAGTTGGAGACCGACCCGGCGCGGTATTTGCCGGATGTCGAGCAGGCGAGCCTCGGCGGCGAGGCGGTGGCGATCGACATCGACCGGCCGATGGCCGAGATCCGCGCCACCCTCTCCCGCTACCCGATCAAGACCCGGCTCTCGCTCACCGGCTCGATGGTGGTGGCGCGCGACGCGGCGCATGCGAAGATCAAGGCGAGGCTCGACGCGGGCGAGGCGATGCCCGGCTATATGCGCGACAACATGGTGTATTACGCAGGCCCCGCGAAGACCCCCGAGGGCTATGCGTCGGGCTCCTTCGGCCCGACCACGGCGGGGCGCATGGACTCCTACGTCGCCCGGTTCCAGGAGGCGGGCGGCAGCCATGTCATGCTCGCCAAGGGCAACCGCTCGCCCGAGGTCACCGCCGCCTGCAAGCAACATGGCGGCTTCTATCTCGGCTCGATCGGCGGCCCGGCGGCCCGGCTCGCGCAGGACTGCATCTCCAGGGTCGAGTGCATCGAGTATCCCGAGCTCGGCATGGAGGCGGTGTGGCGCATCGAGGTGCGGGACTTTCCGGCCTTCATCGTGGTCGACGACAAGGGCAACGACTTCTTCCGTGCCCTCTGAGAAGCCAGTGCTGGCCGACGTCATCGAGCACGGGGTGACGACGCTCCTCTGCGGCAGCGCGGCGGGCGCGGTCTCGGCGAGGCTGGGCCTGCCCTATGCCGGGCCGGGCAACAAGTTCTGGCCGATGCTGGCCGAGTCCGGGCTGACGCCCAGGAGGCTGGCGCCCGCTGAGTTCCGCGAGCTGCCGCGCTATCGCCTCGGCCTCACCGACATCAACAAGACCGAGTGGGGCGCGGATTCCGACCTCACCGGGGCGGGCGACGACACCGACGCGCTCCGCGCCAAGATCGAGGCCTACCGCCCGGCGATCCTCGCCTTCACCGCCAAGCGCCCGGCGCTGGTGTTCCTCCGCGCCCTGTTCGGCGCCAGACAGGTCGATTACGGGGCGCAGGAGCAACGCCTGGGAGAGACCGAGATCCACGTCCTCCCCTCCCCCTCCGGCCTCGCCATCCGCTGGTGGGACTCGTCCCACTGGCACGCGCTGGGAGCGCGGCACCGCGCGCTGGTGGGCTGAGCCTGGGAGCGCGCCCTTCGATACGCGCCCTGCGGGCGCTACTCAGGGTGAGGGGGAGGGGCGCCCGTCAGGCGGATAGAAGCTTCCGAATCGGGGCGCTACTCTTGCCCCTCCACCGCCGGAGGAACGCGCCCATGCTGACGCTCTACCACCAGGGAAGCTCGGTCTGCGCCGCCAAGGTGCGGATCGCGTTCCACGAGAAGGGGCTCGACTGGCGGGGGGTCGTCGTCGACGTGCTGAAGGGCGAGCAGTTCCAGGACTGGTATCTCGCGCTCAACCCCAACGCGGTGGTGCCGACGCTGGAGGACGACGGGCGGGTGATCGTCGAATCGACGGTGATCTGCGAATATCTCGACGAGACCCGGCCCGACCCGCCGCTCAGACCCGCCGACGCCTACCATACGGCGCGGATGCGGGTCTGGACCAAGCGGATCGACGAGCGGCTGCACCCGATGACCAGCGCGCTCACCTACGCCGCCTCGCACCGCCACGCGATCCTCGACAACAACACGCCCGAGCAGGTCGAGGCGCTCGTCGCGGAAACCCGCGACCCGGTGAAGCGGGCGCGGAAGCGGGAGTGGATCGAACACGGCATCGAGGCGCCGAGCGCGCGCGCCGCCGTGGCCGAGTTCGACAACACCCTGGCCGACATGGAGGCGGCGCTGGCCGAGGCGGAGTGGCTCGCGGGCGATAGCTACTCGCTCGCCGATATCGGCATGACGCCCTATGTCAACCGGCTGGCGATGCTGGGCATGGAGGGGTTCTGGGACGCGCGCCCCCGCGTCGCCGGCTGGTTCGCCCGCATCCGCGCCCGCCCGAGCTTCGCCCCGGCGCTGATCGACCCGGTGCCGGACGAGCTCGCCCGTTCGCTCGCCGCCAACGGGGCCAGGAGCTGGCCCGCTGTGGCGGAGATGCTGGAGGCGGGGCGCAAGGGCGGCGGATGAGCGGGGCTTTGGCACAGCGAACGCAAGGGACGTCCCTGTCGTGTCATGCCCGTTCGCCGGGCCGGTCCCGCGGGCGGTTCGTGTCCAGGACGGGAGCGCCCGCTTGCCAGCGCGGCAAATGCGAGTCACGCTCCTTTCCCACAGGAACGCAAGGGGATATCTCACCATGATCGCACGACGAAGGTTCACAGGAGTTGCCGGCTTGCTCGCGGTGGCGTTGGCGGCCGTCGCCGCCGGACCGTCCGTGGCGCAACAACCCAAGAAGGTCACCGCTCTCCTCGCCATCGGCGTGCAGCTCGGCCATATCCGCGAGTTCGTCGCCAAGGGCGTGGGATTCTTCGCAGACGAGGGCCTCGACGTTACGCTGCAGCCGGCGCTCGGCAGCGCCAAGCAAATCCAGTACATGCTGGCCGACCAGGGAACCGCCGGCAGCATCGACATGCACATGATCGTCAATCTTCGCAAGAAGAAGGACGAGAAGCGCCTGGTCGCGGTCTATGCGCATCTCCAGGCCGGGGTCTACCGCCTGGGGGTGATCGAGGGCGGGGCGGTCAAGACGCTGGCCGATATGAAGGGCAAGACCGTGGGCGTGCCGACCAAATCGAGCGGGACCTATCCTTTCCTGCTCGCCGCGGCCAAGCTCGCCAACCTGTCGGAGAGCGATTTCGAGGTCGTCCCGGTCGGGTTCGGACCCAGCGCCTCGCAGGCCCTCATCCGCGGACGCATCCAGATTCTGTCGGCGACCATCTCCGGCATCAACAACCTGCGCTACATGAGCCGCAGCGCGAAGGGCTGGAAGTTCAGGGAGATCAAGGTGCCGATGAACGCCTGGCCCACCAACGCGATGATCTTCACCGAGGACGAGGTCAGGAACGAGCGCGCCAAGGTGGTCGGCATGCTCCGCGCGATGTCGAAGGCGCATGTGTTCGTGGACGAGAACCCGCGGGCCGCGCTCGCCGTGGTCAAGAAGCTGCACCCCGAGCTGGTCCAGGACCGCGATATCGAGCGTGCTTCGCAGCTCGTCGAATGGGCGATGAAGGAGACCTATTCGGCGCCCGCCAGCCGCGCGAACGACCCGCTGGGCTCGTTCCACCGCGCCTCGTGGGAGGGCACCGAGCGCTACTACAAGGATTTGGGGCTGATCGACAAGGACGCCTCGCTGTTCTCGGTCATCGATTCCTCCCTGCTGGCCGACGCCAACGACTTCGACCAGGCCCGCGTGCGGGAGATGGCGAGGAGCTACAAGTAGTCCGGGCCACCATCGGGGAGGAGCAGCGATGGCCAGAAACATCATTACATCCGACAAGGTCGCCAAGCCCGGCGTGCCCATCTCGCAGGCGGTCCGGGCGGGCAACCTCGTCTTCGTCTCGGGCATCACCCCGTTCACCAAGGACTTGCAGATCGCCAAGGGCGATTTCGAAGCGCAGATGCGTCAGGTGATGGACAACATCGTCAACATCCTCGACGAGGCGGGGTGCGGCCTGGACGACGTCGCCAAGGTCACGGTGGTGCTGACCCGGATCTCCGATTTCGACGCGATGAACCGGATTTATCGCGACTATTTCGGAGAAGACGACCATCCGGCGCGGATCACCATCGAGGCGCCGCTGGCGCATCCGGATTTCCTGCTCGAAATCGAGTGCATAGCGGAGGCATGAGCGCCGACGCCGCGACGCTGATTTCGGTCTCGCGGCTGCGCAAGGAGTACGCGACCAAGGACGGCCGCCTGACCGCGATCGAGGATGTCTCCTTCGATATCCTGGAAGGCGAGTTCCTCGCCGTGGTCGGGCCGAGCGGCTGCGGCAAGACGACGTTGCTCAGGATCCTGGCCGGGCTCGCACCGGTGAGCGCGGGCGAGGTGACGCTGCAGGGGAAATCGGTGCGCGAGCCCAGCGACGGCATCGGCGTGGTCTTTCAGGAGCCGGTCCTGCTGCCGTGGAGAACCGTCCGGGAGAATGTCCTGCTGCCGGTGGAGGTCCGGGGCGGCGACCGGGCGGAAGGCGAGCGGCGCGCCCTCGACCTTCTCCGGCTCGTGGGTCTCCGGGAGTTCGCCGACCGCCATGTCTGGGAGCTGTCGGGAGGCATGCAGCAGCGCGTCTCGATCGCCCGGGCGCTGGTCAACGATCCGTTGCTGCTGCTGATGGACGAGCCGTTCGGCGCGCTCGACGCGATGACGCGGGAGCAGATGAACGTCGAGCTCCTGCGCATCTGCGAGGAGACCGGGAAGACGACGGTGTTCATCACCCACAACCTGGTCGAGGCGGTGTTTCTCGCCTCCCGGGTCCTGGTGATGACGCCGCGACCGTCGCGGGTTCGCGCGATCGTCGACATCGACCTGCCGGCCCGGACGTGGGAATCCGTCCACACCCCCGCGTTCGGCAATCTCGTGAAGGTGCTCGATGACCACATCAAAGCCGAGTGATCGCGCGGAAGGCGCCCACCTGCTGGAGGAGCGCCTGCCGGAAGAGCTGATGGAGGCGGGCCGCGGGCACATCGTGGGAGCGGTGGTGCTGGCCGCCGCCCTGGTCACCGTCTGGGAGGCGGCCGTCTGGTCGCTCGCTATCTCGTCCCAGCTCCTGCCCGCGCCCAGCGCCATCGCCCGCGAGCTGTGGCTGAGCTTCTCGATCTTCCTCCGCCACTTTCTCGTTACCGCGGCGGAGGTCTATGCCGGTTTCGCCATCGCCACCGTCGTGGGCGTCGGGTTCGCGGTGCTGGTCGACCGCTCGAAATGGCTTCGGGCGCTGATCCAGCCCTATATCATCGGCCTCCAGGCGACGCCGAAGATCGCGATGGCCCCGTTTCTCGTGCTGTGGTTCGGTTTCGGCCTTTCCTCCAAGATCGCGACCGCCGCCCTGATCACCTTCTTTCCGATCTTCATCAACATGTTGGCGGGTTTCGCCTCGGTCAATCCGAAGGTCCTCGAGCTGATGGACGTGCTCAAGGCGAGCCGCAACCAGACGCTGGTCAAGGTCAAGATACCGCACGCCATGCCCTATTTGTTCGCCGGGCTCGAGATCGGCATCCTGCTCAGCCTGATCGGCGCCGTGGTGGGCGAGTTCATCTCTTCGACCAAGGGTCTCGGCTACCTCATCCTCAACTACAATTTTCAGCTCAAGACCGACGCCGCCTTCGCCGCGCTCGCGATGCTGATCGTGCTCGGGGTGCTGTCCTACGCGATCGTGCTGTGGGTCAAGAAGCGCGTCGTGTTCTGGCTTGGAAAGGCCTGAGCCTGTCGACGGCGGAACCGCCGGTCGCCGGCCCCGTGGCCGGACGCCCGCCTACTTCCAGCGCGGCTCGATGCCATGCTCGCGCAGAAACTCTTCGGCGACCTCCTCGGCGCGCCGGTCGCGGTAGGCGTTGAAGGCGTGGATCCTGTCGCGGTCGCGGACCCGCCTCTTCCACCGCCCGATCCGGCCGGAATAGGCGTCCGCCGCGCGTTGCCAGCGCCTGTCGTCATCGGTCCAATCGGAGCGCAGGAAGTCCCTGAGCATCCGGTTGTAAGGCGAGCACGCTCGAGACCTACCGCTGGACGGTCAAGGAATCGACCGAGACGCTTGGGATTGACAGACAGCGCCGGTCATCTGCGATCGATGCCAAGCAGGTGACGACCCACCGTGACAGTCGCCGCATATACGAACATGCGAGCTACTCGTCTCCCTTCACGGTGACGGTGACGACATCCATATCGTGGTACTGCTGGTGGCGGACCGAAGACGCCAGGTGCCGCAGCAGCCGCAGAGAAATCTCCCGCTCCAGCCGCGCCTCGTCGCCAACGTCTTGCAGCAGCGCGAGCCGGTCCTGGAGGTTCTCCCCCCTCGGAGCGACGACGAACTCGAGACTCGCGCCGCCGTCCGCGCGCTGTGCGGTGAGACGAACATGCCGCCGCCCGCCGGGGTCCCGCCCGTCTTCGTCGTCACGGATGAGATTCAGCAGGGTCTCCTCGCCGACCGCGTCGAGGCGAGCCGCCATCCCGGGTCCCCAGCCTTCGCGGGACGCGAACGAGGCCAGGAACTCCCGGATCGCCGGAAGCGCCGCGCGCCCGCGCGGGGTCTGCCGCCGCGCGCGGGGGGGGGGGGGGATGTAGGGGGGCAAAGGCATAGCG
>JAPPGP010000038.1 GCA_028821395.1 Defluviicoccus sp.
GTGCTGGCGGCCGCGGCGGTCGCCGGGGTGAGCGAGATCTGGCGCATCGGCGGCGCGCAGGCCGTCGCCGCGCTCGCCTGGGGCACCGCCACCGTCCGCCCGGTCGACAAGATCGCCGGGCCCGGCAACGCCTGGGTGGCGGAGGCGAAGCGCCAGGTGTTCGGCAAGGTGGGCATAGATTTGATCGCGGGGCCGTCGGAAATCCTGGTCGTCGCCGATTCCGCCAACGACCCGACCTGGATCGCCGCCGATTTGTTGTCGCAGGCCGAGCACGATCCGCTGGCGCAGCCCGTGCTGATCGCCGACGACGGCGACTTCGCCGACCGGGTCGTCGCGGCGGCCGAGGCGCATCTCGCGGCACTGCCGCGCGCCGACATCGCGCGGGCGAGCTGGGAGGGTCGCGGCGCGGTCATCGTCGTCGGCTCGCTCGACGAGGCGCCGGCGCTGATCGACCGCATCGCGCCGGAACATCTGGAGCTCGCGATCGCCGATCCCGACCGCCTCGCCGGGCGGGTGCGCCACGCCGGGGCGATCTTCCTCGGACGCCACACCCCGGAGGCGATCGGCGACTACGTGGCGGGACCCAACCACGTCCTTCCGACCGCCGGCAGCGCGCGCTTCGCATCCGGGCTCGGCGTGCTCGACTTCATGAAGCGAACGTCCATCGTGGGCTGCGACGAGGCCGCCTTCGCGGCGATCGCCCCGGCCGCGGTCAGCCTCGCCCGCTGCGAGGGGCTCGACGCCCATGCCCTGTCGCTGACCATTCGAGCCGACCCTCCGACGAACGGTTGAACCATGGCTTCCCCCGATGCACGCCGGCTGGTCGACATCGTCCTCGACGACGGGCCGGTGATTCGCCGCAGCGCCGAGGTCGAGCACGAGCGCCAGGTCGCGGTGTTCGACCTCCTGGAAGCCAACGACTTCGCCCTGGTCGACGGGCCGCCCGGCCCCTACGCCCTGACCATCGGGATCGAGGAGAACCGCCTGGTCTTCGACATCCGCGACAGCGACGACGCGCCGCTCGCCAAGACGCGCCTGTCGCTGGCGCCGTTCCGCGGCGTGGTGCGCGACTACTTCACCCTGTGCGAGGCCTATTACGAGGCGATCAAGACGGCGAGCCTGGCGCGTATCGAGGCCATCGACATGGGACGGCGGGGGCTGCACGACGAGGGGGCGGAGCTGCTCCGGGAACGGCTCGCGGGCTCCGTCGACATCGATGCCGACACCGCGCGCCGGCTGTTCACCCTGGTCTGCGTCCTGCATGTCAGGGGCTGAGGAATGCGCCCGCGACCCGTCCCGGGACCATGATCGGCAGCGTGCTGTTCGCGTGCAGCGAGAACGCGCTGCGCTCGCCCATGGCGGAGGCCATCGCAAAGCACCATTTCGGCTCCCGGCTCTACGTCGATTCGGTCGGCGTGCGCGAGGGCGAGATCGACCCCTTCGTGGTCGAGGTGCTGTCGGAGATCGGGATCGACGCCTCGCGCCACGTCGCCAAGCGCATGGACGACCTGCTGGACACCTCCTTCGACCTGATCGTCTCGCTGTCGCCCGAGGCGCATCACCGCTCGATCGAGCTCACCCGGACCTCGGCCGCGGAAGTCGAGTACTGGAATACCGTCGACCCCTCGCTGGTCGACGGAAACCGGGAGACGCGTCTCGACGCCTATCGCGGGCTGCGGGACTGGCTGACCCGACGAATCCGCGAACGGCTCGCGCGCGACGACGAACCGCCCCCCTGACCGCGCGCGGGCATTTTGCTTGACCCCCGGACGGCCAGCCCGCATGACGGTCGCCGATGGTCCCCGCCCGACCCAAGCTGATCCTTGCCTCCGCCTCGCCGCGGCGCCTCGCGCTCTTGCGGCAGGCGGGCTACGAGCCGGATTCGGTGCTGGCGGCCGAGATCGACGAGAGCGCGCGGCCGGGCGAGCTGCCGCGCGCTCTCGCGGCGCGGCTGGCGGCGGAAAAGGCGCGCGCCGTGGCGCATTGCTGCCCGGATTCGTGGGTTCTGGCGGCCGACACCGTCGTCGCCTGCGGCCGCCGCATCCTGCCCAAGCCGGCGACCGAGGACGAAGCCCGGGACTGCCTCGCCCTCCTGTCGGGGCGCCGCCACAAGGTGTTCGGCGGCGTCCACGTCATCGACCCAGCGGGGCGCGAGCGAACCCGGAGCGTCGTCACCAATGTCGCCTTCAAGCGCCTCGCTACCGGCGAGATCGCGGCCTACGCGGCTTGCGGGGAGTGGCGGGACAAGGCCGGCGGCTATGCGATCCAGGGACGGGCCGGCGTCTTCGTCAGATCCCTCAACGGTTCCTATTTCAATGTCGTCGGCCTACCCTTGTACGAGACGGCGAGTCTGCTGGAGGGGCTCGGGCTGCGCCGTCCCGAGGGGTGACGCGTTGAGCGAGAGGCTGCTGATCGACGTGATGCCGGGCGAGATCCGCGCCGCCCTGGTGGCGGACGGGCGGGTCGTCGAGCTGTTCGTCGAGCGGCGCGGCCGGGAGAGCCTGGTCGGCAACCTCTATCTCGGCCGGGTCGAGCGCGTCCTCGACGGCATGGACGCCGCTTTCGTCGACATCGGGCTCGGACGGTCCGGCTTTCTCGGTCTCGACGGCGCGCGCACCGGCGAGCGCGGTGACTCGGACAGGATCGGCGATTACGCGGTCGAGGGCGAAGCCATCGCGGTGCAGGTGGTCCGCGACGCGGTCGGCCGCAAGGGGGTGCAGCTCAGCCGCCGGCTCTCGCTCGCCGGGCGCTATCTGGTGCACACGCCCGGCCGCTTCCGGATCGCGGTGTCGCGGCAGATCGCCGACGAGGAGGAGCGCGAACGACTCGAAGCGCTCGCGGGCTCGGCTGCCGATGCGGACGGCGGCTTCATCGTCCGCACCGCGGCGGACGGCGCGGGCGAGGAAGAGATCGCCGCGGACGCGGCCTACCTCCAGCGGCTCCGGTCGGATATCGATGCCAAAAAGGCCGGCGCGTCGCCGCCCGCCCTGCTGCACGAGGAGCCGCCGCCTCTGCTCAGGCTGTTCCGCGACCGGGTGAGGGAGACGACCGACGAGATCGTCATCGACTCGCCGGGCGGGCTCGCCGCGGCGCGCGGCTACTGCAAGCGCTTCCTGCCGGCGCTGGAGGGGCGGCTCCGCCTCCAGACCGGGCCGGAGCATGTGTTCGATGCCGACGAGGTGGACGCGGAGTTCGAGCGCGCCCTCGCCCCCCGCTTCCCCCTGCCCTCGGGCGGCGAGCTGGTGATCGAGTCGACCGAGGCGCTGACCGCGATCGACGTCAACTCGGGGCGCTTCACCGGCGGCGGGCGGCTGGAGGAGACGGCGTTCCGCACCAATCTGGAAGCCGCCGAAGAGGCGCCGCGCCAGCTCCGGCTGCGCAATATCGGCGGGCTGATCCTGATCGACTTCATCCACATGCGCGACGAGAGCCATTGGGGGCGCGTCCTGGAGGCGCTGGGCGGCGCCCTGGCCGGCGACCGCGCCAATGTGCGGCTGATCGGGCGCACCGGGGCGGGGCTGGTCGAGATCACCCGCCGTCGCCAGCGCGACTCGCTGGAACGCGCGCTCACCCAGCCCTGCGCCGAATGCGGCGGCAACGGCAGGACGGTCAGCGCCGAGACCGCGGCGCTCCGCATCATGCGCGCGCTCAAGCGGGAGGCGCGGAAGGCGGGGCCGGGCGCGCTCACCGTCGCCGCCGCCGGCGACGTGGTCGACGTGCTGGAGGACCCGGCCGCGCCGGCGATGTCCGAGCTCGCCGCCGTGCTGGGCCGGCGGATCGCGCTGGAGCGCGCACCGGGTTACGGGCGCGAGACCTTCGACATCGTGGCCGGCGGATGACCGGCCGACCCGACCCCTGCCCGATCTGCGGCCGGCCCGGCCACGCCCGCCACCTTCCGTTCTGCTCGCCCCGCTGCAGGGAAATCGATCTCGGCCGCTGGTTCTCCGGCGCCTACGCGGTGCCCGCGGTCGAGCCGCCCGACGACCTCGACGAGGACGGGTTCGACGGCTGAACGCCGTCTGGACAGGCCGCTTCCTTCTCCTCTATAAGCGTGCCCCTCAGGTGCCCAGGTAGCTCAGTTGGTAGAGCACATGACTGAAAATCATGGTGTCGGTAGTTCGATTCTACCCCTGGGCACCATTCATTGTACTAACAGATTGATACTGAAGGGTTTCCTTAGGCCCTGAGGCGACGATCCCCGGGCTCGACCCCGCCGTGTTCGGTGCCGCCCCGGCGTCTGCGAGGACTCGCCCCGGGCCGGTTTTCTCGTCGAACGTCGCGGCGTTCAGGGTTGCCGCGCGCGCTCCGGGGAGACAAGCTCGGTCGGCAAGGCGGGAGATCGGCTTGGCGGGCGGCGAGAGCATTCTGGTCCGGGACGCGATGGTGCTGTCGCTCGACCGGCACGATGTCGTTCACGAGCGGGCCGACGTCGTCGTTCGCGGCGGCGAAATCCTCGCGGTCGGGCCGGATGCCGGCGCCGGCGATGAACGCTTCGATCGGGTGATCGAAGCCCGCGGACGCCTGCTTGCGCCCGGCTTCGTGAACGCGCACACCCATTCCCCGGCCAATTTGATCCAGGGCACCGGCGACCGCCTCAGCCACCCCGCGTTCATGTGGATGAACCAGGCCCACACCGCGCACCGGACGCCTCGCGAGGTGTATGTCAGCGCGATGCTCGGCTGTATCCAGATGCTGTCGAGCGGAACGACCGCCGTTCTCGATCACTTCCCGGGTCAGGCCTGCACGATCGAGGACGTGGACGCGGTGATGGAGGCCTACCGCGACTCCGGCATGCGGGCGGTGCTGGGGCTCAGGTTCTACGACGCGGCCTTTGCGGACATCCTGCCCGACGACGGCGCGATACCGCGCGAGGTGGCGGCGGAGATCGACGCGCTGGATCCCCTGAAGCCAGTACCGCTCGACGAGGTGCGCGCGCTCACGGTCGATGCAGTGCAACGCTGGCACGGCTTCGACGGCAGGCTTGCCGTGTTTCCCGCTCCGTCGAACCCGGAGCGCTGCTCCGACGCGGCGCTGGTCATGTGCGGGGAGCTGGCGGAACGATACGATCTCGGGATCCACACCCACCTTCTGGAATCGCGTGTCCAGGCGGAGATCGCGCAAGAAAAATACGGATGCACGATGGTCGAGCACCTGGCGAGGCTCGGTCTGCTCGACCGCAGGCTCTCCCTCGCCCATTCGATCTGGCTGGACGACGACGACATCGGGCGACTGGCGGACGCCGGGTCGGTGGTGGTGCACAACCCGGAGAGCAATTTGAAGATCGGCGCGGGAACGGCGCCCATCCCCGAGATGATGGCGCGGGGCGTGAAGATCGCGCTCGGCACCGACGGCGCCGGAACCAACGACAACCTGATCATGCACGAGGCGCTGCGCCTGGCGGCCATCCTGCACCGGCCGGCGCTCCGCGAGCGCGCGCGCTGGCCCGGGGCGAAGGATGTCCTGCGCATGGCGACCGAGGGGGGCGCGGCGGCGATCCTGCGGTCCGGGACCATCGGCTCGATAGAAGTCGGCAAGCGGGCCGACCTCGTGCTTTACCGGCTGGACGCGCCGTGGTGGGTACCGGTGAACGACCCGTCGAGCCAGCTGGTCTTCGCCGAGAACGGGAGCTCGGTGGAGACCGTGCTGGTGGACGGGCGGGTGGTGGTGGAGGACGGCCGGATCGTCGCCTTCGACGCCGACGCCATCCTCCGCGAAGCCGCGCCGATGATGTCGCGGATCCTCGAGCGCAACCGCAGGCTCTACGCGCTGGCCGGCCGCATGGCCGAGCTGTTCCCCTGAGCCCGGTCGACCGGGCGAAGGGACTGCTCTACTATTCGCGCGATGCGATCGTGGCTGGCGGCCCGCCCCCACCGACCGTCGCGACGGGCTGCCGTTTTCGGCCAAGCGGGGTCGGACCGTCGAATTCCGGAAACAGGAGGGTGTGGCTATGCGTAAGACACTCATCGCGTTGTCCGCGGCGCTTGCTCTCGCCATGGCGGCGGACGCGGCCGCCCAGGCCAAGTTTCAGTTCAAGATGACGAGCTTCGTGCCCGAAGGCACCGTTACCTGGAAGCTCTATCCGCAAGCCTTCGCCGAGAAGGTCAGGATCGCCACCGACGGCGCCGTCGCGGTCAAGCCTTACGGCGCCTTCGTTCTGGCGAGCATCTTCGAGGCGCACCGGGCGGTGAAGGACCGCCGGGCCGACATGGCCTATCACTACCCCGGCTTCGAGATCAACGAGCTGCCCGCCTCGGCGTTCATCGGCGACATTCCGGGCGGGATGGGGCCGCACGCCAAGCTGCTCTGGGTGCTGGGCGGCGGCGGCGAGCAATTGTGGACCGACTACCGCCACAGCCTCGACTATCACGGGATGTTCTGCGGGATCATCGGCTCGGAGCTGTTCGCGAACTCTCACAAGAAGGTGCAGACGCTTGCCGACCTCAAGGGGTTCCGCTACCGCACCGCGGGGGCGAACACGTTCGTCATGCGCAAGCTGGGCGCCGCGCCGACGCTGGTGCCCGGGCCCGAGGTCTTCACCATGCTCGAACGCAAGGCCGTCGACGGCGCCGAATATCTCGATCCCTACGGCAACTACTCCCTCGGCTTTCAGAAGGTCGCCAAATACGTCATCTATCCCGGCATCCACGCGCCGGGCGGCCTCTACGAGGTCCTGATGCGGAAAGAGAGCTGGGATGCGCTGCCGAGGGATATCCAGGCCAAGATGCAGATGGTCTGCGACTCCGTGATGATCCGCTCCTATGCGACGCTCAACGTCAATAACGCCAGGGCGATGAGCGAGATGGATGCCTCGCCGGCAAACGAGCTGGTCGAATTGTCGCCCGAGTTCATCGACGCGGTACGCAAGGCCGGGCGGGAATGGGCCGACGCCAAGGTCGAGGAGCAGAACGCCAAGGGAAATCCGTGGATGGAGAAGTTTGCCAAGAGCTTCTACGCCTTCCAGGAGTCCTGGTCGAAGAACTCCAAGTATCTCGTCATCGACCGGCAATAGCCGCCGGGCCGCGCTCGGGCGGGTGAGGCGCCGGCCCCGCCCGCCGCGATGCGATCCATGCGGGTTCTCGCTTCGCTCGACAGGTGGGCCGATGTCCCGGCGCGCCTCGTTTGCTACGCCGGGTTCGGCCTGTTCCCGGCGCTTATCCTCGTCGGGCTCTACGAGGTGGTCGCTCGCTACGCGTTCAATGCCCCCACGATCTGGGCCTTCGACATCACCTTCATGGTGCACGGCGCCCTGTTCATGCTGACCGGCGCCTACGGGCTGCAGAAGAACGTGCATGTCCGCATCGATGTGCTTTCGAGCCGCCTGCCGATGGCGGTGCAGCACCTCGCCAATATCCTGTCCTATGTCTTCCTGTTCATTCCGGCGATCTGGATCGTCGGCGACGCGGCGTTTCGGCGGAGCTATTCGGCGTTCGTCACCGGTGAGGTGGAGCTGGTGAGCGCGTGGGCGCCGATCGTCTGGCCGTTCTATACCGCGCTTGCCGTCGGTCTGCTGGCGCTCTGGCTGCAGGCCTGCATCGAGACCGTGCGGCACGGGGCCGGCGTCCTCGCGGCCCGCCACGGCGCGACAGGCGGCGAGGAATAGGGGCGGGCCTGGGCGCGGTCATGCTGGAGATCCCCGCGATTTGGATGTTCCCGGCGCTGTTCGTCCTGGTGTTCATGGGCATACCCGTGGCCTTCGCCATGATTGGGCTCTCCTTCGCGTTCGGGTACTGGTTCTTCGGCGACACGCTGGGTCCGCAGATGTTCAGCCGGCTGAAGGACGTGTCGTCCAACTACGTGCTGACGGCGCTGCCCCTTTTCATCTTCATGGGCAGCGCGCTGGAGCGGTCGGGCATCGCCGACCGGCTGTTTCACGCGATCCAGCTCTGGATCGGCAGGCTCCGCGGCGGGCTGGCGCTCACGTCGATCTCGATGTGCAGCATTTTCGCCGCCTGCTCCGGCGTCGTCGGCGCGGTCGAGACCGTCGTCGGCATGATGGCCATCCCGCCGATGGTCAAGCAGCGCTACAAGCACGATCTCATATCGGGGACGATCTGCGCCGGCGGCTCGCTCGGCACCATCATTCCGCCGACGGTCGTGGTGGTGGTCTACGGCTCGGTCGTGGAGGAATCGATCGGCGACCTGTTCGCCGGGGTCGTGATTCCCGGCGTCCTGATGACCCTTCTGTTCATCGTCTACATCGCGCTGCGCTGCCATCTCAAACCCGAGGACGGGCCGGCGGTCGAGGCCGACGAGATTCGCGTGCCGACGATCGAGAAGCTGCGCATCACGATCGTCGCGCTCGTCCCCGCGATCGTGCTGATCGTAGCCGTGCTCGGATCCATTCTCGCCGGCATCGCCTCGCCCACCGAGGCCGCGGCCGTCGGCGCGTTCGGTGCGGTCGCGCTTATCGTCGCCTATGGGCGGATGTCCTGGGACATCGCCATGCAGGTCGTCGAACGCGCCATTCGGGTGAACGTGATGGTGATGTTCACCGTGCTCGGGGGCGTGATGTTCTCCGCGATCTTCATGGTCAACGGCGGCAACGACCTGATTCGCGTCTTCCTCGATACCTTCAAGCCGGGTCCTGTCGAGCTGACGATCCTGATGCTCGCGGTGTTCTTCGTGCTGGGGTTCATCCTCGACTGGGTGTCGATCGTGCTGATCTGCATGCCGATCTTCACGCCTCTGATCAGGAGCGTGGGCATCGATCCGATATGGTTCGGGATCATGGTCTGCATCGTCATCCAGACCTCTTACCTCACGCCGCCGGTGGCGCCGTCCATCTACTATCTGCGGGCGATCGCGCCGCCGGAAATCACCTATGGGGAGATGTTCCGCGGGGTCGTGCCCTTCGTGATCTGCCAGCTCATCGTGCTCGCGGTCGTCGCGTTCTATCCGCCCACCGCGCTCTACCTGCCCTCGCTGCTGTTCGGCGGCTGAAGCGCCGGACCGGCCGTCAGTCCGCAAACTCCTCGCGCAAGAAGTCGAACAGGCGGAGCACCTCGCGGTCGGTGTAGACGAACAGGCGGGCGACGTCGCTGGCGGCTGAGTGCGAGATCCAGTTCCAGTGCGGCAGCGTGAACACGTCATGCTCCGCCCACTCGACAACCTCCTCGCCGACGGTGGAGCGGCCCTCGCCTTCGACCACCGCGACGATGGCGTTGGCCGTGGTGCGGACCGGCCGGGTCTCACGACCCCTGGTTAGCTCCCAGGCGTAGCAGTCCATGCTGCGGATCACCGGGCCGCCGTCGACCGGGTTGGTGTAGCGGACCCGCCTGGCGCCGTCGGGCGCCGGCGGGGCCGCCTCCAGCGCCGCCAGGGTGCGGCTCCAGGGGTAGCGGAACATCGGCGAGTACGGCGTGGCGGGCGCGTCGGTGTCGGGCATGTACCCGGCGACCGCGAAGGCCCGGTCGGGGATGGCGGACAGGTCCGATTCCCGCGCGTTGCTGCCGCCGTGCTCCATGAACATCGGCCCGAGGTTCTGCGCCAGAGGGATGTCGAGCGCATCCAGCCAGACCGACCGCCGGTCGGTCGGGTTGCTGTGCTCGTGCCACGCCCAGTTCGGCGTCAGGATCAGGTCGCCCGGCTCCATCGGGCAGGTCTCGCCGTTGACCGAGGTGATGCCGCCCCCCTCGATGACGAAGCGCATCGCGGACGGGGTGTGGCGATGCGAGACCGCGGACTCGCCGGGCTCCAGGATCTGGATGCCCGCGAACAGGTTCGTGGTAGTAAAGCTCCTGCCGCCGAAATCCGGGTTGACCAGCATCAGCGCGCGGCGCTCGGCGTTCTCCATCGGCACCTCGCGGCCGGCGCGCTCGACGAAGGGGGCGAGGTCCTTCCAGCGCCAGATCCGCGCGCTGTCGGGCGCGCGCGGCTCGGCCAGCATGACCTCGTCGCAAACCTCCCAGAACGGCCAGATCGCGGCCTCGCGCAAGCTCCGGTGGAAGTCGGAAAGGGAATCCGCCTCGGCCATGCCGCATCTCCCCAATGTCCGGTGGCCCGTCCGGCCCGAATCCTAGACCAGGCTCGGCCCGACTACCAACCGCCGGTCGCGCCGGTCGCTATATCGGCTCCAGCCGGGGCGGGGCGGCGCGGCTGCCGGAGCCGCGCATCGGCATCATCGGGACGGCAAAGCCCTGCTGGTGGCAGGCGCGGGTGATCACGGCGAACTTCCACAGCGCGCCGCCGGCGACGGCGAGAACGCCGCCGAGCCCGATCGCCCAGGCCGATAGCGGGCCGGCGATCGCCAGCCCGACCAGGCAGAGAACAGCCGGGGCGACGTGGCCGAAGGCGGTGACGAGGGGCGCGACCGCATCGAGCTCGGCGCGGGCGAGCGGGCCGATCCCTTGCGCCGCCGCGGTCCTGCGGTAGCGGTGCCAGAGCGCGCCGGTGGCGAGCGACAGGGCGACGATTGTCCAGGCGACGGCCGTCACCGCGCCCGTCCCCATCGCCTTCATCAGGAAGGCGACCACGCCGGCCCCTTCGAGCAGGCCGGAGAGCGCGATCAGCCAGGGGACCAGCGGCGCCCGCCAGGCGGGTATCCCCTTGCCGGCGAACAGGATCCGCGCCTGGCAGTAGAGAAAGGCCGCGCCGGCGAGCGCCACGGCGGCGTGCAGCGCGGGGTGGGGCCAGACCACGTCGAGGGCGAGCGCCGGGTAGAGCACGGCGACCGCGTAGGTCTCGCGCGTCATCCACGAGCTCTGCGGGCGCAGCAGCACGTAGAGAAAGCGCAGCTTGCGGCCGATCTCGAGAAAGACGAAGAACAGCCCCGCCGCCATCAGCGCGGCGGCGGCGAGGTAGGTCTCGACCAGCGCCTCGGCGCCCAGCATGCCGAAGAGCGCCGCGAGGCCCGCAACCGCCATCGCGCCCCCCGACAGCCCGCCGAGGGTGAAGTTCATCGCCGCGCGCGCGTCCCAGAAGGTCTGGCGTTCGCCCACCAGCGGGTTTTCCGGGTCGCTCATCGCCCGATCGCCGGTATCGGCGGGCTCGGCCGCCCGCCCTGGCGTCGCATTGGGCACATCGTAGAGGTAGCGGATCTGCGGGTCGGTGCCGAGCTCTTCATGCATCTGGAAGCTCGCATTGTCGCGCGCGAGCCTGGACACGTTGCTGTCTGGGTCGGCGAAATCGCCGAAATGGAGCGCCTGGGCGATGCAGGAGGCGGCGCAGGCCGGGGTGTATTCGAGATCGACGCCCGGGGTAAGCCCGAGCGCCGCCGCCTCGTCCACCCGCTCGACGCAGAACGTGCACTTGTTGGCGA
>JAPPGP010000250.1 GCA_028821395.1 Defluviicoccus sp.
GCGCTGGGCCTTGCGGCCCGATGCCGGCCGGGCGCCGTCCCGCGTCGCCCCGGCCGCGGCGCCGCCCAGGATCCCGGCCCGGTAGTCGGCGAGGTCGCCGTCATAGGGCCGCACCGTGCCGCCATGGACCAGCCACAGGCGGTCGGCCACGAGCTGGACGAGATGCATGTCGTGGGTGATCAGCACGACCGCGCCGGGCCAGGCCTGCAGCGCATCGACCAGCGCGCGCCGGCTCTCGATGTCGAGATGGTTGGTCGGCTCGTCCAGCACCAGCAGTTGCGGCGACCGGCTGAAGATCAGCGCGAGGTTGAGCCTCGCCTTCTCCCCGCCCGACAGCGCGGCAACCGGCAGATCCGCCTTCTCGCCGCTGAACCCGAACCCGCCGAGGCGGGTGCGCAGCCGCTCCGGCGCGGCGTCGGGGAGGAGGCGGGCGAGATGGCCGAAGGCGGTGTCGTCGGGGCGGAGCGTGTCGACCTGGTGCTGCGCGAAATAACCCACCCGGAGGTTGCGCGCCCGCGTCACGGTGCCGCGCTGGGCGGGCAGCATGTCGGCGAGCAGCCTGGCGAAGGTCGACTTGCCGTTGCCGTTGGCGCCGAGCAGCGCCACCCGGTCGTCCGGGTCGATCCTGAGGTCGAGCCCCTTGAGCACCGGACGGCCCGGCCGGTAGCCCACGGCAGCGCCGGCGAGCGTCATCAGCGGCGGGGCAAGCTCGTCGGGTGCGGGGAAGGCGAGCGCCGCCACCCGCTCGTCGGCCGCCGCCGGCTCGTCGGCGAGCCTGGCGAGCGCCTTGAGGCGGCTCTGCGCCTGGCGCGCCTTGCTGGCGTTGTAGCGGAAGCGTTCGACGAAGCCCCGGAGCTGGCGGCGCCTGGCATCGATGCGGTCCTGTCGCGCCCGGGTCGCGGCGGCGCGCTCGGCCCGAACCCGCTCGAAGCGCGTGTAGTTGCCGGGATAGGCGGCGAGCCCCCCTGCCTCGATGTGCAGGATGCCATCCGGCACGGCATCGAGCAGGGTGCGGTCGTGGCTCACCACCAGCAGCGCCCGGGGGTAGCTCCTGAGATGGGATTCGAGCCATGCCGCCGCCTCGAGGTCGAGATGGTTGGTCGGCTCGTCGAGCAGCAGCAAATCGGGCTCGACGAACAGCGCGGCGGCCAGCGCGACGCGCATCCGCCAGCCGCCGGAGAGATCGGCGAGCGGCGCTTGCTGCATCGCCTCGTCGACGCCGAGCCCGGCGAGCAGCCTTGCGGCCCGCGCCGGCGCCGCGTGCGCGCCGATCTCGGCCAGCCGGGCCTCGATCTCGCCGAGCCGCGCGCCCCCGGCCGCGCCCGCCTCTTCGATCAGCGCCGCGCGTTCCTCGTCGGCGGCGAGCACGGCGGCACGCGGCGTCTCCGGCCCGCCGGGCACCTCCTGGTCGACCAGCCTGACCGAGCGGCCGCGGGCGCGCAGAATCGCGCCCTCGTCGGGCTCCAGCCGGCCCGCGATCAGGCGCAGCAGGGTGGTCTTGCCGCTTCCGTTGCGCCCGACCAGCCCGAGCCTGCGGCCGGCGCCGATCTGCGCGCTCACGCCGCGGAACAGGAGGCGCCCGTCGACCCGGTAGGCGATGTCGTCGAGGGTCAGCATGGGTGGCTTGTGGTAGAGACGCTTCCGCCGGAGTGCAACCGCCTCCGCCGATCACGGGGGGGAGACGCCCGCTACGCGGCGCTTTGGCGGCCGGTGATGGCCTCTCGCAGGCCTTCCAGCAGGCCCTCGAGCTTCGCCATTCGCTCGCGGAGGGCGGAGACCTCGTTGTGCAGGGTCTGGATGCCGCGGCCCATTTCGCTCATTTCGGCCCGTATGCCGCGATGCTCGGCGCGTATGCCGCGATGCAGGGTGACGATGAGGCCCGCGAGGGCGACGCCGATCGCGAGCATGGTGCCGACAATCGTGAGGAGGTCCGCCAGGGGCATGGACGCAGGTTAGAACTTCCCGGTCAGGTTGTGAAGATGGGAATACGCCCTTCCCCGCCCGCCGAACCGTTTGGCGATTCCGCGCCGCCGGCAGTACATGGTGCGGCATGGCACGGCGTCGATCCAGGGAGCGTGGCGGCAAGACCGGCGCGGCGAAGCCCGCCGCGCGTCGCAAGCGGGGAATTTTCGCGCGGCTCGCCCGCTGGACGCTGGTGACCGGGATCTGGGTCGCAGTCGCGGCGGCGGGCGCGATCGGCTGGTATGCCTGGGACCTGCCCGTGCTGTCGCGGCTGGAGACGCCGACGCGCCAGCCGGCGGCGCTGTTGAGGACCGCCGACGGGGCGGCGCTCGCGCGCTACGGCGAGCTCTATGGCGGCGCGGTGCGCTTCGACGAGCTGCCGGGATATTTCGTCCAGGCGGTGAGCGCGATCGAGGACCGGCGGTTCTTCGAGCATCCCGGGATCGATGCCTGGGGCATATTGCGCGCGGCGCTGGCCAATATCCGCGCCGGCCGGGTGCGCCAGGGCGGCAGCACGCTCACCCAGCAGCTCGCCAAGAACCTGTTTCTCTCGCCGGAGCGGACGGTCAGGCGCAAGATCCAGGAGGCGATCGTGGCGCTCTGGCTGGAGGCCCGGTTCTCCAAGCGCCAGATCTTCGAGATCTACGTCAACCGGGTCTATTTCGGCTCCGGCGCCTATGGCGTCGCCGCCGCCGCCAGGCGCTATTTCGGCGGCACGGTGCGCGACCTCTCGCTGTTCGAGGCCGCGGTGCTGGCCGGGCTGCTCAAGGCGCCGTCGCGCTATTCCCCGGTGCGCGACGCCGACGCGGCGCGGGCGCGGGGCGCACGGGTGCTGCGGGCGATGGTCGACACCGGAGCGCTGACCGAGGCCGAGGCGCGGGCGGCCGAGCGCACCCCGCTCCGCCTGCGCGCCGAGAGCGGCGCCGGCGCGCGCTACTTTGCCGACTGGGCGCTGCAACGCGCGCTCGGCCATGTCGGGCGGGGCACGCGCGACATCGAGATCCGCACCACCCTCGATTCCCGGCTGCAACGCATCGCCGAGCGCCACGCCCGGGCGCTGCTGGCGAAGCAGGGCGAGGCCGGCCGGGTGTCGCAGGTAGCCCTGGTCGCGATGTCGGGCGCGGGCGCGATCCGCGCCATGGTGGGCGGGCGGGTCTATACCGCGAGCCAGTTCAACCGCGCCACCCAGGCGTGGCGCCAGCCGGGCTCGGCGTTCAAGCTGTTCGTCTACCTCGCCGGGCTGGAGGCGGGGCTCACGCCGGACGACGTGTTCGTCGACAGGCCGGTGAGCGTCGCCGGCTGGCGTCCGCGCAACTATGACGGGCGCTACCACGGCGCGATGCCGCTGATCCGCGCCTTCGCCCGGTCGATCAACACCGTCGCCGTCCAGGTCAGCGAGCGCGCCGGGCGGCACCGGGTGATCGATGCCGCGCGGCGCCTGGGCATCACCACGCCGATCGCGGCTCATCCCTCGCTCGCGCTCGGCACCAGCGAGGTGACGCTGATCGAGCTCACCGCTTCCTATGCCGCGGTCGCCAATGGCGGGGTCGCGGTCTGGCCCTACGGCGTCACCAGGATCGAAGCCGCCGGCGGAGAGCGCCTCTACCGGCGCAGCGGCGCCCCGGCGGCCAGGGTGATTCGGGAGGACCGGGCGCGGGCGCTCCGGCGCATGCTGCGCGCGGCTGTGGCGAGCGGCACCGGGCGGGCGGCGCGGCTCGGCGGGTCGGAAGCCGGCAAGACCGGCACCAGCCAGAGCTTCCGCGACGCCTGGTTCGTCGGCTTCGCCAACGGGCTTGTGGCCGGCGTCTGGGTCGGCAACGACGACGACCGGCCGATGGCCAGGGTCACCGGCGGCGGGCTGCCGGCGCGCATCTGGCGGGGTTTCATGCGGGACGCCGAGGCGGCGCGCCGGGGGGCATAGCGGCCTGCGGCGGCCGGGACGCGCGCCCGCTTCCCATCGCGCGGCGCAGACCCCATTTTATGGGTGAAACCAGGAGCCGGGCGGCGCAGCCGCCCGGGGCGCGTCGCATGGAACTGGCTGAGGTCGCGCTCGACGACAAATACGCGCTGGAGTCCGGCCGGGTCTACATGACCGGGACCCAGGCGCTGGTCCGCCTGCCGCTGATGCAGCGCAGGCGCGACCTCGCGGCAGGGCTCAACACGGCGGGGTTCATCTCGGGCTATCGCGGCTCGCCGCTCGCCGGCTACGACACCGCGCTGTGGCGCGCGAAAGGCTTCCTCGAGGACAACCACGTCCATTTCGAGCCCGGCGTCAACGAGGACCTCGCGGCGACCGCCGTCTGGGGCTCGCAGCAGGTGAACCTGTTCCTCGGCGGGCGCTATGACGGGGTGTTCGCGATCTGGTACGGCAAGGGCCCGGGGCTCGACCGCTCGATGGACGCGATGCGCCACGCCTCCGCCGCGGGGACCTCGCTGCATGGCGGCGTCCTCGCCTTGGTGGGCGACGACCACGGCGCGGTCTCCTCGACCCTGCCGACCCAGTCCGAGCACAATTTCGCGGCGATGATGATGCCCGTCCTGCACCCCGCCTCGGTGCAGGAATATCTCGATTTCGGGCTGATCGGCTGGGCCATGTCGCGCTACTCGGGCAGCTGGATCGGCTTCAAGTGCCTGACCGAGACCGTCGAGAGCTCGGCCAGCGTCGCCGTGGACGAGGGCCGGGTCGCGATCGCGGTCCCGGCCGACCAACCGCCGTCCGACGTGGCCATCCGGCTCGGCGAGGACCGCCTCCAGGTCGAGGCCAGGGTGCAGGAGGAGAAGGTCTATGCCGCGCTCCGCTTCGCACGGGCGAACCGCATCGACCGGCTGGTCTGGGACAGCCCGAAGCCGCGCCTCGGCATCCTGACCGCCGGAAAGTCCTATCTCGACGTGCGCCAGGCGCTCGACGATCTCGGAATCGACGAGGACGGGGCGGCGGCGCTCGGCATCCGGATCTACAAGGCGGGGATGGTCTGGCCGCTGGAGCGCTCGGGCGCGCGCGGCTTCGCCGACGGGCTGGAGGAGGTGCTGGTCGTCGAGGAAAAGCGCGCAGTGATGGAGAACCAGCTCCGCGCCGAGCTCTACAACTGGAAGGAGAGCGCCAGGCCGCGCATTGTCGGCAAGTTCGACGAGGAAGGGAGCTGGCTGCTGCCGGCGGCGGGCGAGCTCACCCCGGCCATGGTCGCGAGGACCATCGCCCGGCGCATCGGGCGCTACCACACGAGCCCCCGCATCGCCGACCGGCTGGACGAGATCGAGGCCAAGGAGCGCGCGCTCTCGGGCTACGCGCCGGAGCTCCAGCGGAGCCCCTATTTCTGCTCCGGCTGCCCGCACAACCGCTCGACCAGGATCCCCGAGGGGAGCCGCGCCGAGGCGGGGATCGGCTGCCACTGGATGGCGCTGCTGATGAACCGGGGGGCGGCGACCTACTCCCATATGGGGGGCGAGGGGGCGAACTGGATCGGCCAGGCGCCGTTCACCGAGCAGAACCACGTCTTCGTCAATCTGGGCGACGGCACCTACCACCATTCCGGCATCCTGGCGATCCGCGCCGCGGTGAATGCCGGGGTCAACGTGACCTACAAGGTGCTCTACAACGACGCCGTGGCGATGACCGGCGGCCAGCCCCAGCCGGTGACCCCGCAGCAGATTGCCGCCCAGGTGCTGGCCGAGGGCGCCGCCCGCGTGGCGGTGGTCGCCGACCACCCCGGCAAGTACACCGGCCGGACGGCCTTCCCCGGCGGGCTGAAGATCCACCACCGCGACGAGCTCGACCGCGTGCAGCGCACACTCCGCGATGTCGTGGGCGTCACCGTGCTGATCTACGACCAGACCTGCGCCGCCGAGCTGCGCCGCCGGCGCAAGCGCGGCACCGCCCCCGACCCCGACATCCGCGCCTTCATCAACGAGGCGGTGTGCGAGGGCTGCGGCGACTGCTCGGCCAAGTCGAACTGCGTCTCGATCGAGCCGCTGGAGACGAAGTACGGGCGCAAGCGGCGGATCAACCAGTCGGCCTGCAACAAGGACCTCTCCTGCGTCGACGGGTTCTGCCCGAGCTTCGTGACGCTCTCCGGCGCCCGCATCCGCCGGGCGCGCGCGGGCGGCGACGCGCTGCCCGAACTCCTCGCTGGCCTGCCGGAACCCGACCCTCCCCCGCTCGACGAGCCCTGGGACATCCTGGTGACCGGGATCGGCGGCACCGGGGTGGTGACCATCGGCGCGATCCTCGGCATGGCCGCCCATCTGGAGGGCAACGGCGTGACCGTGCTCGACCAGTCTGGGCTCGCCCAGAAGAACGGCGCGGTGGTAAGCCATGTGCGCATCGCCGCCGCGCCGGACGACCTGCACGCGGTGCGCATCGCGGCGGGAAAGGCGCGGCTGCTGCTGGGCTGCGACGCGGTGACGGCGGGCAGCGCCGACGCGCTCGCCAAGCTCGGACGCGGGCGGACGCGGGCGGTGGTCAATCGCGACGTGGCGCCGACCGCGGCGTTTACCCTCGACGGCGATGCGCCGTTCGACACGGGCGCGCTGTTCGACGCGATCCGCGACGCGGCGGGGCACAACCTGACGGAGCTGGTCGCCGCCACGCGGACCGCCACCGCGCTCTTGGGCGACTCCATCGCGACCAACATGTTCATGGTGGGCTATGCCGCCCAGCGCGGGCTGATCCCGGTCTCGCTCGCCGCGCTCGACCGAGCGATCGAGCTCAACGGCGTCGCGGTCGCGGCGAACCGGGAGGCGCTGGGCTGGGGCCGCGTGCAGGCGGCCCGGCCGGAGGCGGTGGCCGACGCGCTCGCCGAGGCCGGCATCGCGCCGGAGGCAGACCGGCGCCCCGAGACTCTGGAGGAGATCGTCGAGGACCGGGCCGCCCTGCTCACCGCCTGGCAGGACACGGCCTACGCCGAACGCTACCGCGCCCTGGTCGCGCGCGCCGGGGCGGCGGATGACGCCTCGGGGGACGGGTCCGGGAAGTTCACTCTCGCGGTCGCGCGCAACGCCGCCAGGGTGATGGCCTACAAGGACGAGTACGAGGTCGCCCGGCTCTACGCCGACCCTGGCTTCATGGCGAAGCTCAGGGCGCAGTTCGAGGGCGATTTCCGGCTCTCCTTCCACCTCGCCTTGCCGCTATTGCGCCGCCCCGACCCGACGACGGGTGAGCCCGGAAAGCGCAGCTTCGGGCCGTGGACGATGATCGCCTTTCGCCTGCTCGCGCGGCTGAAGGGTTTGCGCGGCGGGCCGTTCGATCCCTTCGCGCGCAGCCCCGACCGGCGCCTGGAGCGCGGCCTCGTCGACTGGTACTGCGCGCTCGTCGACGAGCTCGCCGGCGGGCTGGATGCGGAGAACTACGAGACCGCGGTCGCGCTCGCCACCCTGCCGGAGAAGATCCGGGGCTACGGCCCGGTCAAGGCGCGGAGCGTCGCGGAGGCGAGGCGCCGCGAGGCCGAGCTCCGCCGGTCCTGGCCGCGCGCGGAGATGCGGGAGACGGGCGCGGAGGAGGCGGAGCTCATTCCGGCCAGGTGACGATGCGCTCCTCGGGATCGTCGCCGCGGCGTTCCGGCACCACGCGCCCGCGCACCGAGATGCCCGCCCGGTGCACGGTCTCCGGATCGCCCGAGACCAGCGGATGCCACCAGGCCAGCTCCCGCCCCTCGGCGAGCAGCCGGTAGGCGCAGGTTGACGGCAGCCAGCCCAGCTTGCGCACCCGTTCAGGCGTGAGGTCGACGCAATCCGGCACCAGGCGCAGCCGCTGGCGGTAGCGGGTGCAGCGGCAGGTCCCGGGATCGAGCAGGCGGCAGGCGATGTCGGTATAGGCGATCTCGCCGGTATCGGCGTCCTCCAGCTTCACCAGGCAGCAGCGCGCGCACCCGTCGCAGAGCGCCTCCCATTCCTCGCGGGTCATCTCCTCCAGCGTCTTGGTCCGCCAGTAGGGCTCGCCCATCGCGCGTGCCTCAGGACACCAGCTCGCGCAGCCGCTTCGCCATCGTCTCGGGTGCGGTGCCGTGGCTGAAATGGGTGAGGTAGCGCCCGTCGGGGTCCATCAGATAGATCACCGAGGAGTGATCCATCAGGTAGTTCTCGCCCGCCTCGGGGTCCTCGACCTTGGCGTAGTAGACCCGGTAGGCGCGCGCCGCCTTGCCCACCTGAGCGGCGTTGCCCGACAGCCCGACCAG
The DNA here is from genome assembly GCA_028821395.1 of Defluviicoccus sp. GTDB lineage: Bacteria > Pseudomonadota > Alphaproteobacteria > MPNO01 > MPNO01 > MPNO01. The sequence goes on from JAPPGP010000250.1 coordinate 8,133, forward strand.
CCGCGGGTGGAAGTTGGCGACATAGTCCTTCAGCACCGCCGGCGTGTCGCGGTCGGGGTCGATGGTGACAAACAAAGGCTGCACCCGGACCGCGTCCGGGCCGAGCTCGTCGAGCGCGATCAGCATGTCGGCGAGCGCCGTCGGGCACACGTCGGGGCAGAAGCTGTAGCCGAAATAGATCAGCGCGTGGCGGCCTATGAAATCGGCCTCGGTGCGCTGCGTGCCGGTGTGGTCGACCAGGGTGAACGCCCCGCCGATGCGCGCGATCCCGCCGCCGTCCTCGCGCCACACATAGACCGCCACGATCGCCGCCACCGCGACCGCCATGAACACGGTGGCGAGGATGATCGTGACCTTGCGATCGGACATCGGGCGCTCGCTTAGGGCAGTGGGGCTACCCGGGAATCTAGGACGTGGCGGGCGGGTTGGCTATGGGGGCCTTGGACAACAAGGCGGGCATCATAGACCGAGCTCGCCGTGCGAACCGCGCCGCACCAAATCGAGATATTCCGCGTCGGGCTTGCGGTAGATCGACACGAGGTCGGGCCGGACGTGGCAGTCGCGGCGGTCTTTCCACTGACCGGACAAACGATGATCCTGGTGACGCCATGGCAGTTCGCGATCCGCTGCCAGCGCGGTAACAGCGCTGCGGAGCTCGGCGTCCAGAGTGCTCGCGAACCGCCCCCTCTTTTCCCGCTTGAACGCCGATGTCCGCCTAATCGTCCTCGTTCAACTCGGCCATCAGGTCGTCGACGGACCCGACGGTGACCAATTCGGCGCGCCGTGCCGCCTTGATGGCCTCGATGGTCTCGCGGTTGGGAACCAGGGGTTCGAAGGGCAGACGCCGCTCGGCGGCGATGCGCCGCATCATCAGGCGAAACGCGTCCGACGCCGTGAGGCCGATCGCCTCCAGCACGGCGGTCGCCTCGTCCTTGGTTTTGCGGTCTATGCGGGCGCGGACGACCGTATCCATGGCAAGGCCTCCTTCCTGAGCCACAACGTAGCTCAAATCAGACTGTTTTCAACCCGCCGATCAGAACGCGCGGTGGATCATCTCCTCGCCGGCGAGGAAGCGCCCGAGGTTTTCGAGCCAGATCTCGCCGACGCGCGCGATGTAGAGCGGCGTGGTGCAGGCGGTGTGGGGCGAGATGAACAGGTTGGGGATGTCCCAGAGGTCGCTGTCGGCGGGGAGCGGCTCGGTCGGCAGCACGTCGAGGAAGGCCTGGGCGATGCCGCCCGCCTCCAGCGCCTCGCGAAGCGCCGCGATGTCGACCAGCGCGCCGCGCCCGACATTGACCAGCGTCGCGGTGGGTTTCATGCGGGCGAGCGCCCCGGCGTCGATCATGCCCGCGGTCTCGCCGGTGTTGGGGACGGCGAGGACGACGAAATCGGCCTCGGGCAGAAAGTCGGCGAGATCGGCGAGCGTCCCCTGCCGGTCGAGCCCGGGCACGGGCTCGGCCGAGCGCCGGATGCCGTGCACCGTCGTGCCGAACGCCCTCGCAAAGGCCGCGATGCGGCTGCCGATCGCGCCGAGCCCAACCACCAGGACGGTCGCGGACCCGAGCGCGGTCTGGCCGAGCTGGCGCCACTCATGCGCGCGCTGCTGGTCGCGGAACTCGCCGAGCCGCTTCGCCCCCCACATCACCCCGGCGAAGGCGAACTCGGCGACCTCGGGCGCGTTGGCGCCGGGGCTGTGGGTGACCGCCACCCCCTTGGCCCGCATGTCGTCATAGAACCGGCCGTCGATCCCCGCATCCTCGGTATGCGCCCATCTGGGCGGCGCGATGGCGGCCACGGCGTCGACGAAGGCGTCTGTATAGGCGTCGCCCGCATAGATCACCGCGTCCGCGCCCTCGGGCGGGACGGTCCAGGCGCCGGCGCGGTCGGTGAGCGCCCATTCGATGCCGGGGCAGATCGCCGCCGCCCGCTCGGCCACCGCGTCGTGGAAATCGTGCGCCGCGGCGATCTTCATGCTGTGCTCTCCGCTTCCCCGGGCCGCGAACCGCGCGGGCCGTCTGTCGGACCCGCATTCTACCGGCGACGGATGCCGATTGCGCAATCGGGCGGCGCAACCTATTGTGACTACATTGGTTACATACGGAAGCGCTTATGCGACAAGTTCAGCTACGCGAGGCCAAGGCCCGACTGTCCGCCCTGGTCGACGGGGCCGCGCGAGGCGAGACGGCGATCATCACACGGCACGGCAAGCCGCGCGCCGTGATCCTCGGGATCGACGAGTGGACCCGCTTGCGCGACGTCCCCTCCTTCGGACGCCCGCTGCTCGCCTCCGGGCTGGAGGACGGCGACTTGCTCCCCCGCGACACCGCCCCACCACGGGACACCGCGCTGTAGGAACCCCGCGTGTACCTAGTCGACACGGACGTTCTGTCGACCGGGGCGCCCGGCCGGCGGGACCGTCCCCCGGGCCTGGCCGGATGGATGGAGGCGCGCTCGGACGCCCTGTTCCTGTCCACCGTCACCGTCGCCGAAATCCGCCACGGCATCGCCAGGCTGGAGCGGACCGGCGCCGCCGAGCGGGCCGCGCGCCTTGGCGGCTGGCTCGACCTCGTGCTGCATCTCTACGGCGACCGGGTGATCCCGTTCGACATCGCCGCGGCAAGGGTCGCGGGTCCGCTGATCGACCGGGCGCGCGCGACCGGCCATTCCCCCGGCTTCGCCGAGCTCGCCATCGCGGCGACCGCAGCCAGCCGGAACCTGACGCTGCTGACGCGCAACCTGCGCCACTTCGCGCCGCTCGATATCGGGGCCCTAAATCCGCTTGAGACCCTGCCGGATTGAGTGGGACCTTGTATACAGCAAATCTCTTCCGATCAGCGCCAAGGCTAGGTTCATTTTACTCCGCAGGGTCTTCGTTCAACCGCTCTTGAACTTTACAATCGGAGTCGCCTATCTTCGAGCCTTAGAAGGGGAAGGGCTAGAGAGTGATGAACTACTTCTTGGATCTTTTTTCACCCGCGACGTGGAACGCCTTCTGCCGCTCTGGAGGAGAAGTCACTGGCTTCCGTTCCAGTCAGCAGCGGATAGCTAACCGCATCTATTCGCCGGCTGTCCATTAAATCGGTCGGATTTCGAGCGC
>JAPPGP010000194.1 GCA_028821395.1 Defluviicoccus sp.
CGAAATAGCGCCCGTAATCGCCGCCCCAGTCCTTCAGCGCCGGCGCCTCGCCCCAGCCGACCAGCCCGTTCTCGCCCGTCATGCGGACCAGGATGTAGCCGCCGATCGGCTCGGTGAGCCCGGTCCATTTGTGCTCGCGGCGCGTCGGCAGGGATACCTGCACGGTCTCGATTGCGGCGATTCTGGCGGCCATCGCTTCCTCCCGCCCGTTGCCCTATCGCGAAACCCGGGCCCGCGCAAGGCGCGCGGATGCGGATTGCCGGGCCGCGCCGCCCGGGGTAGAAGGGACCACGCACATTCTACCCTTGGAGACCGGGATGAGCCTCAACATCAAGAACGAAGAAACCTGCCGCCTCGCCGCCGAGCTTGCCGAGCTGACCGGCGAGACCAAGACCGGCGCAATCACCGTCGCGCTCCGCGAGCGCCTGGAGCGCGAGAGGCGGGCGCGCGACAAGGAGGCGCTGGTCGAGGAAATGCTCGCTTTCGGGGAGCGCTTCGCCGCGCGCCTGAAGCCGGGACCGTCCTCCGTCGAGCACGGCGAATTCCTCTACGACGAGCACGGGCTGCCCAAGTGATCGTCGACACGTCCGCAATCTTCGCGGTCCTGTTCAACGAACCCGACGCGCGGCGCTACGCCACCGCCCTCCAGATGGCGCCGCGCCGACGCATGTCGGTCGCCAACGCGCTGGAGGCGTTCATCGTCGCGGAAAGCCGCGGCGGCGCGGCGAGCGGGGAGGATATCGACCGTTTCTTCCAGCGCTTCGCGATCGAACTGGAGCCCGTCACGACCGAGCAGTTGATCGCCGCCCGCCGCGCATGGCGGCGGTTCGGCCGGGGCAACCACCCGGCGGCGCTCAATTTCGGCGACTGCTTCGCCTACGCGCTGGCCGAGACGACAGGTGAGAAGCTGCTCTACAAGGGTGGCGACTTCGCCAGGACCGATGTGAAGGCGGCGTGAGCAGGGCCCCTACTTGTCCTTGATCCCCCTGAGCGCCTCCTTGCCCCAGATGTCGCGCAGGCGTTTGTCGCGGCCGCAGCCGAAGCGGTAGAAGCGGTAACGTAGCGGGTCCTTGACGTAATACTCCTGGTGGTAGGCCTCGGCCGGGTAGAAGGCCTTGGCCATCAGGATCGGGGTGACGATCGAGCCCTTGAGCGTGCCGGAGTCGTTGATTGCCTGCTTGGTGGCGATGGCCGCGCGCTGCTGCTGCGGCGTGTGAAAAAACACCGCGGTCCTGTAGCTGTCGCCGCGGTCGCAGAACTGGCCGCCCGCGTCGGTCGGATCGACCGAGTGCCAGAACACGTCGAGCAGCTCCTCGTAGCTCACCTTGGCCGGGTCGTAGGTGATGCGGACCGCCTCGTAATGCCCGGTATTGCCCCCGGTGACAGCCTTGTAGGTCGGGTTCTCCACGGTGCCGCCGGTATAGCCGGACACCGTCTCCAGCACCCCCGGCACCTTGTCGAAATCGGATTCCACGCACCAGAAACAGCCGCCGGCGAAGGTCGCGACCGCCTGGGCGGCCGAGGCCGCGCCGGCGGAACCCGCGAGAACCGCGGCGGTGAGCAGCGCGCCCGCTGCCCGCTTGACGATCAATGACGTGCCCATGCCGCTTTCCTCCCCTGTCGGCAGTCGCGTTCCCGACCGAGATGGGCGCGCGGGCGGCGTCTTGCAACCCCCCGCGTGCTTGCCCGCGCCCGGCGATTTGACGACCATCGGCGTTGCCCGGCAAGGGGAGAGGGGCGATGGGGGAGTTCGCGATCGGCCAGTCGGTATCGCGTCTGGAGGACCCGAGGCTGCTGAAGGGGCTCGGGCGCTATGTCGACGACCTCGACCTGCCCGGCCAGGCCCATGCCTTCATCCTGCGCTCGCCGCACGCCCATGCCCGGATCCGCGCCATCGACGCGGACGCGGCGGCGGCGATGGAGGGCGTGCTCGGCGTGCTGACCGGCGCCGATTGCGCGGCCGACGGGCTCGGCCACCTGCCCTGCGACCAGAAGCGGTTCCGCCGCGACGGCGGCGACATGTACCGCCCGCCGCGACCGGTCTTGGCGCGCGACCGGGTCCGCGTGGTGGGCGACTATGTGGCGATGGTCGTCGCCGAGACCGCGGCGCTGGCGCGCGACGCCGGCGAGCGGATCGCGGTCGATTACGAGCCGCTGCCCGCGGTGGTCTCACCCGCCGACGCGGCCGAGCCGGGCGCGCCGCTTCTCTGGGACGGCTGCCCGGGCAACGAGTGCTTCTATCACGAAGACGGCGACGAAGCCGCGGTCGAGGCCGGCTTCGATTCCGCCCACATCGTCGTCGAGCGCCGCTTTGTCATCAGCCGGGTGACCGCGGCCCCGCTCGGCCCGCGCGGCTGTCTCGGCGCCTACGACCCGTCGCTCGAACGGTACACGCTCTATACCGGGGTTCAGCAGGCGCACCTGCTCCGCATGCATCTCGCGCGCACCGTCTTCGGCATCCCGGAAACCAGGGTCCGCGTGATCGCGCCCGATATCGGCGGCAGCTTCGGGCTCTACAGCAACGTCTACCCGGAGAACGCGCTGGTGCTCTGGGCCGCCAAAAAGTTCGCCCGGCCCGTCAAATGGACCGCCGAGCGCGGCGAATGCATGGCGAGCGACGATTCGGCGCGCGACTGCGTCTCCGACGCCGCGCTGGCGCTTGACCGCGATGGGCGGTTCCTCGCGCTCCGCTGTCGCAGCTTCGCCAATCTCGGCGCCTATCTCTCGCTGCGCGGCCCACTGCCGCCGGTGGTCAATCTGGGGACCCTCGCCGGCACCTACACGACGCCGGCGATCCATGTCCGGGTCTCCGGCATGTTCACCAACACCTTCTGCACCTCGCCCTATCGCGGGGCGGGCAGGCCCGAGGCATCGACGGTGCTGGAGCAGCTGATCGACGAGGCGGCGCGGCGCTTGCGTCTCGATGCGGCCGAGATCCGCCGGCGCAATACCATCCCCGCCGCTGCGATGCCGTACAGGACCGCGCTCACCTTCACCTATGACAGCGGCGATTTCGAAAAAAACCTCGACGATGCGCTGGCTCTCGCCGATTGCCCGGGCTTCGCGGCGCGCCGCGAAGAAGCCGCCGCGCGCGGCAAATTGCGTGGCATCGGCATTTCCAACACCGTACACCGCGCCGCCGGGCTGGAGCTCGAGGCGGCGCAGATCCGCTTCGATGCCAGCGGCACGGCGACCTTGATGGTGGGCTCGGTCCATCACGGGCAGGGCCATGCGACCACCTTCACCCAGATCGCCTGCGACCGGCTGGGGCTAGAACCGGGCTCGGTGCGCTTCGTCTCGGGCGATACCGATATGGTGACCTTCGGGCGCGGCTCCTTCGCGTCGCGCTCGGCGGCGCTCGGCGGCTCGGCAGTAGCGCTCGCGGCCGACAAGATCGTCGGCAAGGGAAGAACGATCGCCGCCGCCCTGCTGGAAGCGGCGGAAGAGGATATCGACTTCGCCGAGGGGGCATTCTCGGTTACCGGAACCGACCGTTCGGTCGGCATCGCCGATGTCGCCCGGGCGGCCTATGCGCCGCACGGCCTGCCGCTCGACATCGAGCCGGGGCTCGACGAGACGGCGATGTTCCGCCCGGGCGCGCTCACCTTTCCCAATGGCTGCCATGTCGCCGAGATCGAGATCGACCCGGAGACCGGCGCGGTCGAGATCGTCGACTACGCGGTGGTTGACGATTTCGGCACCATCCTCAACCCCAAGCTGCTGGAAGGGCAGATTCATGGCGGGCTCGCCCAGGGCATCGGCCAGGCGCTGATGGAGGAGGTCGCCTTCGACCCGGCGACGGGCCAGCTTCTCGCTGGCTCGTTCATGGATTACTGCATGCCGCGGGCCGACGACCTGCCGTCCTGGGTTGCGGCGTTCAACGAGCTGCCGACGGCGGTCAACCCGGTCGGCGTCAAGGGCGCGGGCGAGGCCGGCGCGGTGGGTGCGCTGCCGGCCACGATGAACGCGGTGGTGGACGCGCTCGCGCCGCTCGGCGTCGAGCACGTCCAGATGCCGGCGACGCCTGAGCGCATCTGGCGCGCGATCCGCGCGGCGGGGGATCAGAAGGCGTAGCGCCAGTTGGCGAGCAGGCTGAGTTCGGGATCCGCCGTGGCGTCGTGGCCCGGCTGGCGGGTCCAGCCGGCGCCGATGCCGAGCTCGCCGCCGCCCGGCAGGGTGCGGCGCCAGCTTGCGGCGATGTCGATCTGCCGGCCGCTCGGCTCCAGCCCGGCCGACAGCGAGCGGCGCAGCACCCGCCCGTCCTCGGTCCGCCCGATGGGCAGCGACAGCCGGGCGTGTCCCGCCTCGACGCGGAGCGGCTGCGCGGCGGAGAGCCCGATGCGGTCCCCGTTCGCCAGCGTCCGCTCCGCCGAGAGCGCGAAGGCGCTGGTGGCGAGCGGCGAGACGGCTGCGATCATGCCGCCGCGAGCCTGCGTCCGGACCGTGCCGATTTCCGCGCCGGCGCCGAGCCGCCAGGCGCCCACCGCCGCGCTCGCCACGACTCCGGCGAAGGCGGAGTTGCCGGAGAGCCGCCCGAAGGCGCCGGCGGCGGTGCTGCCGAGCATGGTTTCGCGTTCGCCCACCCATCCGCCGGTGAGGCCGAGCCTGCCGCCGTGGGGCCGCCACGACAGCGCGGCGCCGGATGCCGGGCTCTGACCGCGTATCCCTTCGCTCGAGAAGGCGGCGACGCGCAGCCCGTCCCGCTCCGCCGTGCCGAGCGCGAGCGCGCCGCCGGCCAGCGAGAGATGTCCGCCACCCGTGCCGAGAGACGGCGCCTGCAGGATGCCGAGGTTCAGCCGGTCGCCGGCGGCGAGCGCGGCGACGCGCGGCCACAGCCCACCGGCCCCAGGCTCGGCCGGGCGGGGCGCGGCGAAAGCGCGCAGCCGCGCGAGGGCCGGGCGGCCGGGATCGGGATCGGCGAGGGCGCCGAGGGGGAACCAGAACGGCGCGCCCAGCGAGTCGAAGGCGGCGATCTCGCGGCCGGCGAAGCTGTGGGCGAGCCCGTTCCCCAAGGGACCGCCCGCAGTGAAACACGTCCCAGCGAGGTTGCTGCCCTGGCCGCCGACCCGGTCGCCGAGGGCGACCGTGACGGTGCCGAGCGGCGCCGTCGCGGCGTCGAGGTCCATCAGCCCCTGGCCGTAGACGCTGCTGTCGGCGTATATGCCCTGCTTGTTCGCCGTCTCCAGCAGCCGCGAGACCAGCGCCGTATTGGAGAGCTGGCCGCGGAAGACGTCTCTCAGCACCGCCAGCCCGCCGGTCACGAGCGGCGCGGCGTAGGAGGTGCCGTTGGCGCTGGCCGCGCCCCGGGCGCCCGGGGTTCCGTCGTTCCAGTCGGGCCCGAAATACGCCACGCGGACCGCTACGCCCGGGGCGGCGATGCACCAGTCGGCGGCGAGCCCGCAGCGGTTGGAGAACGAGGCGATCCTGCCGTTCCGGTCGACCGCCACGACGGCGACCAGATGCCCGCGCAGCTCGGGGAACCGCACAGGTAGGCCCGGCAGGACCTCGACCGACCTGGCGACGATCTTCTCGTCGACGCAGAGCTCGGGGTTGCCGGTGAATTCCGCCGGGTCGCAGTCCCTGCCGTGGGCGTTGCCGGCGGCCCAGACGAAGACGGTCTTGTCGGTCGAACCGGCCTGCGCGAGCGCCACCACCACGGCCCCGTATCTGTCACGGAGTTGCCGCTCCGAATGCTGCTCGATGAACCCATGGGGACCGAAGCTCATATTCGCAAAATCGATCGACCGATCGCCTCTGGACCATCCGGTCACCCGGTCGATCACCGACGCCAACGAAACGCGGCCGGCGCGGACGGCGGCCCCATAGTTCGCACCGGGTCTTCCCAGCGGGATCGCGAACATCGCGATATCGGCGCCTCGGGCGACACCGCGCGGGGCATTCACCTGCGCGGCGTAGCGGTCGCTCGGGTTTCCGGCCATCACGCTCGCGACCGCGGTGCCGTGCGAATATCGCTCGCCCGTCTCGTCCGTCGCGTCTCCCAGCAGGGTTTCCGTCACCGACTTGCCCGCGAAGACCGGGTGCTCGCTGTCGATGCCGCTATCGACCACGCCCAGGGTCTGACCGCTGCCCGGCGCGGCTCTTGCACCGTCCCGGACCGCCAGCCGCTTATGGGCCCCATCTGCCTTGACGGTGAGCAGCCCCCACTGGTTGTAAACAGCCTCCTCGCCGGCGCCTCCGCAGGCCGCCAGCACAGCCGCCGCGGCGAGCGCCGCAAGCCATCCTCCCCTATCCCGCATCGGTCGACCGGTCGCGCTCGTCATTCGGGCCATTTCTCCATCGAGTGAAAGCGGTCCGCACACAGAAGGCGGCCGCCCCGGGACGGTGTTGCCGGTTAGATGAGATATCGAGAGCGACAGAACGACGGCGCTGCGTCGTTATGTCCTGCACATGCGGATGGAGCGTGGCGGGGGGAAGCGATCCGCGCGGCGGGGGATCAGAAGGCGTAGCGCCAGTTGGCGAGCAGGCTGAGTTCGGGATCCGCCGTGGCGTCGTGGCCCGGCTGGCGGGTCCAGCCGGCGCCGATGCCGAGCTCGCCGCCGCCCGGCAGGGTGCGGCGCCAGCTTGCGGCGATGTCGATCTGCCGGCCGCTCGGCTCCAGCCCGGCCGACAGCGAGCGGCGCAGCACCCGCCCGTCCTCGGTCCGCCCGATGGGCAGCGACAGCCGGGCGTGTCCCGCCTCGACGCGGAGCGGCTGCGCGGCGGAGAGCCCGATGCGGTCCCCGTTCGCCAGCGTCCGCTCCGCCGAGAGCGCGAAGGCGCTGGTGGCGAGCGGCGAGACGGCTGCGATCATGCCGCCGCGAGCCTGCGTCCGGACCGTGCCGATTTCCGCGCCGGCGCCGAGCCGCCAGGCGCCCACCGCCGCGCTCGCCACGACTCCGGCGAAGGCGGAGTTGCCGGAGAGCCGCCCGAAGGCGCCGGCGGCGGTGCTGCCGAGCATGGTTTCGCGTTCGCCCACCCATCCGCCGGTGAGGCCGAGCCTGCCGCCGTGGGGCCGCCACGACAGCGCGGCGCCGGATGCCGGGCTCTGACCGCGTATCCCTTCGCTCGAGAAGGCGGCGACGCGCAGCCCGTCCCGCTCCGCCGTGCCGAGCGCGAGCGCGCCGCCGGCCAGCGAGAGATGTCCGCCACCCGTGCCGAGAGACGGCGCCTGCAGGATGCCGAGGTTCAGCCGGTCGCCGGCGGCGAGCGCGGCGACGCGCGGCCACAGCCCACCGGCCCCAGGCTCGGCCGGGCGGGGCGCGGCGAAAGCGCGCAGCCGCGCGAGGGCCGGGCGGCCGGGATCGGGATCGGCGAGGGCGCCGAGGGGGAACCAGAACGGCGCGCCCAGCGAGTCGAAGGCGGCGATCTCGCGGCCGGCGAAGCTGTGGGCGAGCCCGTTCCCCAAGGGACCGCCCGCAGTGAAACACGTCCCAGCGAGGTTGCTGCCCTGGCCGCCGACCCGGTCGCCGAGGGCGACCGTGACGGTGCCGAGCGGCGCCGTCGCGGCGTCGAGGTCCATCAGCCCCTGGCCGTAGACGCTGCTGTCGGCGTATATGCCCTGCTTGTTCGCCGTCTCCAGCAGCCGCGAGACCAGCGCCGTATTGGAGAGCTGGCCGCGGAAGACGTCTCTCAGCACCGCCAGCCCGCCGGTCACGAGCGGCGCGGCGTAGGAGGTGCCGTTGGCGCTGGCCGCGCCCCGGGCGCCCGGGGTTCCGTCGTTCCAGTCGGGCCCGAAATACGCCACGCGGACCGCTACGCCCGGGGCGGCGATGCACCAGTCGGCGGCGAGCCCGCAGCGGTTGGAGAACGAGGCGATCCTGCCGTTCCGGTCGACCGCCACGACGGCGACCAGATGCCCGCGCAGCTCGGGGAACCGCACAGGCAGGCCCGGCAGGACCTCGACCGACCTGGCGACGACCGTTCCGTCGACGCAGAGATCGGGGTTGCCGGTGAAATCCGCCGGGTCGCAATCCCGGCCGTGGGCGTTGCCGGCGGCCCAGACGAAGACGGTCTTGTCGGTCGAGCCGACCTGTGCCAGCGCCGCGATCGAGGCGCCGAAACCGGCCCGGAGCTCTTGCTCCGAATACTGCTCGATAATGCCGTTTACGCCGAAGCTCATGTTCGAGAAATCGATGGTCCGGCCTCCAGCGGTCCAGTCGATTGCCGCGCCCGCCATCGACGCCCGACGATTGTCCACGCGGCGCAGGCCGGACAGCGAGATCGGGTTGTAGAACGGTCTGGGCGTGCCCAGCGGGACCGCGAACATCGCGATATCGGCGCCCCAGGCGACGCCGCGCGGGGCGTCGACCTCCGCGGCGAATGCATCGCCCGGGTTTCCCACCATCACGCTCGCGACCGCGGTGCCGTGCGAATATCGCTCGCCCGTCTCGTTCGTCGCGCCCAGCAGCGGGGTTTCCGTCACCGACTTGCCCGCAAACACCGGGTGGCCTTCGTCGATGCCGGTGTCGACCGCGCCGAGGGTCTGGCCGTCGCCGGGTGGCGTGCCGGCACCGGGCAGGGCCTCCAGGCGATTGTACGCCCGGTCCGCCTTGATCGTGCGCAGCCCCCACTGGCCGTAGAGGACCCCGCTCGACGTCCGGTCGCCGTTCTCTCCGACGTTCCCGGCCCCGCCCCCGCCGCCACCCCCGCAGCCATAGAGGACCAGGGCGGCAAGCGCTGCGATCCCCGCTGCGAAGCGCCGCCCGGCTCGACCGGACCCCGGGCGGGCAGGTTCCACGACGACAGACATATCCATATAGAAATTTAATCATATCTTTTTCGATATGTCATGTGCAGCGCGAGCCGGCCACGCCCGGCGCCAGGGTTGCGCCGGCTTCAGAAGGCGTAGCGCCAGCCGGCGAGGATGCTGAGTTCGGGAGCGGCCGCCTTGTCGTGGCCCGGCCGCCGGGTCCAGCCGGCGCCGATCCCGAGCTCGGCGCCGTCGGCAAGGGTGCGGCGCCACCGGGCGGCGACATCGATCTGCCGTCCGCTCGGTGCGAGACCGGCGGTGACGTGCCGGTGCAGCACGGTTCCGTCGTGGGTGCGGCCCACCGGAACCGCGATACTCGCCCTGCCGGCCTCGACCCGCAGCGGCTGGGAGAGCGAGATCCGCAGCCCGTCGCCGTTGGCCAGCGCGGTTTCCGCCTCGACGGCGAAGGCGCTGGTGGTGAGCGGCGAGACGCGCGCGATCATCCCGCCGCGCGTCGCCGCCCGGACCGTCCCGATTTCGGCGCCGGCACCGACCTGCCACGCGCCGATACGGGCCTTCCCCTCCACCCCGGCGAAGGCAGACGCGCCGGACAGCCGACCGAAGGCGCCCGCGGCGCTGCCGCCCAGCACGGTCTCGCGTTCCCCCACCCAGCCGCCGGCGAAGGCCAGCCGGCCATTGCCGGGCCGCCAGGACAGCGCGGCGCCCGATGCCGGATGCCGGCCGCGCACGCCCTCGGACGAGAAGGCGAGGAGTCCGAGACCGCCCTCCGCCGCTGTGCCGAGGGCGAGGGCGGAGCCGGCGAGGGCGAGGTGCCCGCCCTCCGCGCCGGACGGCGCCCGCAGGACACCGAGCTTCAACCGGTCGCCGGCGGCGAGCGGGGCGAGTCGGGGACGCAGCGGGCCGGCGCCGCCATCTTCCCGCGGCGCCATGAGCCCCCGCAGCCGCGCCAGGGCGGATTGTTGCGAGGCGTCGCCGGCGAGATCGCCGAGCGGGAACCAGAAGGGCGCTCCGAGCGTATCGAAGGCCGCGATCTCGTGGCCGGCGAAGGCGCGGGACAGCCCGTCTCCCATCGCGCCGCCCGGCGCGAGCCGGGTTCCCGTCAGGGCGCTCCCCGGCCCGTCGACGCGTTCGCCGAGCGCGATCGCGGGTTCGCCGACCGGTGCCGTCGCCGCACCCAGATCAATCAGCCCCTGACCGTAGATGCCGCGGTCGCCATAGATGCCGCTTTTGTTGGCGGTTGCGAACAGCCGCGAGAGCAGCGCCGTGTTGGAGAGCTGGCCGCGGAAATGGTGCTTCAAGACCAACAGCCCGCCGGTCACCATCGGCGCGGCAAGCGAGGTGCCGCTGGGGCTGGAGGCGCCCCGCGCGCCCGGGCTGCCGTCGCCGGGGTCGGGTCCAAAATAGGCCGCGCGGACGGCCCGCCCCGGGGCGGCGACGCACCAGTCGGCGGCGATGCCGCAGCGGTTGGAGAAGGAAGCGATCTCGTAGCCGCCGTCGCCGTCGGCGTCGGGAGCGACCGCGACCACGGCGACCAGATGGCCGCGCAGCTCGGCGATGCGCGCCGGCAGACCCGGCAGGATCTCGACCGATCTCGCGTTGACCCTGCCGTCCACGCAGAGGTCGGGATTGCCGGTGAAATTGGCGGCGTCGCAGTCCTTGCCATGGCCGTTTCCGGCGGCCCAGACGAAGACCGTCTTTGCGCCGTCGCCCGCCTGCGCCAGGGCGGCGATGGTACCGTCCAGCGCGTCGCGCAGCTCCTGCTCGCCGTATTGCTCGACGATACCCTTGTAGCCAACACTGAGATTGACGAAGTCGAGGCTCCGGCCTCCGCTCGACCAGTTGAGCACATGGGCAAACCAGGCCGCCCACCTGTCGTCCGCGTCGTCGGCTCCGGCCAGCGAAACCGGCACGTATTCGTCGCCGCCCGAGCCCGCGCGGATGGCGAACATCGCGATATCGGCGCCCCGCGCGACGCCGCGCGCGGCGTTCACCTCCGCGGTGAAGGCGGGGGAGGGCCGTCCGGCGATCACGCTGGCGACGGCGGTGCCGTGCGAGAACTCGTCGCCGGTCTCGTCGGTCGCGCCGGGAAAGAAGTGCTCGGTCACCGTCTTGCCGGCGAACGCGTCGTGTCCGGTGTCGATGCCGGTGTCGATCAGCCCCACGGTCTGGCCGCTGCCCGGCTCGGCGCCGACGCCGTGCTGAAGCTCGAGATGCGCATAAGCCCGCTCGGCGCGGATCGCGGCCAGCCCCCATTGGTTGGCGAAATCGTCCGTGCCGACGTGGTCCTGCTCGATAGACTGAAGCTGCTGTTGGAAGACCTGCGGTGACACGCAGCCGAAATCCGCGGTTTGAATGCACGTTTGCTGCGGGGGCTCCGGCGGCGGCTGCGGTGGAGGCTGCGGTGGAGGCTGCGGCGGCTGCGGCGGCTGAGGCTGAGGCGGTGGCTGCGGTGGAGGCTGCGGCGGCTCCGGCGGCGGCTCCGGCGGCTCCGGCGGTGGTTCCGCTGGCGGCTG
>JAPPGP010000138.1 GCA_028821395.1 Defluviicoccus sp.
CGCGAATGAACCGAGTTGACGCGGCCGCCTTCGAGGCCCCACTCTCGGGGCGACGGAAAAGAATCGCGGCCCGGTGGCGCGCCCGGTCTTCAAAACCGGTGAGGGGCGTGAGACGTCCCTGGTGGGTTCGACTCCCACTCTTTTCCGCCACCCTTCACGCGGCGCCGTAGCGCGCCCGGTAGGCCGCGAGCGCGGCTTCGAAGCATTCGACGGGGGCGCTCACGATGCCGGCGCCGATCTGTCCGCCGTCGCGCCCGGCGATGCCGATATCCATCACCGGCAAGATGCCGGTCTCCACCACGCGGTGGATGTCGATGCCGGTCGGCGTGCCGCGATAGCCGAGATAGGGAATCCGGTAGTCCGGGTTCTCCCCGACGGCGATGGCGTAGAGGGCGAGGTTGCGCTCGACCATCGCCGGCGCCGAGCCGCCCTGGTAGTCCTGCAACGGGAAGGCGGCGGCCTGGGCGAAGCCGCCGAGGCCGACGGTCTCGGCAATGGTGCTCTCGCCGCCCATCCAGGCGATCTCGTCCTCGGTGTGGCCCTCGAACAGCCTCGCGTCGACCGAGGCGTGCGGGCCGGTGAACCAGGTTTCGCCGAGACCGCTCACCCGGATGGCGAAGTTGTTGCAGTTGAACGCCATCGCGGTCACCACGCTCGAACCCTCGATCCCGGCGGCGGCGTCGGCGGTGCACTTGGCGGCGGCCATCGACAGCCGGAGGAAGAAGTAGTGGTCCTCGGTGAGCGCGGTCACGGTCCGTTCGACCGCGCCGCGCATCGCGGGATCGAGGCCGAGGAGATGGGGAAACAGCTCGCGGGTGAACAGGAGCGAGGCCGCGGTGTTGCGGCTGTGCAGCTCGTCCCCCATGTGCAGCGCGCGCCGCATGATCGGCTTGAGCGGAATGCCGCCCGCCGCCCGCACCGCCGCGGCGAGGACCGGGGCGATCACGTCCTGCACGAACAGCAGACGCTCCCGCACCCCCTCGTCGTAGACGCCGTAGTTGAGGCGCCTCGGGTCCGTCCCCTCGTACATGTTGCAGAAGCCGTTGATGCCCGCATGCCGGTTCTCGACGACGAAGACCGGCATCGAGGCGGTGTAGATGCCGGCGAGCGAGCCCACCGCGCCGTAATCGTGGCAGCCGTCGACGGCAATCTCGCCCCGTTCCAGCTTTCGCGCCGCGTCGTCCGCATCGGATGCCAGCCCCTCGAACAGGGCGCCGCCGATCACCGCGTCGCGCTGGCCGCCGGCATAGCGCTCCCACTCCATCGGCGGGCCCGAGGTGAGCACGGTGGCGGGGGTCATCCCGGGCAGGACCTCGATCGCCGGGCGGATGTCGACCAGCACGGGCTCGGCCGCAGAGAGGCGCTCGAAAGCGAGCCCGTTCGCTTCGGTCCTGTTCATGCCCCGCCCCCGCGTCCTCCGGTTGCGGTCAGCATGGCCCGGGGCTAGTCTCCGTCGCAAGGGCCGGGACCGGCCCGTTCGGAGAAATCGTCAAGCGGAGCGGATGTCATGGCTGTGGACACCACCAACCTGCCCTTCGTGAGAAACGCCTGGTATATCGGCGCGTGGTCGGAGGAGCTCGCGGACGGCATGCTGGGCCGCACGATCATGAACCAGCCGCTGGTGTTGTTCCGCGATTCCGACGGCAAGGTGGG
The DNA here is from genome assembly GCA_028821395.1 of Defluviicoccus sp. Classification (GTDB taxonomy): domain Bacteria; phylum Pseudomonadota; class Alphaproteobacteria; order MPNO01; family MPNO01; genus MPNO01. The sequence goes on from JAPPGP010000138.1 coordinate 1,654, forward strand.
CGCGCTGGAGGACCGCTGCTGCCACCGCGGCGCGCCGCTCACCCACGGCACGGTGATCGAGACCGGCCTCCAGTGCGGCTATCACGGCCTGGTCTACGACACCACGGGCGCATGCGTGACCATCCCGGGCCAGGACCGGATCCCGGCGGAGGCCAGGGTGGTCAGCTATCCCGTCGTCGAGCGCAACCAGATCGTCTGGATCTGGATGGGCGACCCGGCACGCGCCGACGAGAGCCTGATCGTCGACTACCCCTATCACGACCAGCCCGACAAGTGGCCGCATCGCAAGGCGATGTTCCAGATCAAGGCCAACTACATGCTGATGATCGACAATCTAATGGATCTCACGCATCTGGGCTATGTCCACAATCGGACCATCGGCGGCGACCCCAACACCCATGTCACCGCCGACATGGAGACCCGGCCGACCGAGAACGGCGCCTATTTCATCCGCTGGATGCCGGATTGCCAGCCGCCGCCGACCTATCAGAAGGGCGGTCAGTTCGAAGGGCGCATCGACCGGTGGCAGGAGTTCGAATATGTGCCGCCCGGCATCGTGCTGCAATGGTCGGGCGGTCTGGACGTCGGGCGCGGCGCGCGCGAGAACCGCGACCAGAAGGGCTTCCATCTGCGGCTGCTACACGGCGCGACGCCGGAGACCGAGACCACGTTCCACTACTTCTGGTCGACCGCCAACGGCTACCGCCAGGACGAGCCGCAGGCGACGCAGGACATGTATGACGAGATCTACCCGACCTTCATCGAGGACAAGACCATCATGGAGGCGCAGCAGGAGCGCCTCGACCTCGACCCCGACCGCAGCCTGGTGCCGATCAACGCCGACGGCGCGCTGGCGCTCGCCCGGATCGCCATCGACCGGATGATCGAACGCGAGCAGGCGGGAATCGCCCAGGCGGCCGAATAGCGCCGGGCGCCTCTCTTCGGCACCCCGAAAGCCGTCGGCCGGCGGGTGCGGCCCGGCCGGCGCGCGCCCCTTTGGAGACGTTTGAATGAGCGATTCCGAGTTCGATGTCGTCGTTGTCGGCGCCGGCAACGCGGCGCTCTGCGCGGCGCTGGCGGCCGAGGAGAACGGCGCCAACGTGCTGGTGCTGGAGCGCGCGAACGAGGCCGAATCGGGCGGCAACTCGCGCTTCACCGCGGGCGCCATGCGGGTGGTCTATGACGGGGTCGACGACCTCAAGGCGCTGATGCCGGACCTCACCGACGAGGAGATCGCCAACACCGATTTCGGCACCTACACCCAGGACCAGTTTTATGACGACATGGCCCGGGTCACCGAGTACCGCGCCGATCCCGACATGGTCGAGCTGCTGGTCACCCGGTCGCGCGACACGCTGATCTGGATGCGCGAGAAGGGGGTGCGCTTCGCGCCGATCTGGGGCCGCCAGGCCTTTAGGGTGGACGGCAGGTTCAAGTTCTGGGGCGGTCTCACCGTCGAGGCCTGGGGCGGCGGTCCCGGGCTGGTCGATTCGCTGCACGAGATCGCCGCCGGGCGGGGCATCGAGATCCGCTACGGCCACCGCGCCACCGAGCTGATCTTCGACGGGGTGACGGTGCGCGGCGTGAAGGTGAAGAGCAAGGGCCGGATCGAGGAGATCCGGGCCAGGTCCGTGGTGCTTGCAGCCGGCGGTTTCCAGGGCAACTACGAGTGGCGCACGCGTTATCTCGGCCCCGGCTGGGAGCTCGCCAAGGTGCGCGGCACGCGGTTCAACACCGGCGACGGCATCCGCATGGCGCTCGACATCGGCGCCATGCCCTACGGCAACTGGTCGGGCTGCCACGCGGTCGGCTGGGAACGGAACGCGCCGGAGTTCGGCGACCTCGCGGTGGGCGACCAGTTCCAGAAGCACAGCTACCCCTTCGCCGTCATGGTCAACGCGACGGGACGGCGCTTCGTCGACGAGGGGGCGGATTTCCGCAACTACACCTATGCCAAGTACGGTCGGGTGATCCTGGAGCAGCCGGGGCAGTTCGCCTGGCAGATCTTCGATGCCAAGGTCGCCCACCTCAAGCGCGACGAATACAACATCCGCCAGATCACCAAGGCGAGCGCCGACACGCTGGAAGAGCTCGCCCCGCAGCTCGACGGCGTGGACGCCGATTCCTTTCTCGACGAGATCGCCGCCTATAACGCGGCCGTCCGCACCGACATCCCGTTCAACCCCAATGTCAAGGACGGGCGCCGCACCGAGGGGCTGGCGGTCCCCAAGTCGAACTGGGCCAACACCATCGACGAGCCGCCCTTCGAGGCCTATGCGGTGACCTGCGGCATCACGTTTACCTTCGGCGGCCTGCGCATCGACACGGACGGGCAGGTGCTCGACACCGAGTCGGAGCCGATCCCCGGCCTCTACGCGGCGGGCGAGCTGGTCGGCGGCATCTTCTATTTCAACTACCCGGGCGGCAGCGGGCTCACCTCGGGCGCGGTATTCGGCCGCATCGCCGGTGCCTCGGCTGCAACCGCCTGACGCCGCGCTCAAAGGGGAAGCGCCGTGCCGGTCATCGTCGCCGAGAACGATCCGATCATCCGCAACATCCAGGTCGTGCTCGACCCCGACACGCCGGCCGACCGGCAGGACGCGATCGCCGACTATTTCTCGGTCGACCTGCCGGACTTCGACGCGTGGCGGGACGACTTGCGCGCCCGGGCCGCATCGATTTTCCCGGCCGAGTTCCGCATGGCGGACGACGTCGAGGCGTTCCGCGCGGCGCTCGCGGGCGCCGACGGCGTCATCGTCGAAGGCATGGCGTTCGGCGCGGCGGAGCTCGAACGCGCGCCCGGGCTCAGGATCGTGCAGAAATTCGGCGCGGACCTGCGCAACATCGACCTCGCGGCCTGCGCCGCAAGCGGGGTAGCGGTCAGTCCGCTCCGGCGGCGGGTCAACGGCGCCGTCGCCGAGCACGTCTTCGCCCTGATGCTGGCGCTCGCCAAGAAGATCTGCGAGATCGGCGGGCGGATCGACACCGCCAGCCTGGAAGCCATCGGCTATGCGCCGAGGCTCTACGACAGCCGGCATTGCGGCCGCTCCAACTGGGGCCGCATCGGCGGTCTGGGGACCCTCGAAGGTGCCGTGCTCGGGGCCGTCGGGCTGGGCGAGATCGGCCGCGAGCTCGCCAGGCGCGCCGCCGCCTTCGGCATGGAGGTGCTCTATTTCCAGCGCCGCCGGCTTCCGCCCGAGATCGAAGAGGCGCATGGCGCGCGCTATTGCGGCTTCGAGGAGCTGCTGGAGCGCTCCGACTACGTCTCGGTCCAGCTCCCGTCGAACCGCGAGACGCGCGGGATGATCGATGCCGCCGCGTTCCGCCGGATGAAGCCGGGCGCGGTGCTGATCAACGTCTCGCGGGCGGAGATCGTCGACCGCGCCGCGCTGATCGAGGCGCTGGAGAGCGGCCGTCTCGGCGGCGCCGGGCTCGACGTGTTCTGGGAGGAGCCGGCCGCCCCCAACGACCCGCTGACCGCGTTCCCCAACGTGGTGATCACGCCGCATACCGCCGTCGCCGCCCGCTGGAACGGGGCGCGCGACGTCGAGGAGGCGGTGCTCAACTTCGCGGAGGCGATCGGCTGAGCGCGGACGCGACCGGACGGATCGCCGCGTTCGCCGACGGCCTCGCCTTCGAGGACCTGCCGGAGGCGGCGCTCGAACGGGGCCGGGTCCACGTGCTCGACTGTATCGGCCTCGCCATCGCCGGCGCCCGCACCGAAGCCGTCCGCATCGCGCGCGATCACGTCGGCGCTCTGGGTTCCACGGGCGGCGGGGCGACCGTTCTGGGCACCGCCAGCCGCAGCGCGCCGCGTTTCGCCGCCTTCCTCAACGCGGCGGCGATGCATGCCGACAACTTCGACGACACCAACCCGCAGGCGGTCGCGGAGCGCAACGGCGGCATCCACGCGACTGCGCCGGTCCTCGCCGCCGCGCTCGCAATCGCCGAGGAACGCGCGGCAAGCGGGCGGGCGCTCGCCACCGCGCTCCACGCCGGCATCGAGATCGCCTGCCGCATCAACCACGCGATCGACGCGCGCCATTACCGGGAGGGTTTCCACGCGACGGGAACGCTGTCCACCTTCGGCGCCGCCGCCGCCGCGGCAATGCTCTACGGTCTGGACCGCCGGCGGATCGGTCACGCGCTCGCCTTCGCCGCCAGCGCGGCGGGCGGCGTGCGGCAGAACTTCGGCTCGATGGTCGAGATCCTGCATCCCGGCCTCGCGGCGGAGGCAGGCGTGGTCGCCGCCGACATGGCCGCGCGAGGACTCGTGGGCGCCGCCGACGCGCTCGGCGGCAAGGTCGGGTATTTCGCCGCCGCCGCCGGCGGCTTCGACGCGGCTGTGCTGGAACGCCTGGGCGATCCCTGGGCCATCCTCGATCCGGGCATGTGGATCAAGCCCTTCCCCAACGGCGCGCTGACCCACCCGGCGATGACCGGGCTGCTGGCGCTGAGGCGGGAGCATGGGCTCGGCGGCGGCGACATCGCGTCGATCTCCGCCAAGACCAACCGGCGGGTCTTCGAGACCCTGATCCACCATGACCCCAAGACGGTCATGGAAGCGCGGTTCTCGATGCAGTTCGCGCTTGCGCTGATCGCCGTCGAGGGCCGCGCCGGGCTCGCCGAGTTCACCGAGGACACGCTCGCCCGCCCCGACATCCGCCAGGCCATGGCCCGGGTGCGCTTCGCCGCCTATGACCGGCCCGAGGCGGGCTTCACCAACATGACGACGCTGCTCGCTGTCGAGCTCGCCGACGGAAGGCGGCTGGAGCGGCGCTGCGACTGGGCGCAGGGCTCGACGCACGCGCCGATGAGCTTCGCCGACGCCTGCGAAAAATTCCGCCAGTGCACCGCCTTCGCCGGGTTCCCGCCGCAATCCGCCGAGGCGGCGATCGGGATCGTCGGCGCGTTCGACTCGCTCGACGACGCCGGGCGGATCGCCCGCATTTGCCAGACCGGAGGGGAGCGGCAATAGTCCCCTCTGGTCATCGCGATGGGGGGAGGAGATGCACGACATCCGGCGCGTGGTCACCGGCCACGACGAGAACGGCAAGGCGGTCGTCGTCATGGACGGCGCCGCGCCCAACGTGCGCAAGAGGCCGGTGGGCGATCTGGTCGCAACCCAGCTCTGGCGCACCTTCGCGACGCCGGCCGACAACTCGGGCGACGAAGACCCGGCGACGGGGGAGATCAAGACGCCGCCGCCGCCCGGCGGCACGGTGTTCCGCATCACCGAGTTCCCGCCGGTGACGCCGGAGGTCGAGGCGCTGGAGCACAGCGCGGTCGCCGCCGCGCTCGGCGCCATCCCGGCCGGCGACATCGTCAACAAGCACCCCTTCATGCACCGCACCAACTCGGTCGATTACGCGATCGTGCTGTCGGGCGAGATCGACATGCTGCTCGACGATTCCGAAGTCCACGTGAAGGCGGGCGACGTGATCATCCAGAAGGGCACCAACCACGCCTGGGTCAACCGCGGCAGCGAGCCCTGCCGCATGGCCTTCATCCTGATCGACGCCGAGCCGGTCCCGAACGCGGTGTGAGCGGGGATGACTCGGAGGGAAGGCAACGCCTAACCCTAAGTGCCGTCCTTGCCTCGCTGCCCTTGGCGACGCAGCTTGCGATCACTTTGTAAATTGTGTAGGTGGTGGAGTCTGCGTACCCGCAGCGCTTCCCCCCACAACACACTTTGACCGAGCCATGCCGGTACAATCCGATAGTCCATATGACGAGAAGCGAGGAAAGTACGTTGAAATCCTCCGGCCGTTGTTCCTGCCGGACGATCCCGTTAGCCACGACATCATCAACTATTTCGCGTCCCTACTCCGGGTATTTGGCAAGGAGGACGGCGGCTGGGATCCCTATGCAGAGTCGCGAGCAACCATCGAAGACTTGAACAGCTTCTTCAAGATCGACCTACCTGAGGTTCGCTTTCCTGACTCAAACGCCACGCTCTGGCGCATCGGGCTCCTTCTATACGGCCATATTGTTGAAATGGATGCGCCCTATGAAGTGCTGGCCAACCTTCTCCGCTTCCGCTTAGGCAAAGGTTACAGTCCTGATGCGTTCTCAGAATTCCTTACGGACAATGAAAAGAAAAAGAAGTCGTATAGGAAACGGCCCCTTCCCCCCGGTCGGAAGATCCAAGTCATCAAAGAACTATCCGCTGAAGCTGGACTTCCAAACATCGGGGCGATATTCGATGATTTCTATAACAATCATCTTCGCAATGCAGTCGGACATTCCGACTTCATTTTGGCCGACGACAACTTCCGGTGTCGCGGCAATCTAAGTGGTACTAACGCGTTTCGGCTTCCGTATGAGAGACTTGACGAAATCATCCGTTCAGCGAAGGCCTTCATTGCTGCGTTCTTTCAAATGGAACTTACAGCTCGCCAAGTTTGGGGTTGTCAGAAACATCGGGCGCTGCCTTATGACCGCGACTACAAGGGGCTGATGGAGGTACTTGTAGATGTGCAGGATGCAATGTGCGGGTTTCGGGTTCACTGGCCCAACGGATCAGATTCTACATATCGCCGGACCGCGGATGGCACAGAAATGATCAACTGTCTCTTCGACCCCAACGGGAAAACGATCGCTCTGATGGTGGGCCGGTACGCCCAAGACGCCAGTGATTTTAGCCCCCTCGTAGAACGAAACGCTCAGCCTGTTTACAGCAAACTCGAAGGCTGTGATGTTATCCCAGCTTGGCCGTCCGGCATTTAGGGAAGCCGGACGTTCGAAGACCTGATCGCCCATGTCTCGCGGTCCGAGACGCTTCATCCGGGCGAATTCTTCGGCTCGGGCACGGTCGGCGGGGGCTGCGGGCTGGAGCTCGAGCGGTACCTGTCCGACGGCGACGTGGTCGAGCTCGAGGTGGGCGGCATCGGCGTCCTGCGCAACCGGCTCGTCAGGGAGGCTTGAATGGTCGAGAAGATCCGCCGCGTGGTCACCGCGCATGACGAAGACGGACGGTCGGTATTCGTCATCGACGGCGATGCCGGCACGGTCAAGGAGATGGACTCGATGCCGGGGCTCGCGCTCACCGAGCTGTGGCGCACCGACGGCGCGCCCGCCGACAACGCGGGACGGGAAGACGCCGCCGACGGCCCCGTCGTGCTCGAACCCGGGCCAGGCGGCACCGTCTTCCGCATCGTCGAGTTTCCGCCGGACAGCGCGTGGCGCCACCGCGCCGATGCGAGGGACGCCTTCGAGTCGATCGACGCCGGGCACGCGCCGGACGCAGCCAGCGACGATCCGATGATGCACAAGACCTCGACGGTGGATTACCTGGTCGTGCTCAAGGGCGAGATCTGGGCCGTTCTCGACACCGGCGAAGTCTGCCTCAAGGCGGGCGACGTCATGATCCAGCGCGGCACCAACCATTCCTGGAGCGTGCGCGCCGACGAGCCCTGCCTGCTCGCCGCCGTCCTGGTGAACGCCGATCCGGTGGAGTAGGGAAACGACGCGGTTTCGGCGCCGCTACCCGAAGGGCAACAGCACGGTGGCGCCGGTGGTCCGCCGCGCCTCGATCATGCGGTGCGCCTCGGCCGCCTCGCGGAGCGGGTAGAGGTGGTTGACCGCGGGTTTGACCGCGCCGCTTCGCACGACCTCGAACAGCTCCTCCGCCCCGGCGACCAGGTCCTCGCGCTTCGCCATGTAGTGCATGATCGCCGGCCGGGTGAGGAACAGCGAGCCGCGCGCGCCGAGCTCGATCACGTCGACCGGGTCGGGCGCGCCCGAGGCGTGGCCGTAGCTCGCCATCATGCCGAGCGGCCGCAGACAATCCATCGAGCGGCGGAAGGTGTCCTTGCCGATCGATTCGTAGACCACGGCGCAGCCCTCGCCGCCGGTGACCTCGCCGACGGTCTCGACGAAGTCGCCCTCGCCGTGGACGACGGCATGGTCGCAGCCCGCCGCGCGCGCCTGCTCCGCCTTCTCCCCGGTGCTGACGGTACCGATGACGGTGGCGCCGAGATGCTTGCCCCACTGGCACAGGATCTGCCCCATGCCGCCCGCCGCCGCGTGCACCAGGATCGCATCGCCCCGTTCGACCCGGTAGGTCCGCCGCAGCAAATACTGGGCGGTGAGCCCCTTGAGCATCAGCGCGGCGACGGCGCGCGCATCGATTCCGTCGGGGACGCGCACGACCTTATCCGCCGGGTAAATGCGCTCCTGGCTGTAGGCGCCGTGCGGCGGCATGGCGTAGCCCACGCGGTCGCCCGGCGCGAGACCCTCGATGCCCGCGCCGATTTCGGTGACCACCCCGGCGCCCTCGAAGCCGAGCACCAGCGGCAGGGCGGGAACCGGCCAGGGGTGCGGCATGCCGCGCCGGTGATAGGTGTGGAATTCTTAGAAAAACCGAGGTGGTATGTTTGGGGTTGGTTGGGGTCGTTCTCTCTCCTTGGATGGTTGTTACTTTAGAATGGGTTAGGTGGTTTGTCGAGGATTTCCTGGGGTTTTCCGTTTGTCATACGATTGGTGGTTTTTGGGGTTTCTGGTGGTCTTGGGGGAAGTGTTGGGTGTTCGTATGTCGTTGGGAGGGTCTTGGGGTGAGAACCTTTCTCATGACTAGACGGAAACGGGGGAGGCCCGGGGTGGCAGGCTCCCTCCTCTTATTGTGAGGAACATAGAAGGTGTTTCCGGCCCGTGCGTGCTCTCCCGGGGCTGCGTGTGTCGCCGCCGGAGGCGGCAGCGCCGCGGCGGGAGAGGCGTCCCCATTTGCCTGTTATGTCGAAGTTGTGTCTCATCCGAGGCGCCGCCTGGGCGCGGACAGCGTCTATTTAAAATATCTTTAAGGCTCCATTTAAACGAGCCCCGAAAATTCGATGGCGGGATCCCGCCGGGGTCGCCGCCCGTCGGGAAACCGTCCGGTCGTGCGGCGCGGGATGCGCGCGGGGATCGGCGGTTTAGGGTCCGTTTCCAGCCCCTGCGAAGGGGTCGGAGCCAGTTGTCCTTTTTCGGCTTGTTTCGTTTTGTGTTCCTTTCGTAATGGGGCGCCCTCTTCCCCGGGCGGTCCCGACGCCGGTACAGCTCGATACCCTGTAGACGGTGCCGGTGTAGCGGGGCGCATCGACGACGGTCTCGATCGGCACGGGCTTGACGTTGTAGCGCTCGGTCCGGTCGGCGGGAGGCTGCGGCGGACGAAGGCGAGGAGCGTGCCGCGTAACCGTACGGGACAGCATCGGTGGAACGTGGCGGCACGACCTATCCGGGGGCCGGGAGTTCGAGCTCGCGCCATATCCAGGACGTGTCGCAGGGCTCGTGGCCGAGCTGGAGGGCGCGCCTGTGCTCGGCGTTCTCCAGCTGCTTGAGCCAGTCGATCGCCCGCTTGCGGCTCTTGCGCGTCGCCGCGGCCTCGCGCGGCGTCCGGCCGTCCAACATCGGGATCGGCTCGTCGAGGCTGCGCCGGTAGCGGTCGTCCAGCATCGACCGCATCGCCGCCAACGCCTCCTCGGGCAGGTCCACCGGCTCCTCCGGC
>JAPPGP010000084.1 GCA_028821395.1 Defluviicoccus sp.
CCAATTCGTTGCAACGCGTCTGGACATGTTGCGTGCCCCCGTGCAACACTCGCGCCCGTCGCTTCCCGAAGCGTGCCGAAAAATCGCGAGCATGCCGCTGCGTCCCGCCAGCTACTACCGTGAGTATCGTCGCAAAAAACGCGAGGCGGCCGCGGCCGCGGCCAACGCCAATCCGCGCCGGTCGGTGGCCGCGGCGAGCGTCGACACGGCGGACCTGGCGGCGTGGATCGAGGCGCGGCTGCGCGTCCCGTCCGGCCCGCTCGCCGGCGAGCCGTTCCGGGTGTCCGACTGGCAACGCGAGTGGCTCGCCGCGGCGTTCGCGCCGGGGGTGCGGGAGGCGGGCCTGTCAATCGCCAGGAAGAACGGCAAGTCGGGCTTCATCGCCGCGGTGCTGCTCGCGCACCTGGTGGGCCCCTTCAACCGCACCGACTGGCGCGGGGTGGTTGCGAGCCTCACGGGCCCGCTCGCGAAGGAGCTCCGCGACGCGATGGAGGCCACGGCGCTCGTCTCGGGCTTCGCCGGCGCGATCAAGCTCCGCCGCGCGCCGCCGCCGGGCTCGATCGAGGGCAGGAATGCCGCACGGGTCAACTTTCTGGCCGCGGACAAGGCCACGGGCCACGCCATCGGGAGCGACCTGGCGATCATCGACGAGGCCGGGCTGCTCGAGGAGAACAAGCGCGCGCTGTGGAACGCGCTCTATTCGAGCATCAGCGGCCGCGACGGGCGATTCTGGTGCATCTCCATCCAGGGCGACGGACCGATGTTCGCGGAGATGGCGCAGCGCGACGGCTCGCCGACGCTGCACTGGCGCAAATGGTCAGCGCCCGAAGACTGCGACCTCGACGACGAGGCCGCGTGGCTCGCGGCGAACCCCGGCATCGCCGACGGTATCAAGTCGCGCCAGTACATGGCGGACGCCGCCGCGCGCGTCGCGCTCTCGCCCGGCAACGAGATGCACTTTCGGGCCTACGATCTCAACCAGCCGGTGGATCCGGAGCGCGAGACCATCGTCACGGTGCGCGACTATGCGCGGTGCATCGGCCCGGACGCCCCCGCGCTGTCCGGGGATATCGTGGTGGGCGTGGACCTGGGCGGCAGCGTCAGCATGACGGCCGCGGCCGCGTTCTCACCGGAAACCGGCGTGCTGATTACGCGCGGGGCCTTCGGCTCCGAGCCGCCGCTCTCATTGCGGGCGCAAAAGGACCGCATGGGGTCGCTCTACGACCGCATGATTCGCCAGGGCGAGCTCCGGCTCTATCCGGGGCGCGTGACGCCCGTGGTGCCCTTCCTCAAGGACTTCTTCGCCGAAATCGGCGCGCTCGGGACGGTGCTCGCCGTGGGGCTCGACCGGCACCGCAAGGCCGAAGCGCAGCAAGCATTCGAGGACGCCGGCATCCACCCGCGACAGGTCTACTGGCGCGGGCAGGGCGCGTCGGCCACGGCCGACGGGAGCCACGACGTGCGCGCCTTTCAGCGGCTCGTGGTCTCGAGGCGGCTTCGCACGCGGGGCAGCGTCATGCTCGAGGCCGCGATTGCCTCGAGCGTCATCCGCTACGACGGCGCGGGCAACCCCGCGCTCAACAAGGCCAGCAACGAAGCGCGCATCGACGCGCTCTCGGCGTCCGTCATCGCGGCCGGCCTCGGCGAGCTCGTGCGCCCGCTGCCGCTGCTCAAGGTGCACGTGGTCTAGATGCGCGCGATGCGCTCTTCGGCCGCACGGATGCGCCGCAGGAGCATCGTGCGCAGCTCGTCGGCGTCGTCTCGCGCGTGCTGCAAGCGGCGGTTCGCGATCACGTCCTCGAGGAACTCCCCGATGAAGGGCCCGCGGTGCATCCCGGCGCGCCGGGCGAGCTTGTCGATTTCGCCGACGAGGCCGGGGTCGAGGGTGATGCTGTATCGCTTGAAGCCGTCTCGAATCATTGTGCTCTCCGGTAAGTGCTGCACTAAGAGCTCGCCTAGCGGCGAGAGTGCTGCATGCTGCACCATGCCGCCCTCGAGGGCAATAGGTGCAGCACCATGAAACCCCACCGCGGCAGCCCCGCGCAATGGCGCTACGTCCGGCTCCAGGTGCTCAACCGGGACGACTGGCAGTGCACGCGCTGCGGCTCCCGGCACCGGCTCGAGATAGACCATATCGTCGCGCTCACCGAGGGCGGGACGGACGACATCGACAATCTGCGCACGCTATGCAGGGACTGCCATATCGCCGACACCCGCGCGCGCTTCCAGCCGCACGTGCAGGGTCAGGCGGAGTGGGGCGCGTTCGCGGCGGCGACGCCCCAGCGCAAGAGGAAGCTCAGTGCCGGCCTATCGTGACGTGGCGCAAATGCTCGTCGCCGGCACCGTGAGCGAGCACGCCCGCATCCCATTCGACGCGTCGGTCGCGAGCGCGCCGGTAGGGCTAGAGATGGTCTACGGATTCCCCCCTCGGGCAGTCGAGAACGGCGCGGATATCGTGGGCTCCGCGGGACGCACGCTGCCGACCTGGCGCTCGCTCATCGGGGGCGGCGTCTCGTCAGGGGCGATCATGGTGCTGCCCTTCCGGTTCGAGTACGACGGCACCCTCGTCGACGCCGAAGACGAAGTGCGCGCGCTGCCGGCCGGCGTCCAGGACGCGCCCGCGAAATTCCGGGTCAGCATCGAAGACGGCCTCGGCGCATCCGACCTGGTGGCGACGCTCGAGGGCCTGAGCGCCCACGTTCCCGACACGGCGGACAATCGCGTCTACATCGCCACCGCGTATGCCGACAATCAGACCGTGGGCGCCGGCTCCATGACGGACCTGGCATCGCTGCCGGTGAAGGTGGAAGTCGAGACCGGCGACCCGGCCGCGTACGGCGAGTTCCTGCCGCTCACGCCGGTGCTCACGCCGGTCGACTTCTGGTGCACCGCGGGCGAGTCGGCGGCCGACTTCGCGGCGCTCGCCGTGACCGCGGAAGGTCTCGACACCATCGCCAAGCGCACGCTCACCCTCGAGGCGGCCTACGACGCGAGACTCGAGGACCTCGACACGCGCGTCCAGTACGGCACCGACTCCGCGGGCGCGCCGATACGCTGGCGCATCACCACCACGTCGCGCAACGTGGACCGGAGCCTCTCGCTCAATCTCGAGGCGTTCCTGCGATGACTCGCGTGCTCGACATCACGCTCTCCAAGGAGTTTGCGGAATATTCCAATTTCCTGCATCGGTCCTTTGTCGGGCCCGACCTCGCGGAGCTCCTGGTGCGCAGCGTGGCGCGCGGGCGCCGCGACCTCGAGCGCGCCTACGTGCGCGCGCTCAAGAAGTCCATCCGCAAATCGGGCATCCGGAACCGCTCCGGGCGGCTCGCGCGGCGCAAGGGCGCCATCGTCATCTCGAGCAAGCAGCGGCGCGGCAAGGCCATCATCGGCATGAACCCGACCTTCCCGCTCACGGTCTACCGCACGCCCCGCGGGCGCGGGCGCCCTCGTGCGTCCAAGCAGGGGCAGTATGCCTTCGTGCTCGATTCGAGCCGGGGGTTCATCGCCACCGCCTATGAGGAATTCCGGCAGGACACGCGGGTCTCGAAGGCGCTCGGCAAGCACATCACCTATGTCATGAACCAAATCGCAAGGGGACAATGATGAATCCAGAATTACGGGCCGCACTGCTGGCCCAGGTCGAAGCCAGGCAGAGCCTCAACGCGCTCGCCGATGACTGCGCTGCCGATGAGCGTACCGCCGCCATCGCCGCGCTCAACGCGGCGGACCAAAAGGTCGCAGAGCTGCTCGCCGCGGGCCCGGTGGAAGCGCCTCCGGAACTGCGCGACCGGATCAGCCTGGGGCGCTACCTGACCGGCATCGCCGAGCAGCGCGTATTGGACGGGGCGGAAGCCGAGCTCCGCGCAGAGCTGCACCTGTCCGATCAGGCCATCCCGTGCGAGGCGCTCCTGCCCACACCCGAAGAGCGCGCCGATGCCGTCTCGCCGCAGAACGCCGCTGGCGACGCGCTCCCGTCCGGGACCATCAACCTCACTACCGGGCCGCTGCTCAATCGGGTCTTCGTGCAGACCGATGCGGCCTTCCTGGGCGTTTCGATGCCGATGGTGCCGCCGGGCGAGCGCCGGTATCCCGTGATGACGGCGGGCACGTCGGCGAGCATGCAAGCCCGCGGGGGCGAGCCGGACGCGGGCGCCGCGCGCTTCGACATCGTGGACGCGAATCCGCACCGGCTCACGGGAAGGTACGTGCTCGACCTCGAGGGCGTGGCCGAGATGGGCTCGCTGCTCGAGTCCACGCTCCGCGCGGACTTGCGTACCGAGATGGGCTTTCAACTGGACAGTCAGATACTCGGCGGCTCCGGGGCTGCCAATCAGGTCTCGGGACTGCTCCATCAGTTGCCGCTCGGGCTCGCGCCGGGTGCGGCCTTCGGCGCGAGTGGCCTGGCGAACGACGTTTCCGCGGTGCTCGATTGGGCGGCCGCGAAGAAGATTCTGACCGACGGACTGGACGGGCGTTTTTCTCGCATGGAATCGGATATCCGGCTCCTGATTGGGGGCGACACGTACTCGCTCGCGCGCAGCCTCTATCGCACCAACGATTCGGAGACCGACGCCATCATGGCGATGCGCGCACTGGGGGGCACCGTGCGGCGGAGCTTCCAGATTCCCGCGCCCGCGGTCGCGACCATCCATCCGAAGAGCGCCAACAGCACCAAGAAAGTCCAGTCCGCCATCGCAAACTCCGAGCCGGGGGCCGCGGTCGCGCCGGTGTGGCAGGGGATTACGGTGATTCGTGACCCGTACACCAACGCCGGCAAGGCGCAGGTGGTGCTGACCGCGCACATGCTCTTTGATTTCGTGATGCGCCGGAAGGACGGCTGGCACCGCTATGCCATCCGCACCGAGACATGAGCGAGCCGGAACGCCGCTTCGCCGAGCTGCGCTTCGACGCGGAACGCGGCCTCATCGAGGGCGTGGCGATGCGCTACGGAGATCGGGCCCGGATCGGGCCCTTCTCCGAAGAATTCCGCGCCGGCGCCCTCACCTTCAGCGATCTGATCGTCAACCTTCAGCACGACCGCTCCAAGCCGGTCGCGCGCACGGGGGCCGGGCTCGAGCTGCGGGACTCCGCGACGGCGCTTCGCGTGGCCATCACGCTGCCGGACACCGTGCACGCGCGGGAGGCGCGCGAGCTCGTCGCGGCGCGCATCATGCGCGGCTTCAGCGTCGAGTTCCGCGCGGAGTCGGATCGTTGGGAGGGCGAGCACCGCATCGTCGAGCGCGCGTCGCTGCTCGGGCTCGCCATCGTCGACCGGCCGGCCTATTCCGATTCGACCATCGCGGAGCGGATGCAGCACTCGCGCGACCTGGCGCGCCCCAAGTACAGCACCCGGTACTGGGTCTGATGGCGGTCACCATCACGCCGGCCGAAGTCGCCGTCGCCATCCGGGCGGCGGCGACCAAGGACACCGTGCCGGGCCCGGTGACCACGGTGCTCGCGTTCCTCGTGCCCGCCGCCACCGCGATGCTGCTCGAGTACGCGCCGGGCGCGCCGGACGCGATGCACAACGCCGCCCTGGTGCGCCTGGCGGGGTGGCTCTACGACGCAGACCCCACCGACGCGCGGGTGAGCTCGGCGCTCTACGTGAGCGGGGCGTCGAACCTGCTCGGGCAGTGGCGCGTGCACCGCGCCGGCGCGGTGGGCAGCGCCGCGCCTTCGGGCGGCGGCACGCCCGGTCCTTCGCCGACGCCCGGCGCGGGGCTCCCGACGCCGCCGGAGTCCGGCTACTACATCCTCACCGTCCGCAACGGAGTACTCGCATGGGTAGAGTTTCCACGACCCTGAGCTGCTGGGCCCTCCTGCTCGCGCTCGCCGCGCTCGCGCGCAGCGTCGACGCGCAGGATTCGCTCATCGGCTACGACGGGCTCGACCTCGAGCTCTTCACGCCGCGCCAGGTCGTCCAGGCCGGGGGCGGCGGCGGGGGCGGCAGTACCACGCCGCTCTCGAGCGACACGCCCAAGGTCGAGAGCGGCAGCGGCGCGCCGGGCACCGAGAACGCGGCGAGCCGCGGAGACCACGTCCACCCGGCTCGCACCATCCCGAAGCAGCCGCTCTCGAGCTTCGGGACGGTCGGCGCTTCGGGCACCTGCGCAAAGGCGAACAGCTCGCGCGACGGACTCGCCTACGGCGACTGCGGCTCGCCGCGCGTGCTCTCCAATCGCGACCCGCTCAGCGCCGGGAGCGCAGACCCTGGCAATCGGTCCGACGTGTCGCGCTCCGACCACGTACACCCGGCCGCGCGGGGCACGACGGTCTATGTGGCCAAGGCAGACCCGAGGAACCCCGTCGCCGGGTCGATATGGCTGCGCAACCTCAAGCCGTTCCAGGTGCGCACGCTCGATTCGGACGGCAGCGGCTGGACCACGCAATTCACGTTCCCGGTCAACGCGCTCGCGAGCGCGACGCCGGCGGCGGCGAGCGGCAGCGGCGTGGTGGGCGTGTCGGGCGACGCCGCGCGCGCGGACCATGCGCATCCGGCTCCCACTGTGGCGGCCTACTCGAGCACCATCACGCGGCTCGGGGGAAACAACGCGAACGGGAAGGCGGGCACCGAGAACGCGGCGAGCCGCGGAGACCACGTCCACAGATCCTCCTTCGGCGACGCGGACCAGCTCAAGGCAGCGGGCACCGCGAACGCGGGGTACGAGAACGTCTCGGCGCGCATCGACCACGTGCATCCCGGCGCCGCGGCGACGGTGCCGTACTCGAGCGCCAAGCCGGCCGCGCTCGGCACCGCGGCCGCGGGCACCGAGAACGCGGCGAGCCGCGGAGACCACGTGCATCCGACGAACCTTCCGGGCCTCACGGGGCACGGGGGGAACGCGCTCTTCGTCAACGCCGCGGAGACGGGCACGGAGTGGAAGGCCGTGGGGGGCGGGGGCGGTTCGGGCGGGAGCGCCCAGCAAATCGTGTGGCAGGAGAACAAACGGATTCAACTTCCTACCACCTGCCCCACCATAGCCGCGCGTCCCGGCACTCTCTTCTTCGACGATATCGAGCTCGCGGCCGGGGTCTACTACTTCGCGGCGATAGGGGGGTTTCAGCGTCAGACCGATTTCTCGGATACGGGAGGGGCGGGCGTCGGCCTGACCCTGTTCATGCAGAAGGGCAGCGATGCGATAACCAACATTGATACAGGGGCCGGCGCGGGATTGAACGAGACCGGACCGCGCACCGCGGCCTCGCGCACGCTCGAGGCGGACACCTACGACTTCTTTGTGAGCCCCTATTTCTTCGGGTTCACGGCCTGCTCGGGCCACTACATCGAGACCACCCTCACCATCTTCAAGCAGACCGTCACTGCCGGCGGCGGCGGCTCGTCCGGGCCCTCCATCCCCAATCCCACCGCGGCCGGCGCGAGCCGGTACCTGCGCGTCAACGCGGCCGGCGCGGCCTATGAGGTCGGCACCAATCTGGACGACGCGGTCGCCGCGCTGGATTCCGAAGCGGGCGACCTCGAGGACCTGACGCGCGACCTCTACCGCGCTCCGAACAGCGCCACGCCGACCTGGGCGGCCAACGCCAACGCCACGAACGCCCAGATCGCCTACTTCGTCGGCACCGGCTCCGCGCCGAACATCACCGGCCTCACCTTCCAGACTTCCACGGTCCCGAAGCCCGCGCCCCCCGGCTGGGCGACCGGCTTCAACATCGTGCGCCTGGCGAGCGGGCAGAACCGCGGCAACTACCGCGTGCGCTGGGTCGAGCCGGATACGGTGACCGTCATTCCCGGCAATCAGTGGTCGCAAATCTTCCCGTCGGCCGGCGCCGCGGCGGGCTCGACCTACTGGCTGCCGTTCGCCGGCGTCTTCCGCGGCCGCGTCACATCCATCGTGCTCGACGCCTCGTCCAACGCCAATCATATCGGGCAGACCGACTACCACGGCGATCCGGTCGCGGTGCGCCAGTGGGCGAAGGACGACACCACGAAGATTCCGGCGTCCAAGTTGCCGGCGGACGAGCTCCCGGCCATCCCCGGCGACACGGCCACCAAGCAGTATGCGCTCGAGCCCAAGACCGACGGCTCGGGAGTGGAGTGGAGCAATGACATCTTCTCGGCGCTCAGCACGAACGCCCAGGACATCGGCGACGCGCTCGAGCGCGTCGGCCACGTCGACATGCCCTCCGACGCGGAGGCCAATAAGAGCGCGCTCGCGGCCGGGCAGGTGTGGACCATCGGGAGCTGCAAGGACACCGCGGGCTCGCGGGCGTGCACCGCGGGGTTCGCGGCGTCGGCGCACGGCACCCAACGCCACCTGGTGAAGTTCGGGACCGGGGCGGCGAACGCCACCAGCGCCTCGTTCGCGCCGGTGGGGCGCCTCACCCAGCACGCGCTGATATCGGGCACGTCCTACGACGAGTTCGTCTTGACTGCGCGCCATGTCGCGGGCAATCCGACGCGCACCATGATTCGGTCGTGCCGCATCCCCGGCATCCAGGGCGACTGGGTCGCGAACGCGGCGAATCCCGTGCACCTCATCAGCGAGAGCGGGAATTGCAGTCTCGTCGCGCCCGCGACGGGCAACCTCACCGTGACCTGGGCCGCGCCGCTCGGGGGCCAGAAAATCGCCGGAGACACGTGGCGCCTCTACGGAGTGGACTGGCGATGAAGATTCTCCCGTGGAAACGTGCTGCACCTGACGCCGTCGCGGCGGCGGAAGTGCAGCACCCGATAGAGGACCGCAACTACACCGACATCATCACGCGGGCCCTCGTCGACGCCGCCACGGAGAGCGCGGCGAGCGCCTACGTCAGCGCGCTCGAGATAGCGGCCGGGCAGCTGGGGCGCGCCTTCGCGGCCGCGCGGGTGGGAGGGCCGGACGCCGCGCTCTTCGGGCCGTCGGTGATGCTGCGGATCGGGCGCGGCCTGGTGGAGGCCGGGGAATCGGCCTGGTACCGCGTGGGCCGGCGTCTCCTGCCCGCGGTCTCCGTCCAGGTCGTGAAAGACACGGCGGACTTCGAGCTCACCACGGCCGTCGGGAGCGTGCGCGTGCCGGCGAGCCGGGTGCTGCTGCCGCGGTGGAACTACGACGTTCAGAGCGGGCTCGCGGTATCGCCGCTGGCCAACGCCCGAACGCTCCGCGACATGCTCTCCAAGCTCGAGGGCAGCCTGAATACCGAGGCGAACGCCGCGGTGGGCTATCTGCTCGCGGTCCCGGCCGACGGCGCGAGCTCCGGCGTCGAGCAACTGCGCCAGGACCTGGCGTCGCTCGCCGGGCGCATTGCGGTCATCGAATCGCAGCGCGGCTCCTGGGGCATGGGCGAGCCGGGCGCCCGAGGGCGCGAGTACGCGCTCGCGCGCATGGGCCCGGACTTCCCTTCGTCGAACGTCGAGCTCTTCATTCGCGCGCGGGACACGGTGCTCTCCGCGTGCGGGCTGCCGGTGGCGCTGGTGCGCGACGGCGACGGCACCGGGCAGCGCGAAGCGTGGCGACGCTACCTGCACGGCACGGTCTCGCCGCTCGGGCGCATCGTGGTCGAGGCCGCGGCCGATATCGGGCTCAGCATCACGCTCGACTGGGACCAACTGTTCGCCAGCGACATCGCCGGGCGCGCGCGGGCCTTCCAGAGTCTCGTCAACGGGGGCATGCCGCTCGAGGCGGCGGCGGCGGCATCCGGCATCCTCGAGCCGCCGGAGTGACCCCATGACAAAGCTCCTTTTCATCCTCGCACTGATGGCGCTGTTCGTCCCAGCGTCCCATGCCTGCGACCTCGACAGCCTGCCCTACGAAGCCTTCCTCGGCCATGTCCAGGAATCGTGCGCCACGCGCTGCGGCAAGGAATGCCAGCCCGTCGACGTGCCCGACTGCGTGTTCAACTGCCCCAGGGGGTGCGCGCCCCACAAGTGCGGAGCGTGCGGATGACCGCCTGGATCGTCACCATCCAGTTCGCCGGCGTGGAGTACCGCCTGGGCGCGGTCGCGAGCGACGGCCAGTCTCGCGTGCTCAAGCTCGAGGAAGCGGCCGCGCGCCAGATAGCCAGCGAGCTCGAGAACGCCTACGGCGACCCCTGGAGAGCGCAGCCGGACGATACCGATGCCTGAGTGCCGAATGTGCTATCAGCCGATGCGCCTGGTGGGCTCGGGACGCCCGCGTGTGGTCTGCGACTCCTGCGCCAAGGTCATCGCCGAGCGCATGTCCAATCGCAAGCCCTGGGACTCCGACTGCGCGTTCTGCGGGCGGACGCTGATCCTCGTGCGCTCCCATTGCGCCGCGATCACCTGCTCGTCGGCCTGCCGGACGAACCTGAGCCGGGTGCTCAAGCGCTATCCGGAATTCAAGAACAAGCCCCCCCGTCCACCGCGCAATCTGCGCCTTTTCTAACGGGGTTCGGGAATGCCTACCTACCGGGTCGGTCCCAACGGCGCACCACGGCGCTCTCTCGAGCTCTCAGGGGCATTGCGCCCCAACGAGAAGCGCCCGCACAAGGCGGGCGCTTGGGAGGGCTCATGACGGATTAGCCCTGTTCCCCGACGCGATAGGGCTGCGGCTGGCTGACTGCGACCTGAAGGCACCGGGGGGAACGGAGTGTAGCGGCTACCGGGGGCACGCTTCAAAGCCGCACCGAGACTGACCCGCCGAGAGCATGGCTTGCGCCCCTCGAGGCGGGGGGACCGACCGGGGAGCGCCCGCGTGCAGCGGGGAACGGTCAGCGGAGGGCGAGCACCGCGCCTTCGCCGCCTGTAGCGACCGACCGACCGACCGGCGTCGCCTGGCGAGACAGCCCCCACGGGTAAGGGAGACTGTCTCGCCTACGCTTCCTCCCTCCCTCCCAACGTCACCCCTGCCAGGAGGACAAACCTAGCCACTCCTGCGCCCCGCGGCTGTCCACATGTGCCCAGCCCTGCCCGGTGCTTCCATCCAGGCAGGGCTGGGCTGTGTGCATGTGGACAGCCTGCGAGGGCGCACCGGCTCACGCGCGCGCGCGAGCGCATGGGGACCCCTGCCCGGAATCGAGCGCGGGGGCGGGACCGTGG
>JAPPGP010000206.1:0-65889 GCA_028821395.1 Defluviicoccus sp.
GCCCGGCCCCGGCGGCGGCCGACGCCGTCCCGGCGGCAGCGGCGGACCGGCCGCCGCTCGCCGGCCACCCGGTACGGGTCCGCCGGCTGAGCCGGGGCCTGACGCTGAAGCAACTGGCCGAGGCCGCCGGCATCAGCCCCTCCGGCGTGGCGCATATCGAGAGCGGCAGAAACAGGGGCACGCCCAGGACGCGGGCCGCAATCGAGAAGGCGCTGGACATGCCGCCCGGCGCGCTGGACGAATACCGGCCGCGCAGCGCCACGGAGCCCGAAGCCGCCGAGCGGCGGGAGGCGTCCGAAGATACGCCCCCTTCGGGCGCCGCTCGGGATGAGGCCCGGCAGGTACCGCCCGAAGACCCCTCCGCATCCTGAACCGGTGCGCCGGCGCCGCATCGAAGGACCGCCGATCGCGCGTCAAGTTATCCATGTGAGCCCCGATTGAAGGAGCGGCGCCGAAAAATTCGTTTGCGCCGAACGGGCCGCTGGGAAATCCTCGCCTCATGTCCGATTTCGATCTCGTCCTGATCGGCGACGTCGTGCTGCCCGACCGGGTGATCGAGCGCGGCTACGTGGCGGTTCGCGACGGCGAGGTCGCGGCGGTCGGCGCCGGGAAGGCGCCGGGCGCGGCGACGGTGGAGGATTTTTCCGGCGGGTCGATCCTGCCGGGCGCGATCGACGGGCAGGTCCATTCGCGCTCCCAGGCCGACCAGGAGGATTTCCTCTGGTCGACCCGCTCCGCGGCGGCGGGCGGGGTAACGACCATCGTCGACATGCCCTATGACGACGGCGAGCTGATCTGCACCGCCGAGCGGCTGGCGGGAAAGGCGGCGGCGGCGGCGTCCCAGGCGCGGGTCGATTTCGCGCTCTACGGCACAGTCCACCCCGACGACGGGCCGCGCCACATCTCCAGCATGGTCGAGGCGGGCGCCGCCGCCTTTAAGTTCTCGACCTTCGGCACCCACCCGGAGCGCTTTCCCCGCATCCCGCCGCAGACCATGCACGACTGCTTCGCCGAGATCGCGCGCTTCGACCTGATGGCCGGCGTGCACAACGAGAACGAGGAGGTGATCCGGGCGGCACTGGCGACGACGCGCGCGGGCGGCCGGACCGACTACCTGGCGCACGGGCTGTCGCGCCCCGCAATCTCGGAGCTGCTCGCGATGGCGGAGGTCTACGAGCTCGGCGCCGCCACCGGCTGCGCCGCCCATGTCGTCCATTGCTCGCTCGGCCGCGGCTACGAGATGGCGCGCGCCTACCGCGACCAGGGCTACCGGGCGACCGCCGAGGCCTGCATTCACTACCTGACGCTGAGCGAGGAGGACGACGTGAGCCGTCTGGGCGGGGTGGCCAAGATCAACCCGCCGATCCGCGGACGGGCGGAGCGCGAGGCGCTGTGGCGGCATTTGGCGGAAGGCAACATCGCCATCGTCTCGACCGACCACGTGAGCTGGTCGCTGGAGCGGAAGACCCGCAACGACATGCTGGAGAACGCTTCCGGCGCGCCGGGGCTCGAAGCGCTGGTGCCGCTGCTCGCGACCGGGCTAGCCGAGCGCGGCTTGCCGATGACCTGGGCGGCGCGGCTGCTGGCGGAGAACCCGGCGCGACTGTTCCGCATCGACCGCCGGAAGGGCGCCTTGCGGACCGGCCGCGACGCCGACATCGCCGTCCTGGTGCCGGACGAGCACGACTACGACCCCGCGGCGTCGGGCAACAACGTCGTCGACTGGAGCCCCTATGCCGGGCGTCGCCTCGCCTGGCGGGTGGAGGCCGCCTGGCTGCGCGGACAGCCGGTCTGGACGTATGGCGGGAGCGTCGCCGAGCCAGGCACCGGAAGCTGGGTCAGGCCCGGGATATCGCGGGGCGCCGCGTGAGCGCCTCCGCGGTGGACGAAGACCGCCTGTGGGCGGACCACGAGGCGCTTGCCCGGCTCACCGAGCCCGAACGGCCGTTCACCCGACGCTCGTTCTCGCCGCTGTTCTCGGAGGGGCGCGCCTGGCTGGAGCGGCGCTTCCGGGACGCCGGCTTGGAGACGCGGATCGATGCCGGGGGCAATCTGATCGGCCGGCTGGAGGGAGCGGACGCGGATGCCGGGACGCTGATGACCGGCTCGCACAGCGACACCGTGCCCCGGGGCGGACGGTTCGACGGCATTTCCGGCGTGCTCGCCGGCATCGAGGTCGCGCGTTGCCTCTCCGCCCGCGGCCACAGGCTGCGCCACGGCTTCGAGGTGGTCGACTTCCTCGCCGAAGAGGCGAGCGATTGCGGCGTCTCCTGCGTCGGCTCGCGGGCGATGACGGGGCACCTCGACGAGACTTTGCTGGCCCAGATTTTCCCCGACGGGCGCAGCCTCGCCCAGGCGCTCGAAGCCGTCGGGGGCGATCCGGGGGGACTCGCCGGGGCGGTGCGCCACGACATCCGCGCGTTCCTGGAGCTCCATATCGAGCAGGGGCCGGTGCTGGAGAGCGCGGGCACGGCGATCGGCGTGGTCGCCGCGATCGTCGGGATCGCACGCGTGGAGATCGTCTTCGAGGGCAAGGCGGGCCATGCCGGCACGGTGCCGATGGGCGGGCGCCGCGACGCCCTGGCCGCCGCCGCCGCGCTGGTCGGCTGGGTCAAGCGGAGCGCGACCGAGATCGCCCGCGCGGCCCCGGGCCATTTCGTCGCGACCGCCGGCGTGCTCGAGGTCGAGCCCAACGCGCCCAACGTGGTGCCGGCGAGCGCCCGGCTGGTGATCGATGCGCGCTCCGACGACAGGGGGCGCGTCGGGCGCTTCGTCGAGTCCCTGCGGGCCGAAGCCGAAGCCGCCGCGGCGCGCCAAGGTGTCCGACTGGCCGTCTGCGGACTGCTTTCCGAGAGCTTGCCGGTGACCTGCGATGGCCGCCTGCAGCGCGCGATAGCGCGGGCCGCCGACGGGCTGGGCCTCTCATCGATGACGATGGCGAGCGGCGCCGGGCACGACACCTCGTTTCTCGCCCGGATCTGCCCGGCCGCCATGGTGTTCGTGCCCTGCCGCGACGGGCTCAGCCATCACGCCGACGAATGGGCCGAGCCGGCGGCGCTCGCCGCCGGCTCGAGCGTGCTGCTCGCAACCGTCGAAACGCTCGATGACGACGGTCCCGAGACCGCAGCCTAAACGCCTCTCGTTGACCGGCTTTTCGTCCCGGCCTATCGTCGATTCCAGGATGCGATAGCGGCGGGAAAGGATCGGTGACAGAGGGTTTTTCGGGCACCGGTCAGGCGAAAGATCCCGCGAGCTACGCGTTTGACCTCGGCGCCTGGAAGAGAGACATTGCGACCGCGTCGCCGGAGGCGGAGGCGTGGTTCAACTTGGGTCTCAACTGGACCTACGCCTACAACCACGAAGAGGCCGTATCCTGCTTTCGCGAGGCGCTGCGGCACGATCCCGACTGCGCGATGGCCTGGTGGGGCATCGCCTATGCCGGCGGACCGTTCTACAACCGTCCGTGGATCCGCTATACCGGGCGGGAGATCGCCGAGACGTTGCCGCTGTGCCACGACGCGGCCAGAGAGGCGCGTCGCGCGCTGGACCGGGCGCATAGCGACAGGCCGGACGAGCGCGCGCTTATACAGGCGATATCGATCCGCTATCGAACGGCAAGCGAGACCAGCCATCGGGTGCTGAACCGGTGGCACCGGGAGTTTGCCGCCCGGATGCGGACGGTCTACGCCGCTTACCCGGCCGACCTCGACATTGCCGCCCTGTTCGCGGAGGCGGCCATAACCTGCACGCCCCGGCAGCTATGGGATCTCAAGACCGGGCAACCGAACCCGGATGCCCTGACCGGGGAGGCGATCGCGGTACTGGAGACCGCGATCGCGGAGATCGAGAGAACCGGGACCGGTCATCCCGGAATTCTGCACATGTACATCCATGCGATGGAGATGTCACCGTTTCCCGAACGCGCCCTGCGCGCCGCGGACATCCTGCGCGGGCTGGTGCCGGACGGAGGCCATATCGAGCATGTCGCGGCGCATATCTACGTGCTGTGCGGCGACTACGGGCAGGCGATGGAGCAGTGCCGCCGCGCCGTCCGCATGGACGACAAGTACCTGGACGTCGCGGGTCCATTCAACTTTTACACCACGGCCCGGTGTCACGATCTGCACCTCTATATGTACACCGCCATGTTTCTCGGCCACTACGGCACGGCGATCGCCGCCGCGAACCGCATCCGCGCGACGGCGACGCCGGAGCTGGTTGCCTCCAGCTATCCGTTCATGGCCAGCATCCTCGACGGCTATTCGGCCATGCGGACCCATGTCCATGTGCGTTTCGGAAAATGGCGGGAGCTGATCGAGGACGAATTTCCCGAGTGCCCGGAGCAAGCGCCGATTCGGGTGGCCATGCATCACTACGGCAAGGGCGTGGCTTGCGCCGCCCTGGGTGATATCGAGAACGCGGAGTCCGCCAGGGCCCGGTTCGACAGGCATCTTCAGACGATTCCGGAAGACGCCATATTTCTCAGCAATTCGGTACGCGATATCCTGCTGGTCGGCGAGGCCATGCTGGACGGGGAGCTGGAATATCGAAAGCGGAACTACGACCGCGCCTTCACGGCTTTGCGCCTGGCCGTGGAGCGGGACGACAATCTGAACTTCACCGAGCCCTGGGCGTGGATGCATCCGCCGCGCCACGCTTTGGGCGCCCTGTTGTTGCAGCAGGGCCTGTTGGAAGAAGCCGAGGCAGTCTATCGAACGGATCTGGGCTACACCGGCGACATCGCCCGCAGCAGCCAGCATCCCGACAACGTGTGGGCTGTCCACGGGCTGTTGGAGTGCGTCAAGGCGAATGGCGATCCGAACGAGGCGCGGCTGCTCGAACAGAAGCTGAGATTCGCCCAGGCGAGAACCGACGTTTCCATAGCCTCATCCTGCTACTGCCGAACGCGATAGGGCAGGCGCCTGTCGATCGAAGCTCGCCGGTCACACCAGCCCCGGCAGCCACAGGCAGGTCGCGGGCAGGGCGAGAATGATCGCCACGCGGACGAAATCGCTCAGCAGGAACGGCACGATGCCGCGGAACGAGTCGCCGAGCGGGACGCCGTCGGCGAGCGAGTTGATCACATAGACGTTGAGGCCGATCGGCGGGGTGATCAGCCCCACCTCGACCACGATCAGGGCGAGGATGCCGAACCAGATCGCGATCTCCTCCTCGGTGAAGCCGAAATCGAGCCCGGTGACCAGCGGGAAGAACACCGGGACCGTGAGCAGGATCATCGCCAGGCTGTCCATCACGCAGCCCAGCGCCAGATAGACCAGCAGGATGCCGATCAGGATCGACATCGGCGCGAGCCCCGACGCCGCGAGCACATCGGCGAGCTCGACGGGGATCTGCGACAGCGCGAGAAAGCCGTTATAGATCTCGGCGCTGATCAGGATGATGAAGATCATCGCCGTGGCCTGGGCGGTCTCCAGCAGGCTGGAGGCGAAGCTCTGCCAGCTCAGCCGGCCGAAGGCGATCGCCACCAGCCCGGTCGCCGCCGCCCCGATCGCCGCGCCCTCCGTCGGGGTGAACACCCCGAGATAGATGCCGCCGATGACGAGGACGAAGATCGCCGCCACCGGCCACACCGCGCCGAGGCTCCTGATCCGCTCGCGCAGCGGCACCGACGGGGCGACCGGGCCGGCCTCCGGGTTGAGCCGGACATAGACGGCGATGGCGATGGAATAGCCGACGGTCGCGATGATCCCGGGGATCAGCGCGGCGAGGAACAGCTTGCCCACCGACTGCTCGGTGATGATGGCGTAGATCACCAGGATCACCGAGGGCGGGATCAGGATGCCGAGCGTGCCGCCGGCGGCGAGCGTGCCGGTCGCGAGCGCGCCGGAATAGCCGTAGCGCTTCATCTCGGGCAGCGCGACCGAGGCCATCGTCGCCCCGGTCGCGATCGACGAGCCGCAGATCGCGCCGAACGCCGCGCAGCCACAGATCGTCGAGATCGCGAGCCCGCCGCGCCGGTGCCCGACCCAGGCGCGCGCCGCCTCGAACAGCGACCGGCTGAGCCCGGCCTGGGTGGCGAACTGCCCCATCAGCAGGAACAGCGGCAGCACGGACAGCGTGTAGCTGGATACCCGACCGAACGGGCCGGTATTCAGCAGGTTGAGAAACGCCGACCAGCCCGCGAGCGACACGAAGCCGAACCCGCCGACCACGAACATCGCCACCCCCACGGGCATGCGAAAGGCGATCAGGATCAGGCAGACCGCGAACAGGAGGGCGCCGAACTCGATATTGCTCATCGGCGAAGCATGCGGATATGGCGCCAGAGCACCCAGACGCAGACCACGGTCAGCAGCACCGCGCCGAGCAGCGCCGGGAAATAGCCCCAGTAGATGGGGATGTCGAGGAACAGCGTGGTCTCCTCGTCGGCGAGCTTGTGCAGCCCGCCGACCAGGAGCCGCCAGGCGATCAGCCCGGCGACGACGGCGAAGGCGAAGCTGTGCACCGTATCGAGCGCCGTCTTGCGCCGCGGCGACAGCTTCGCGGTGAAGAACTCGACGACGATGTTCGCGTTCCTGAGATGGCAATAGGGGAAGAAGGCGAACACGGCGACGCCGCAGACCAGCTCGGTGATCTCGTAATCGCCGGGGATCGGCGCGTTGAACGCGTAACGGCCGATGACGCTGATCACGGTCATCGCCATGACCCCGACCAGCAGCAGCCCGCCGGCCATCGCCACCGCCCGGCCGACGCGCTCGATCGCGGCGTCGAACCGGACCTCCCCGGGGCCGGCTTCCGCGCTATTCCCGATCACCCGGGGCGGCCCCGGGACTACTTGCTGTATTTGGCGACCAGCCGCCTGGCATCGGCCACCAGCGCCTTGCCGTCATGCCCCTTGGCGGTGACCTTCTCGACCCAGGCGTCGACCACCTTCTGGGTCGCCTTGCGCCAGCGTTCGCGCTCGGCATCGTCGAGGGCGAGGATCCGGTCGCCCCGCTTGACCGCGAGCGCGCGCCCGGGCTTCTCGTCCTCCTGCCACATCTGGCCGAGCCGCCTGGCGAGCCCCATGCCGGTGCTGTCGTCGACGATCTTGCGGATGTCGGCGGGCAGCCCGTCATAGCGCTTCTTGTTCATCGTCATCAGGAACAGCGCGCAGGAGAGCGCCACCTCGGTGTGATACTTGGTCACCTCGTGCAGGCGGAACGGGCGCATGATGGTCCAGGGAATCCACGTCCCCTCGACCACGCCGCGCGACAGCGCCTCGTAGACCTTGGGGATCGGCATGCCGACCGGCACCGTTCCGAGCGCCCGCAGCATCGCCGCGCTCGCCCGCGACGGCGCGCGCATCTTCATCCCCTCGAGGTCCTCGAGCTTCTGGATCGGCTTCTTCGCGGTGTGGATATGACCGCGCGCGGTGGCGTGGAACACCAGGGGGTGGGTGTCCTTGTACTCGTCGCGCAACCACTTGCCATGGAACTCGGTTAGCGCCTGGCTGGTCGCCACCGCGTCGCCGGCGACGAAGGGCAGCTCGAACACCTCGGTCAGCGGAAAGCGGCCCGGCGAGTAGCCGGGAAGCGTCCAGACGATGTCGACCACCCCGTCGCGCGCCTGGCCGTAGAGGTCGGACGGCTTGCCGCCGAGCTGCATAGCCGGGAAGACCTGGACCTTCACCTTGCCGGCGGATTGCTTCTCGATCTCCTTCGCCCAGGGCCGCATGAACAGGCGGTTGGCGATCGCCTTGGGCGAGTTGAAGTTGTGCAGGCGCAGCGTGAGCTCCTGCGCCCCGGCCCCGCCCGGAAGCGCGAACAGGGACCCCGCGGCCAGTACGGCAAGCGCCGCCGCGCCTGCGATTGCGCGCATCACACCCATGATTCTCCTCCCCTCGGTCGGCGGCCTGCCGCCGGTTTCAGAACGGCCTGCCGCCCTTGATCGTCACCCGCTGCATGGTCCGCCGCACCGGATAGTAGTCGTTGGCGGCGTAGTGCTGGGTCGACGGGTTGTCCCAGAACACGATGGAATCGGGCTCCCAGCGAAAGCGGAACTGGTATTCCGGGATACGCGGCAGGGTGAACAGGAATTCCAGCAGCGCCTTGCTCTCGTCCTTGCGCATGTCCTTGACGGCGATGGTGAACTGCTCGTTCACGAACACCGCCTTGCGCCCGGTGACCGGGTGGGTGCGGACCACCGGGTGCGCCGGGTTGGGGAGCTCGATCTCCATCTCGGCGAGCTTCGCGTGGCGTTCCCGCGGCGCCATGCGGTCGAACTTGTGGCGGAAGTTCTTGAAGTCGTGGATCGCCTCCAGGCCCGACAGGAAGCTCTGCATGCGGTCGCTCAGACCCTCATAGGCGGCGCACATGTCGGCCCACATCGTGTCGCCGCCGACCGGCGGAATGGCGACGCAGCGCAGGATCGAGCCCATCGGCGGCTCTTCGCGGAAGGTCTCGTCCGAGTGCCAGATATCGGTCGAGAAGACCGGGTTGTCCTTGTGGTTGTCGAGCACGAGGACCTCGGGCAGGTGCTCCAGATGGGGGACGAAGGGGTGGACGGAGACCTCGCCGAACCTGCGCCCGAAGGCGAGATGCTGTTCCGGCGTGATGTCCTGGTCGCGGAAGAAGACCACCTTGCGGTCCATCAGCGCGTCATGAATCGCCGCCACCGTGCCGTCGTCGAGCGGCTCGGCCAGGTCGACACCGCGTATTTCGCCGCCGATGGTGGGCTCCGCCGGGACGATCTCGATCCCGCTCTCGGCCGCGTCCGCGCGGCTTCGTTGGGCAAGCTGCGGCATCGCGCACCCCCTGTCCTCTGTGCGAAAGCGTATTTGCCGGCGCCGGAGAAGGCAAGCCGGCGGCGGTCCGGCCGCGCTACGGCGCGCCCGCCACCCGGTTCAGCGTGCGGCCCGCGCGTATCTCGGTCGCCGAGGCGGGATGCAGCCGGGTATGGAAGAAGCTCCACGCCGGCGGCCTGGCTTCCGCCAGCTTGTGCGCGTCCTTCGACCTGACCTTGAAGCGGGAGAAGGCCTGCGCCGCCTTGCCGGCCAGCGCGTCGAAGGAATACGGCGCCCGGTCGAACACGGCGATCGGTGCGAGATTGAAGATCCTGGTCCATTGCCGCCACTGCGAGAGCTGCACCAAATTGTCGGCGCCCATGATCCAAACGAAATGCATGCGCGGGAAGCAGAACTTGAGCGCCGCCAGGGTGTGCGCGGTGTAGCGCGTGCCGAGCCGCTGCTCGATATCGGTGACGGCGATCGCCGGGTGGGTCGCAAGCTCCCGGGCGCCGGCGAGCCGCTCCTCGAACGGCGCCATCCCGGCTGTCGGCTTCAGCGGGTTCTGCGGCGAGACCATCCACCAGATCTCGTCCAGGCGCAGGTTCTTGAGCGCCAGGATCGAGATATGGAGGTGGCCGTCATGGGCCGGGTTGAACGACCCGCCCAGCAAGCCGACCCTGAGGCCCGGAGCGTCCAGGCCGCGGCGAATCGACGTGTAGACGGTCAGGGCCGAACCTGCCCCGACCCGCGCACCACGTATTTGAAGGTGGTGAGCTGTTCCACCCCGACCGGGCCCCTGGCGTGCAGCCGCCCGGTCGAGATGCCGATCTCCGCCCCCATGCCGAACTCGCCGCCATCGGCGAACTGGGTGGAGGCGTTGTGCAGCACGATCGCCGAATCGACGGCGCCGAGAAAGCGCTCGGCGGCGGCATCGTCGGCGGTGACGATCGCGTCGGTATGGTGCGAGCCGTGCGTGTTGATATGGGTGATCGCGTCCTCGAGCCCTCCGACCTGCCTTACCGCGATGATCGCGTCGAGATACTCGGTATCCCAGTCGCTGTCCGCGGCCGGCACCACCCGGTCGTCGAGCGCCCGCGTCTCGGCGCAGCCGCGCAGCTCGCAGCCGGCCCGGGCGAGGTCGTCGAGGATCGGCGGCAGCACGTCGCGCGCGACCGCGCGGTCGACCAGCAGGGTCTCCGCCGCGCCGCAGATCCCGGGCCGGCGCATCTTCGCGTTGAAGGCGACGCTCCGCGCGGTCTCGGGATCGGCGCTCCGTTCGACATAGACATGGCAGTTGCCGTCGAGATGGGCGATCACCGGGATCCGGCTCTCCCGCTGCACCCGCTCGATCAGCGACTTGCCGCCGCGCGGCACGATGATGTCGATCAGCTCCGCCATGGTCAGCATGGCGCCGACCGCCTCGCGGTCGGTCGTCGGCACCATCTGGATCGCCGCCGGCGGCAGACCGGCCTCGGCCAGCCCGGCCCGCAGGCAGTCCATGATCGCGCCCGAGGTGCGATGGCTCTCCGAGCCGCCGCGCAGGATGGCGGCGTTGCCGGACTTGAGGCAGAGCGCGCCGGCATCCGCGGTCACGTTGGGGCGCGATTCGTAGACGATGCCGATCACCCCGAGAGGGACGCGCACCCGCTCGATATGGAGCCCGTTCGGCCGCTCCCAGGCCGCCATGACATCGCCGACCGGATCGTCGAGCGCGGCGATAGCCTCGATCCCGGCGGCCAGGGCCTCGATGCGCGCCGGGGTGAGTTCGAGCCGGTCGACGAAGGCATCGGTCAGCCGGGCTGTGTCGACCACGGCGAGGTCCCTGCCGTTGGCCTCGATCAGCCGGTCCTCGTTCGCCCTGATGTGCCGCGCCGCGGCGTGCAGTGCGCGGTTCTTCTCGTCGGCCCCGAGCCCGCCCAGCGCCTGCGCCGCCGCGCGGGCGTCGCGCGCGAGGCGCTCCACCGTCGCCCGAACGTCGTTGTCGTCGACCGCAGCCTGGGTCGCCACCCCACCCTCCCTCTCAATCGAGGACGAGATCGTCGCGGTGGATGATCTCGTCGCGTCCACGGTATCCCAGCAGCGCCTCGATTTCACGGCTTTTGTGGCCGATGATCCGCGCCGCGTCGGCGTCGGAATAGGCGCTCAGCCCGCGCCCGATCGCGGTCCCGCGCTCGTCGCGCACGAGCACGGCGTCGCCGCGCTGGAAGCGCCCCTCGACCGCGACCACGCCGGCGGGCAGCAGGCTCTTGCCCGATCTGAGAGCGCGCACCGCGCCGCCATCCACGGTGAGCACGCCGGCGGGGTCGATGGCGCCGGCGATCCAGCGCTTGCGCGCGGTCTTCGGCCCGGTCTCCGGGTTGAACCAGGTGCAGCGCCCGCCGCCGGCGACGGCGGCCAGCGGGTTGTGCCGCCTGCCGTCCGCGATCGCCAGGCGGCAGCCGGCGGCCAGCGCGATCTTCGCCGCTTCGAGCTTGGTGATCATCCCGCCGGAGCTGTAGCCGGGCGGCGCCTTGCCCGCCATCGCCTCGATCTCGGGCGTGACGCGGCGTACCTCGGGGACGAAATCGGCGTCCGCTTCGCTGCGCGGGTCGGCGCTGTAGAGCCCGTCGATGTCGGACAGCAGAACCAGCGCGTCGGCGCTCATCATCTGGGCGACCCGGGCGGCGAGCCGGTCGTTGTCCCCGAACCGGATCTCCTCGGTCGCGACGCTGTCGTTCTCGTTGATCACCGGAACCGCCCCGAGGCCGAGCAGGGTCTCGATGGTTGACCGCGCGTTGAGATGGCGACGGCGGGCCTCGGTATCGGCAAGGGTGAGCAGGATCTGCGCGCCGGTGATCCGGTGCCGGCCGAGCGCCTCCTGGAAGGCGTGCATCAGCCGCGCCTGGCCGGTCGCGGCGGCGGCCTGCTTCTCCTCCAGCCGCAGCGGCCGTTCGGGCAGGTCGAGCCAGGTGCGGCCGAGCGCGATGGCGCCGGAAGAGACGACGGCGATCTCGGCGCCTTCGCCGCGCAGCGCGGCGATGTCGTCGGCCAGCGCGTCGAGCCAGGGCCGGCGAACCGCCGCCCGCCTGTCGTCGACCAGCAGCACCGAGCCGATCTTGACGACGATGCGCCTGGCGCCGGAGAGCCCGGCGGTCACGGCGGTGCCGCCTCGGCCTCGGCCTCGCCGACGGCGCGATGGAGGCGCCGTAGAATGTCGGTCACCCCCTCGCCGCTGACGCCGGAGACCACCGCGACCGGGCCGCCCGAGGCGGTCTCCAGCGCGGCGCGGCGGGCCTGGCGCTCTTCCGCGCCCAGCGCGTCCGCCTTGTTGAGGGCCACGATTTCGGGCTTTTCGGCGAGGCCGCCGCCATAGGCCGCAACCTCGTCCCGCACCGTCCGCCAGGCCGCCGCCACGTCGTCCCCGGTACCGTCGACCAGATGCAGCAGGATGCGGCAGCGCTCGACATGGCGGAGGAACCGGTCGCCCAGCCCGGCGCCCCGATGCGCGCCTTCGATCAGCCCCGGAATGTCGGCGACCACAATGGCGTCGTGGTCGATTTCGACCACGCCGAGCGCGGGCACCAGGGTGGTGAACGGATAGTCCGCCACCTTGGGCCGGGCGCGCGAGACCGCCGCCAGCATGGTGGACTTTCCGGCATTGGGCAGGCCGACCAGCCCGGCATCGGCAATCAGCTTGAGCTGCAATGTCAGCGTCGCCTCTTCGCCCGGCTCGCCCGGATCGGCACGCCGCGGCGCCTGGTTGGTCGCCGACTTGAAGCGCAGGTTGCCGCGCCCGCCGCGCCCGCCGCGCGCGATGCGGAAGCGCTCGCCGACGCCGGTCAGGTCGCAGACCCGCTCGCCGGTCTCCGCATCGAGCACCTCCGTGCCCTCGGGAACCCGCAGCACCGCATCCGCGCCGTCCGCGCCGGTTCGGTTGCGCCCGGCGCCGTTGCCGCCGCGCCCGGCCTTGTGGTGCTGGCGATAGCGGAAATCGATCAGCGTATTCAGCCCGCCGACCGCCTCCACCCACACGTCGCCGCCGCGCCCGCCGTCGCCGCCGTCGGGACCGCCGAAGGCAACGAACTTCTCGCGCCGGAAGCTGAGGCAGCCATTGCCGCCGTCGCCGCTGCGGACGTAGACCTTGGCCTGGTCGAGGAATTTCATCCCGGGTACCGCGCCCCTGGCGCGGAAAGCCTATTGAGCGGGATCGACGGAAACGTAGACCCGCTTGTTCGCGCGGCGGCGAAACGCGACCCGCCCGGCGGCGGTGGCGAAAATCGTGTGGTCCTTGCCCATCCCGACATTCTCGGCGGGATGGAACTTGGTTCCGCGCTGGCGGATGATGATGTTGCCCGGGATGACCGCCTGGCCGCCGGCCTTCTTGACGCCGAGCCTGCGGCCGGCGGAATCGCGGCCGTTGCGGGAGCTTCCGCCGGCTTTCTTGTGCGCCATTACGAATTCTCCCCTTCGCCCTTGCCGGCGCCGCCGGCCAGAATGTCGGTTATGCGCAGCACCGTCTGATACTGGCGGTGGCCGTGCGTGCGGCGGTAGTTCTTCCGCCGCTTCTTCTTGAAGACGATGATCTTGTCGGCCCGGGTCTGGTCGAGCACGGTCGCCGACACGACGGCGCCGTCGACCAGGGGACTGCCGACGGTGGGACCCTTGCCGTCGTCGAGCATCAGCACCTGGTCGAGCTCGACAGCCGCGCCGGGCTCGCCGGGCAGGCGTTCCACCTTGATCACGTCGTCTTTCTGGACGCGGTACTGCTTCCCGCCTGTGCGTACGACTGCAAACATCGGTCCGGCCAGTCAGAGAGAGCGCGGCGCCGGCGGAACGGCCGCCGGGGACCCGCGCGAGGCGAGGCGGGACTATAGCCGGGGCGCCCGCATTGTCAACGCCGGGGCGGGACATCCGGGGCCAGCCCGCATTTCCCGCCAGGGTCATGGTCTGCGCGGCGCTGTCCGGCCGACAGAACAGGAGAGGCGCTGGGCGCGATGCGGCACATCGGGCAAGCGCGTCTGCGCACTCTGTCGGCCGGACAGCGCCGCCCGAAGGGTCGCGCGCAGGCGCCCGCCCGCGGCGTCGCGGGCCTTAACCGTAAGCGATGTGTCACTTGACAAACCCCGATGCAAGCCCAGAATAGGGGAATGAGCGACCGATATCTCTGCATCGGCGAAGAGCACCGCAAAAGCAGATGGACCCGCCGCGATGCTTGGTACAGGCCGAACCGCGACGAGGCGCTACGCTTCCTCCGAGGCATTGCCAACCGCGTTGCCGAGAAGAACAGGCATGATCGCCGCTTCAGGTTAGTCGAAAAGCGAAAAGCTGGTTGGGTTCAGGTGCTCGAAATGACGTGGGAAGGCGATGCGGGGTGGATCGAGAAGGGTGAATTTGCATCGACGAAATGCTAGGGCGCAGACTTGTGCCTCGCCGTGATCGCCGCGAGTTGGTCCGAGGTCAGTTGAAGCAGGGCTACCATGTCGTAGATCGGCCGAGGGCTGCCCTTACTCTTCGGACGCGGGCGCTTTGTCCTTCTTCGGCACGATCCGCTTCAGCGTCTCGTTGAACCGGCGCTCGTCCTCGTCGCATTCCAGCTCGCGGGCCGTCTCGATGAAGCGGTCACGCTGGGGCTTGGGGGTGTCGTCCTGCAAGGCCTAGCTCCGGTGAAGCGACGAACGGCTGGGCAATTTTCAACGGCGGGGCACCGATCTTCCCACTCTTGCCGATCAGCCCAGTGTCGAAAGTGTTGAGCACATCTGCCTTCGCGTCAATGGCCGTGGCGACATGAACCGCGTCCTTCGGTCGAACGTCGTGATCCCACACAACGTCCTGCGCGGCCTCCGCCAGTGGGCGAGTGAGCATCGCCGTGCGGATGTAGGACCGCGCGAACAGCCCGCGAACTTTGGTGCGACGTTCAGCCGGGAGTCGAAGCTCCGATCCCATCATCAGCACCTCCGCGATGGTAAGGGTGCTCGTGACGATGCTCGCTTCTCCGCGCTCGCACAGGGCGAACACATCTTGGCAGCTATCGACGCGCCCCTCCTCACTCCTCAGCCAAGCTAAGAAGCAGGCCGAGTCCCAGTACAGGAGATCAGGCATCACTCCGCCACGTACAGGCCCCGGTATTCTTCTATCGGCGTTTCGTCGTAGGGAAACGGCGTGACCTCATCGGCCCGGATGCTCGTCGGGTGTCCCTCGCGGTCGTAGTGGACCATGCCGCGAGCGGACACGCGCACCTTCCACATGGCTCGCATGGCTTCGACCATTTGTTCCGGCACGATGCACCGAACCGCCATATTCCAAATCGGTTCTGAAATCGTGAAGTGCGGACCGCCCCGAACGCTTAGCGTGTCGAGCGTACCTTCGACGGTCCCATACTCGCCAAGCTGGCTCGGATGGCGTTCCGGTTCTTCGGGCCGCTCGCGCAAGGCGTCGAATCGCTCTTCGCCGACGAGGAGACGGGTAGCGGGGATGTTGCGCGGGAAGGATCGCAGGCGCCGCCGGAGCGCCCGCTCCGGTTTGAGAATAACGGCGTGGACGCGCGCGACACTCGCCATGTCAGCGGGGTCGGCGGCAAGCTGAACGCTGCCCCGTTCAACAGAAATCTGCCAGCCCGCCGCTCGGGGATCTCCGAAGGCTTGCTCCGAAACGACATCGAGCAGACCGGCAAAGGCCTTCACGATGCTTTCGAACTCGTGGGCGGGAACCTTGTCGGGTCCGAGCTCCAATGTTAGGACCGGGGTGTCGCCATTGCCACTCATGGCCAGTGCCTCCAACTCAGAGGCGGACGCTACCCCATAGACGAGTCCCGGTAAAGGAGCCGCCTGCCCCTGACGCCCCGCAGAGCGATCGCAGCGCGGGTCGCGTCGTCGGGTCCGTTCGCCACTCGGTTGTTGTAGCGGAACTCGAATTCCGCCGCGTAGCGGTGCAAGTGCCGTTTGGAGCAGTGCTGGTAGACGCCCTTCATGCCCCGCTTGAAGATCGAGAACCAGCCCTCGATGGTGTTGGTGTGGACCGGCCCGCGCGCCCATTCCTCGGCGCTGTGGGTGACGAAATCGTGGTCGGCGAAGACCCGGCCCAGGCTCCGGTACTGTCCGGCCTTGTCGGTGTAGATCGTGGCCTCGGGCGCGATGTTCGCCCGCAAGATCGGCATGAGCGTCTTGGCCTTCAGGTCGTCCACGACCATCGTGCGCGACTGCCCGCTGTCCCGATCCATCAGCGCCAGCACCTTGTGCTTGTGCGCGTGGCCGCGGCGGACCGGCACGGCCGGATCGCGTCCGATGAACGTCTCGTCGACCTCGACCACGCCGCCACCGGAGCCGAAATCCACCGTGCCGTCCGAGCGCATGGCCTCGCGGATGCGATGCGAGAGGAACCACGCGGACCGGACCGTGACACCCAGCGTCCGGGAGAGCTGGTGGCTGCTGATCCCCTTATTGCTGCTCGTCATCAGGTAGATCGCCTGAAGCCACAGGTGCAGGTCGATATGGCTTTCCTCGAAGATTGTGCCGGCGCGGACCGTGAACTGCTTGCCGCAGTCCTTGCACTTCTTCAGCCCGTGGCGAACCTTGCCCTCGGGGTTCTTCTTGGACCGCTTGGTCCGGACGCCCTTCAGCACATAGGCGTTGTCAACGGTGCCACAGGCGGGGCAGACTGGACCATCGGGCCACAGCATCGACTGGACATGGGCGAACGCCGCTGCTTCATCGTGCATGTACGGGGCTGAAAGGGCTGACATCGTGGGGTCTCCGTCGCTACCCCACTGATATGGGAAGCCGGTCGTGGTTTGTCAAGTGACACATCGCCTAACCGTAGGCACGGCTACGCTTTTCGGCCCGCTCCTGGCGGATCGAACGCCTGCGCGCGACGCAGACCGTGACCCTGGCGAGAATGGCGGGCTAGGGAACCGGCGGCGACTCGACGCTGTCGAACAACGCGGCGATGCCGTCGCCGAAGGCCTGCCGCATGCGTGAGAAATAGGCGTCGTCGGCCGCCACCTCGACGCGGGTCCCGCCATCGAGCGCATCGCGCCGATAGACCAGGAGGTCGATCGGCGGGCCGACCGAGATATTGCTGCGCATGGTGGAATCGAAGGAGATCAGCGCCGCCTTGGCCGCCTCGGCCAGCGCCATGTCATGGCGCACCACGCGATCCAGGATCGGCTTTCCGTACTTGGTCTCGCCGATCTGCAGGAACGGCGTCTCGGGCGTCGCCTCGATGAAGTTCCCGGCCTCGTAGACCTGGAACAGGCGCGGCGGACGGCCCGCGATCTGGCCCGCGACCAGGAAGCTCGTGCCGGGATCGGCGCCCGAAGCGCGGACCGTTTCGGCATCGTCGCGCATCACGTCCCGGAGCACGGCACCGACGATCCTGGCCGCGTTGAACATGCTCGCGGACTCGAACAGGCTGTCCTGTCCCTGCCGGCTGCCGAGCCGTTCGCCGACCACCGAGATCACGGATTGCGACGTCGCCAGGTTGCCCGCCGACAACAGCGCGATCAGCCGTTCGCCGGGTTGGTCGAAGACCGTGAGCTTGCGGAACGAAGCGACGTGATCGACGCCCGCGGCCGTCCTCGTGTCGGCGGCGAGCACCAGCCCCTGTTCGAGCAGCATCCCGACGCAATAGGTCATCGAATCGACGCTCTCCGGCCCGGCGGGGAGGCGTGCCGTGCCGCTTCAGGACGCACCCCGCCGCCGCCTTTCCTCTACCCTCACCGACACGGTCAGCCGCTCTCCCTCCTCGCCGCCTTCGCGCACGCCGCGGATCGGGCAGGCGCTCTCGTAGTCGAGGCCGATCGCGGTGCCCACGTAGCACTCCGTGCCGCAGGTCCGGTTGGCCACGTCGAAGCTGACCCATCCCAGCCCGTCCACCCAGGCGGCCGCCCAGGCGTGGCCGGCGGTCGCCGGCTCGTGCTGTTCGGGGACGTGGAGGTAGCCGCCGACATAGCGCGCCGGGATGCCGAGCGCGCGGCAGACGGCGATGAATACATGGCTGTGGTCCTGGCAGACGCCGACGCCGCTTTGCAGCGCCTCCGAGGCGGACGACTGGACGTCGGTCGACCCTTCGCGATAGTCGATGCGATCGCGGATCGCGGCCGAGATGCGATGCACCGCATCCAGCCGGTCGGCGGCAACGGCGTCCGCGAAAGGCGCGGCGAAGTCGGC
Organism: Defluviicoccus sp.; assembly: GCA_028821395.1. Lineage (GTDB taxonomy): Bacteria > Pseudomonadota > Alphaproteobacteria > MPNO01 > MPNO01 > MPNO01. Next base: position 17,872 of record JAPPGP010000206.1, read on the forward strand.
GATCGCCTCGTCGGCTGCGGTCAGCGGCGTCGGCCGCAGATAGGTCTCCACCGGAACGGTTCCCTGCTCGTCCGGCAGCACCCCCGCTGTGTCGCTGGTCTCGACCTCACCTTCGGCGGCGATCTCGATCCGCTCGCCGGGGCGGTCGAGGATCAGCGTGTCGCACTGGTTGCCGAAGGCGTCGACCCAGCGGGTCAGCGTCCCCGGGGCCTCGATGTTCCAGCGGATCGCGCGCTGCGAGGCGTTGGCGTAGGGGGTGAGGCGCAGATACTGGATGCCGAACGAGATCGCGGCGTCGTAGTGATAGGCGGTGCGGTGAACGATGGAGAGCCGCATCAGGCGGGCAGCCCGGAACGTTGCCGCATCATGAAATCGTGCTCGATCTGCATGCCGAGCTCGCCGTTGCGTTCGATGAAGCGGGTCAGGAACTGATGCAGCCCCTGCTGGAAGATGCTGTCGATCCGGCCGAACCGGAGCCCGGCATGGATCTCGCCGGCAATTCGCTGGCATTCCTGGGGCCGGCCCTGGCAGAGCGCGTCGAGCTGCCCGGTGATGCGGTCGAAACAGGCCATCAGCGACCGCGGCATGTCGCGCCGCAGCAGCAACAGCTCCGCCACCCTGTCCGGCTGGATCACGTCGGAATAGACCTTGTGATAGGCGCGGAAGGCGCTCAGCGAGCGGAGGACCGCGCCCCACTGGTAGTAGTCGACCGACCCGCCGACATGCTCGTCGCTCGGCAGCAGCACATGGTACTTGGAATCGAGCAGCCTCGCCGTGTTGTCGGCGCGTTCGATGGCGAGGCCGAGGTCGAGAAAGGCGTAGCTCTCGTCGCGCAGCATCGTCGCGTCGGTGACGCCGCGGAAGGAGTGGGTGCGTTCCTTGATCCAGTCGCAGAAATCGCGCACGCCGCCGTTGAACAGCGACGTCGAGTCGTAGTCGCGCAGCTCCAGCCAGGTGGCGTTGATGCTCTCCCACATCTCGACGGTGACCGACGCCCTGAGCGCGCGCGCGTTCTCCCGCGCGGCGCGGACCGAGGAGAAGATGCTGGAGGGGAAGCTGTCGTCGAAGGCGAGGAAGAGGACGGCGCTCGCGCCGGAAATCTGGCCCCCGAAGGTGACGAAATCCTCCGGATAGCCGGCGACTTCGAGCGTCGACCCCCAGACCGATTCCTGCGCCTGGCCCGGCACGTCGAGGAGCACCATCCGGTTGGCGACGTCGATCAGCCGGGCCATGTTCTCCGCCCGCTCGATGTAGCGCGCCATCCAGTAGAGCTGGTTGGCCGTGCGGCCCAGCATGGTCATGCTTCGAGCACCCAGGTGTCCTTGGTGCCGCCGCCCTGGGAGGAGTTCACCACCAGCGAGCCCTCGGTCAGCGCCACCCGGGTCAACCCGCAGGGCACCACCGAGACCGTCTCGCCGCTCAGCACATAGGGGCGGAGATCGACATGGCGGGGGGCGATGCCCTGGTCGACGAAGGTCGGGCAGTGCGACAGCGCGAGCGTCGGCTGGGCGATGAAGTTCTCCGGGCAGTCGAGGATGCGGGCGCGGTAGGCTTCGCGCTCCCCGGCGGTGCTCATCGGCCCGACCAGCATGCCGTAGCCGCCCGAGCCGTGGACCTCCTTGACCACCAGCTCCGCCAGGTGCTCCAGCGTGTAGGCGAGGTCGCCGGGCTTGCGCAGCACATAGGTCTCGACGTTCTCGAGGATCGGCTCCTCGCCGAGATAGAAGCGGACCACTTCGGGCACGTAGGGGTAGATCGACTTGTCGTCGGCGAAGCCCGTCCCGAACGCGTTGGCGAGCGTCACCCGCCCGCCGCGGCAGACCGAGAGCAGCCCGGGCACGCCGAGCTGCGAATCCGGGCGGAAGGCCAGCGGGTCGAGAAACTCGTCGTTGATCCGCCGGTAGATCACGTCGACCCGCTTGAGCCCCTCGATGGTCCGCATCAGCACCTGACCGTCGCGGACCACCAGATCCTGGCCCTCGACCAGCTCGATCCCCATCGCATCGGCGAGGAAGGCGTGCTCGAAATAGGCGCTGTTGTAGGATCCGGGGGTGAGCAGGACCACCGTCGGATCGTCCACGCCCGGCGGCGCGGTGGCGCGCAGGTTGCGCAGGAGCTCCTGCGGGTAGTGCTCGACGGCGGCCACGTCGACCCTGGCGAACAAATCGGGGAAGAGCCGCATCATCGTGTTGCGGTTCTCCAGCATGTAGGACACGCCCGACGGCGAGCGCAGATTGTCCTCCAGCACGTAGAACCGGTTCTCCTCGACGCGGACGATATCGATGCCCGCGACATGGACATAGACGCCGCGCGGCACGTCCAGCCCGTACATGTGGGGCTCCAGCAGCGCGTTCGAGAGCAACACGTCGGCGGGCAGCACCCCCGCGCGGACGATCTCCCGCTCGTGATAGATGTCGTGGATGAACATGTTGAGCGCGCGAACCCGCTGGATCAGCCCCGCCGACAGGTGCTCCCATTCCCCGGCGGAGAAGATGCGCGGGATGATGTCGAACGGGATCAGCCGCTCGGTTCCGCCCTCCCGGCCGTAGACCAGGAAGGTGATGCCGAGGCGCCGGAACAGCATCTCGGCCTCGTCGCGCTTCGATTTGAGGCGCTCGACGGGGGTCTCTTCGAGCCAGGCGGCAAGCGCGCGGTAGGCATCGCGCACCCCGCCGTCGGGCAGGTTCATCTCGTCGTAGAAGCGCATCGCCGCCCAGCCATCCCTCGCCGACGACGAATAGAGCGAATCCTCACAGAAATGTATAGGGGTCGATGTCGACATGGACGCGTACGCCGCGCCCGGTCGGGACCTGGCGCAGCCAGCGCTCGATCGCCGGCTGGACGCGCAGGCCGAGCGGCGCCTTGACCAGGAAGCGCCGCCGGTGCCGTCCGCGGATCAGCGCCAGCGGCGCCGGCGCGGGCCCGAGGACGGTCACCTCGCCGCCGCGCGGCGCGGCGCGGGCCAGGGCGCGGCAGGCGGCGTCGACTTGAGGCTCGCTGCGCCCGGAGACCACGATCCCGGCGAGCCGGCCGAAGGGCGGCATCGCGTGGCTCTCTCTCGCTCGCGCCTCGCTGGCAAGGAAGCCGTCGCGGTCGCCGGCGACCAGCGCGGCCATCACCGGATGGTCGGGGTTGTAGGTCTGGATCAGGGCATGGCCGGGCCGCGCGGCGCGTCCGGCGCGGCCCGCCACCTGATGCAGCACCTGGAAGCTGCGCTCGGCGGCGCGCAGATCGCCGCCGTCGAGCCCGAGATCGGCATCGACCACGCCGACCAGGGTCAGCTCGGGGAAGTTGTGCCCCTTGGCGACGAGCTGGGTGCCGATGACGATATCGTAGTCGTGCCGCCGGATGCCCTCGATCAGCGCCTCGGCGGCGGATGCGCTGCGCAGCGCATCGCTCGACATCAGCGCGAGACGCGCCCCGGGGAAGGTCTCGGCCGCCTCCTCGCTGAGCCGCTCGACGCCCGGGCCGCAGGCCACGAAGGCGTCCTCGGCCGCGCATTCCGGGCAGGCACCGGGCGGCGGCGTGGAGAAGCCGCAATGGTGACATTGCAGCTTGCGCGCGAGCCGATGATCCACCAGCCAGGCGCTGCATTGCGGGCACTCGATCCGGTGCCCGCAGCCGCGGCAGAGGGTAAGTGGCGCATAGCCCCTGCGGTTGAGGAACAGCAGCGCCTGCTCGCCCGCGTCCAGCGTCCGCGCCACCGCCTCGCGCAGGCGCGGCGACAGCCAGGTCTGGGGCGCCATCGTCTGTTGGCGCATGTCGATCGCCGCGATCTCGGGGAGCGCCGTGCCGCCGAAGCGCTCGGGGAGGGAGATCCGCTGGTAGCGCCCGCGGCGGACATTGACCACGGTCTCCAGAGTCGGCGTGGCCGAGGCGAGGACGATGGGGCAGGAAGCGTCCCGCGCCCGCACGATCGCTATGTCGCGGGCGTTGTAGATCACCCCGTCTTCCTGCTTGAAGCTGGAATCGTGCTCTTCGTCGACGACGATCAGGCCGAGCTCGGGAAACGGCAGGAACAGCGCGGACCGCGCGCCGACGACGACCCGTGCCCGGCCGCCGGAAACCGCGCGCCAGGTCTCGCGCCGACGCGAGCCCGTGACCTCCGAGTGCCAATGCAGCGGCGGCGCCCCGAAGCGGTCCTCGAAACGCCGCAGCCAGTCGACGGTGAGCGCGATTTCGGGCAGCAGCACGAGCACCTGCCGTCCCCGCGCCAGCGCCGCGGCGATCGCTTCGAAATAGACCTCGGTCTTGCCCGAGCCGGTGATCCCGTCGAGCAGCGTGACCGAATCGGACGCCTCGGCGGCGATCGCTTCCCGGAGACGCCGGGCGGCGGCGTCCTGGGCCGGGCTGAGGGTTGGCCCCCTCCGCTGCCAGTCCGGCGGCTCGATCTCCATCGCGGGTTCCACGGAGACCGCGCGCACCAGCCCGTGCTCGACCAGGCCGCGCACCACGCCGGGGCCGCTGCCGGTCGCGCGGGCGATCTCGGCGGCCCGGCAGGCGCGGCCGTGAGCGAGGAAATCGAGCACGCGCTTGCGCGCGGCGGTCAACCTGACCCCGTCTCGCGCGCCGGACCGGTCGAGCGCATAGGCGGTCTCCAGACGAGGGGGCTCGAGTGCCTGGGGCACGCTCATCGCCATGCGCAGCACCGCGCCCGGCGGCGTCATCGTGTAGGCCGCCGTCCAGTCGACGGTGCGCAGCAGGTCGGCGGGGAGCGGCGGCACGTCGAGCACGGCGGCGATATCGCGAAGCTTCGCCTCGTCGATGTCGCCCCCGGGCTCGCCCCACACCACGCCGGTCACTTCGCGCGCGCCGAGGGGCACGCGGACGAACCGCCCGGGGGCGAGATCCATGCCTTCGGGCACGCGATAGTCATAGGCGCCGGCGACCGGCAGCGGGACCAGAACGGCGGCTCGGTCGGAGCCGATTCGCGACGCCGTCCTGACAAGGCTGGGCTTCATGCTCTACACTCTAAGCGGTCGTTCCGGGGCGTCCACGCCGCGTCTCCCGGCAGGAAGGAGCCGCTATGAAGTTCTTCGTCGACACGGCGGATGTTGGCGAGATTCGCGACCTTGCGGCGACCGGCCTGCTCGACGGCGTGACCACGAATCCCTCTTTGGTCGCCAAATCCGGCCGGCCCTTCCTGCAGGTCATCCGCGAGATCTGCGAGGTGGTCGACGGCCCGGTGAGCGCCGAGGTCACCGCGACCGATCATCCGACAATGCTGTCCGAAGGCCGCAAGCTCGCCCAGCTTGCCGGCAACGTCGCCGTCAAGGTGCCGCTGACGCCCGACGGCCTGAGGACCTGCCGGGCGCTCGCCGATGACGGGGTGATGGTCAACGTCACCCTTTGCTTCTCGGCCAGCCAGTCGATCCTCGCCGCCAAGGCCGGCGCCGCCTTTATTTCGCCCTTTATCGGCCGTCTCGACGACATCAGCCGCGACGGCATGGGGCTGATCGAGGATATCCGTCTGATCTACGACAACTACGAGACGTTCACGACGGAGATCCTGGTCGCCTCGATTCGCAGCCCCAACCATGTCGCGGAAGCCGCGAAGCTGGGCGCCGACGTGGCGACCATTCCCCCCGGCGTCCTGCGCCAGCTGTTCAACCATCCGCTGACCGACAAGGGTCTTGACGCGTTTCTCGCCGACTGGGCCGCGACCGGCCAGTCCATTCTCGACGCCTGAGGCGATGCCCAAAGCCATCGACGACCCGACGCTGGGCGCGAAACCCGAGCTGACCGCCGAAGACATCCGCGACTGGCTTGCCGCCAACCCCGACTTCCTGGACCGGAATGCGGACCTTCTGGTCGCGCAGGACGCGCGCCATGCCGACGACATACCCGGCGTCGTCGACCTCCGGCGGCACATCCTGGAGGGGCTCAGGCGCAGCCTCGAACGCCAGAAGGCGCGGGAGCGGGAGATCCTGCTCGCCGCGGAAGACCGGGCGCGAGCGGTCGCGCGGACACAGGACGCGGTGCTTGCGGTGCTCCGGCAGACCTCGCTCGGGGGGCTTGCCCGGCGGGTCGCCTCGCAGTTTCCGGTCCTGTTCTCCACCACCGCGGCGGCGCTCGTGGTGGAAGGCGGCCTCGGGGCCGGGCAGGGGGAGCTGCTGGCGCTTCCGACGGACGCAATGGACACCCTGATCCCGCCGGGCAAGACGGCCCGCCTCGGACGGGCGACCGACGCCGACCGGTGCGCGCTCGGCGACCGGTTCTCGCTGGTCGAATCGCTCGCGGCGATCCGTCTCCAGACCCGGCACGGTCGCTTCGCCCTGGTCCTGGGTTCGTCCACCGCGGACGAATTTGCGCCGGACCAGGGAACCGACCTCCTCGACTTTCTCGGCAGCGTTCTCGAGTACGCGATCGACAGATGGCCGCGCCACCGGCGCTAGCCCGCTTCGCCGCCGCGCCGGACCTGGCCGAGGCGATCGCCGCGTGGCAGACCTGGCTCGAGACCGAACGCCGCGTTTCCGCCCACACCACGGCGGCCTATCTCGGCGACCTGAAGACCTTTCTCGACTTCGTCGCCGAACACAGAGGAGGATTTGCCGGTCTCGCGGTCCTGGAGTCTCTGGAACACGGCGACTTCAGGTCCTATCTCGCGCAGCGGGCGATGAACGACCGGGCGCGCAGCTCGACCGCTCGCGCGCTGTCGGTGCTGCGCAGCTTCTTCCGTTTTCTCGAGCGCACCGAACGGGCGCGGAACGGTGCGATTTCGGGGGTCAAGACGCCCCGGCTGCCGCACACGGTGCCGAAACCCGTCGCCGCCCGGGATGCGCTTGCGATGATCGCCCGGGCCGGGGACACGGCTCGCAAGAAGCCATGGATCGCGGCGCGCGACACGGCACTTCTCCTCCTGCTCTACGGCGCCGGGCTGCGCATCGACGAAGCGCTCGGCCTCGACGCCGACCGCACGCCGTTCGGCGAGTCCCTGCGCGTCCTCGGCAAGGGCGGCAAGGAACGCATCGTGCCGATCCTTCCGGCGGTCCGCGAGGCGGTGGCGGCCTATGCCGAGGCCTGCCCCTTCGCCCTGCGGGACGGTCCCCTGTTCCTGGGCGCGCGCGGCGGACGGCTGAATGCCGGCGTCGTGCAGCGCGAGCTGCGCGCGATCCGCGGCGCCCTCGGCCTTCCCGAAACCGCGACGCCGCACGCGCTACGCCACTCCTTCGCGACCCATCTGCTGCAGGCGGGCGGCGATCTGCGCGCGATTCAGGAGCTCCTGGGCCACGCCTCGCTGTCGACCACGCAGCGCTACACGGAGGTCGACACGGCGACACTGGTTGCGGTCTATAACGACGCCCACCCTCGCGCGCGGGGCTGACTCCGCCACCTCTCCGGCGTTTCAGATGTGGATCTCGCGGCCCTCGACCGCGAGCGCGGCCTCCTTGATCGCCTCGTTCAGCGTCGGATGGGCATGACAGGTGCGGGCGATATCCTCCGACGAGGCGCCGAACTCGATGGCGAGCGCAAGCTCGGCGATCATCGTGCCCGCTTCGGGCCCGACGATATGTGCGCCGAGCACGGCGTCCGTCTCGGCATCGGCGAGAACCTTCACGAAGCCGTCGACCTCCGCCCTGCTGCGCGCGCGTGCGTTGGCGCTGAACGGGAACCGGCCCACCCGGACCCGCTGGCCCTGCTCGCGCAGCGCCTCTTCCGTCCGGCCCACGGAGGCCGCCTCGGGCTCGGTGTAGACGACGCCGGGGATGGCATCGTAGTTGACGTGCCCGGCCTGGCCCGCCATCAGCTCCACCGCCGCGATGCCTTCCTCCTCCGCCTTGTGCGCCAGCATCGGGCCTGGGATCGCATCGCCGATCGCGAATATCCCCTTAGCATCGGTCTCGAAGCGTGTGTCGACGGCGATGAATCCGCGCGCGTCGCGCCGCACCCCCGCCTCCTCCAGCCCGAGACCTTCGGTGAACGGCCGACGGCCGACGGCGACCAGAACGACATCGCAGTCGATGGTCTCGGCGTCGCCGTCGCCGGCGGCGGGCTCGACGGCGATCCGCAGCCCGCCTCCGTGCCGCCTGGCTTCGGCCACCCGGGTGCCGGTCCGGAACGTCATCCCCTGCCTGGCGAGCGCGCGGGCCATCTGCCGGGCGACCTCGCCGTCCATCGTCGGCAGGATCGTGTCCAAGTACTCGACCACCGTCACCCTCGCCCCCAGGCGGCTCCAGACGGAGCCCATTTCGAGCCCGATATAGCCGCCGCCCACGACCACCATCCGGTCGGGCACGGCGGAGAGCGAGAGCGCTCCGGTGGAGGACAGGATGCGCTCTTCGTCGATCTCCAGCCCGTCGAGCGCCGCGGTCTCCGAGCCGGTGGCGATCAGGATGCGATCGCATTCGAGGGTGCGGGCCTGTACGCCGCCATCCGCCGGGCGGACCGCGACACGGCCGGGGCCGGCGATCCGCGCACGGCCGACGATGGCCTCGATCCCGTTCTTCCGGAACAGGAAGGCGACCCCCTTGGTCAGGTCCTCGACCACCTTGTCCTTGCGGGCGAGCATCGCGGTCAGGTCGAGAGAAACGCCGTCGACCGCGACCCCGTGCTCGGCCAGCCGGTCGCGCGCCTCGACATAGCGTTCGGACGATTCGAGCAGCGCCTTGGAGGGAATGCAGCCGACATTGAGGCAGGTGCCGCCCAGGCTCGCCCGCTTGTCGATACAGGCGACGGAGAAGCCGAGCTGGGCCGCGCGTATCGCCGCGCTGTAGCCGCCCGGCCCGGCGCCGATGACGATCAGGTCGTAACGCTTGTCTGCCACGGATCGGTTCTCAGGCTTCGAGCAGGATGCGCTCCGGATCCTCGATGCACTCCTTGATGCGGACCAGGAAGGTCACCGCTTCGCGGCCGTCGACGATGCGGTGATCGTAGGAGAGCGCGAGATACATCATCGGGCGGACCGTCATCTCGTCCTCCACGACGACCGGCCGCTTCTCGATCTTGTGCATGCCGAGAATGCCCGACTGGGGCGGGTTGAGGATGGGGGTCGAGAGCAGCGAGCCGTAGACGCCGCCATTGGTCACGGTGAACGTGCCGCCGGTCAGGTCCTCCATCGACAGCCTGCCCTCGCGCGCGCGGGTCGAGAGATCGGCGATGCCCGCCTCGATTCCGGCGAACGACAGCGCATCGGCGTCGCGCAGCACCGGCACCACGAGCCCCTGATCGGTGCCGACGGCAACCGCGATGTCGTAGTGGTTCTTGTAGACGATGTCGGTCCCGTCGATCTCCGCATTGACCGCCGGCACCTCCTTGAGCGCGACGACCGCGGCCTTGACGAAGAAGCTCATGAAGCCGAGGCGGACGCCATGCCGCTTCTCGAAGGCCTCGCGCAGCCTCGCGCGCACCGCGATGACCGCGGACATGTCGACCTCGTTGAAGGTGGTCAGCATGGCGGCGGTGTTCTGCGCCTCCTTGAGGCGTTCGGCGATGCGCTGACGCAGCCGCGTCATCGGCACGCGCTCTTCGCGCGCCGCGGCGGGGCCGGGGGCCGCGGCCGGGGCCGCGTCGCCGCTGGCGTCGGCAGGGGCGGCGAGATGGGCCAGAACGTCGCCCTTGGTCAGTCGCCCGTCCTTGCCTGTCCCCGCGATCCGCGCCGGGTCGAGCGCGCGCTCCTCGACCAGCTTGCGGACCGCGGGCGAGAGCGTCTGCGGCGCCTCGGACAATGTCGCGGGTTCGGGCTCCGGCGGCGGCGGGGAAAGGGCGGATGGGGTCGAAGGTGACGCGTCGACGCTGTCCGCCGCCTCGATCTGGCCGAGAATCGCGCCAACCTCGACGGTCTGGCCCTCTGCGACCTCGATCGCGCCCAGCACGCCGGCGGACGCGGCCGGGACTTCGAGCGTGATCTTGTCGGTCTCGAGCTCGACCAGCGGCTCGTCCATGACAACGGTGTCGCCGGCCGATTTGAGCCATTTGGAGACCGTCGCTTCGGTCACCGATTCGCCGAGCGCGGGCACAACGATCTGGGTCGCCATGGCTTCCTCTTTCTGTCGGTCGCGGGGAGCCTGGCGGCGTCCCCGGTGGCGGGGCGGTGCTAGGCCGCGGCCAATGCCTCGTTGATCAGGGTCTTCTGTTCGCGGGCGTGCTGGGCGGCCAGCCCGGTCGCCGTCGAGGCGGCCTCGGGACGGCCGGCGTAGATGGGCCGGGTAGCCCGAACGTCGAGTGTCGCGAGAAGCTCCTCGATCCGCCGGTCCATGTAGGTCCAGCCGCCCATGTTGCGCGGCTCCTCCTGGCACCACACGACCTGCGCCGAAGGATAGCGCGAGAGCTCCGCCCCGAGCGAGATATTCGGGAAGGGGTAGAGCTGCTCGACCCTGACCAGGGCGATGTCGTCGATCTCCCGCTCTTCGCGGACCGCCAGGAGGTCGTAGAACACCTTGCCGCTGCACAGGACGACGCGGCGGATGTCCGCATCGGCCGCCGCCGCGCCGGGATCGGGGAGGACCCGGCGGAACGAGGACCCGGCGCACATGTCGTCGAGCCGCGAGACGCAAAGCTTGTGCCTAAGCAGCGACTTGGGCGTCATGACGATCAGCGGCTTGCGGAACTTGCGATGGATCTGCCGCCTCAGCGCGTGGAAGTAGTTGGCCGGGGTGGTGATGTTGCAGACTTGCATGTTGTCGTCGCCGCAAAGCTGGAGATAGCGCTCCACGCGAGCCGAGGAATGCTCCGGACCCTGGCCCTCGTAGCCGTGCGGCAGGAGTATCACCACGCCGGACATGCGCAGCCACTTGGTCTCGCCCGACGAGATGAACTGGTCGATGATGAACTGCGCCCCGTTGGCGAAATCGCCGAACTGGGCCTCCCACAGCACCAGCATGTTGGGGTCGGCGAGCGACATGCCGTATTCGAAGCCGAGCACCGAGGCCTCGGCCAGCGGGCTATCGCGCACCGCGAGCCTTTCCTGCCCGTCGCAGATATGGGCGAGCGGCGTATAGGCTTCCTGGGTCTCCTGGTCGATCAGCACCGCGTGGCGCTGGGAGAACGTCCCGCGGCGGCAGTCCTGGCCGCTGAGGCGCACGAAGCGCCCCTCGGCGAGGATGGTGCCGAAGGCGAGCGCCTCGGCGGTCGCCCAGTCGACGCCCTCGCCGGTCTCGAACATCGCTTTGCGGGCGTCGATGAAGCGCTGGAGCTTGGGATTGAGGTTGAAGCCCTTGGGAACCGCGCTCAGCGCGCGGCCCACCGCGTCGAGCGCTTCCCTTGTGACGGCGGTCTCGCCGCGCCGTTCCTCGAGCGACGGGGCGGTGGTGATCTCCGCCCATTCGCCCTCCAGCCAGTCCGCCTTGTTGGGCTTGTAGCTCTTGGCCGCTTCGAAGGCGTCCTCCAGCCGCTGCCGGCACTCCCGGGTGACGCCGTCGACGGCCTCGCGGGTCAACAGGCCTTCCTCGACCAGCCGGTCGCCATAGACCGATGCGACGGTCGGATGGTCGGCGATCGCCCTGTACATGACCGGTTGGGTGAAGGCGGGCTCGTCGGACTCGTTGTGCCCGAAACGGCGATAGGACCAGATGTCGAGCACCACATCCTTGCGGAACTTGTCGCGGAATTCGGTCGCGATGCGCGCGACATGGATCACCGCCTCCACATCGTCGCCGTTGACGTGAAAGATCGGCGCCTGCACGCATTTGGCGATTTCGGTCGGGTAGCGCGAGGCGCGCGTCGCCGCGGGGCTGGTGGTAAAGCCGATCTGGTTGTTGACCACGAGATGGATCGTCCCGCCGGTCCGGTAGCCCGCGATCTCCGACAGCCCGAAAGTCTCCGCGACCATGCCCTGGCCGGCGAACGCCGCGTCGCCGTGCATCAGGATGCCGATCACGCGGCGGCGCTCGCGGTCGCCGCGCTGGCGCTGCTTGGCCCGGACCTTGCCGACGACAACCGGATCGACGGCTTCGAGATGAGACGGGTTGGCGGCGAGCGAAAGATGCACCTTGATGCCGTCGAACTCGCGGTCGGCGGACGCTCCCAGATGATACTTCACGTCGCCCGAGCCGATCGATTCCGGCTGGTGCGACATGCCGCGGAATTCCGCGAAGACCGCCGCATAGGGCTTGAGCATGACATGGGCAAGGACGTTGAGCCGCCCGCGATGCGGCATGCCGAGCACGACCTCCTCGACGCCGAGCTGGGTGCCCCGCTTGAGGATCTGTTCCAGCGCCGGGATCAGCGACTCGCTGCCGTCGAGCCCGAAGCGCTTGGTGCCGGGATAGCGAACATGGAGGAACCGCTCGAAGGATTCGGCCTCCACCAGGCGTTCGTGAATGGTCTCCTTGCCGCGCTCGGTGAAATCGGTCCGGTTGTGGATCTCCTCGATGCGGTCCTGTATCCAGATCTTCTCCTCGGCCGAGGTGATGTGCATGTATTCCACGCCGACCGTGCCGCAATAGGTCCGGCGGAGACGATCGACGATCTGGCGCAGCGTGGCGCGTTCGAAGCCGAGCGTGTTGACATAGATCGGACGGTCGTAGTCCGCCTCGGTGAAGCCGTAGCTCTCCGGGTCGAGCTCGCTGTGCGGCGGATGCTTCTCGAGCCCGAGCGGGTCGAGGTCGCAGTAGAGATGACCGCGCACCCGGTGCGAGCGGATCAGGGTCAGCGCCTGCAGCGAGTCCCGCGTCGCCTGGCGCAGATCGACGCCATCGGCGGCGGGCGCGCCGACCGGAGCCGCGGGCGGTTCCGCGTCGGACGCCTGTTCGGTTGTATCGTCGAGCGCCCGCAGCACGCCCGGCGCCTCGTCGCGCAGGTCGGCGAAAAAGGCGGCCCAGTCGGGGGCGACCGATTCCGGGTCGGTGGCAAACCTGGCGTAGAGATCCTCGATGAAGGGGGCGTTCGCGCCCGCAAGGAAGCTGGTGTCCGCGGGTTTGGTCATGGGCTTTGGCTCAGCTCGTTGCTCCGTCTGCGCTACCGCAACGCGAGATCGCCGGTCTTGGGGCGCAATTCAGCCCCGCATCGCCTCGGCCATGGTTTCGCCGATGGCGGCGGGAGAGGGGGCGACCCTTATGCCGGCGTCCCAAAAGGCTTCGATCTTGTCGCCCGCGGCGCCCTTGCCGCCCGAGATTATCGCGCCGGCATGCCCCATCCGGCGTCCGAGCGGGGCGGTCACGCCGGCGATGAAGCCGACGACCGGCTTGCCGGTCTTGGATTGCCTGATGAACGACGCCGCGTCCTCCTCGGCGCCGCCGCCGATCTCGCCGATCACGATGATGCCTTCGGTCTCCTCGTCCGCCAGAAAGGCTTCGAGGCAATCGACGAAGTCGGTGCCGTTCACCGGATCGCCGCCGATCCCGACGCAGGTTGTCTGGCCGAGCCCCGCCGCCGTGGTCTGCGCCACCGCCTCGTAGGTCAGGGTACCCGAGCGCGAGACGATGCCGATCCTGCCGCGCTGGTGGATGTGTCCCGGCATGATGCCGATCTTGCACTCGTCCGGCGTGATCACGCCCGGGCAGTTGGGCCCGATCAGCCGCGATCCGGAACCCTCCAGCACGCGCTTGACCCGCACCATGTCGATCACCGGGATGCCCTCGGTGATGCAGACGATCAGCGCAATTTCGGCCTCGACCGCCTCCAGGATCGCATCGGCCGCGAAGGGCGGCGGCACGTAGATCACCGAGGCGTCCGCGCCGGTCCGTTCGACCGCCTCGGCAACGGTGTCGAACACGTCGAGGTCGAGATGCCTTGTGCCGCCCTTGCCGGGCGTCACCCCGCCGACCATGCGGGTTCCGTATGCGATCGCCTGCTCGGAGTGAAACGTGCCCTGCGCGCCGGTAAAGCCCTGGCAGATGACCCGGGTCTCGGAGCCCACGAAGACGGCCATCAGCCGGCCTCCCGCACGGCGTGGACCACGCGCTCGGCCGCTTCCGCGAGCGTATCCGCCGAAATGATCAACAGCCCCGAATCCGCCAGAAGCTTCTTGCCCAACTCCACATTGGTGCCGGCCAGCCGGACCACAAGGGGAACGTTGAGATTGATTTCGCGCGCCGCCGCGACCACGCCTTCGGCGATGACGTCGCAGCGCATGATTCCGCCGAAGATGTTGACCAGGATCCCTTCGACATGGGGGTCGGAGAGGATCAGCTTGAACGCCGCGGTCACCCGCTCGCGCGAGGCGCCGCCGCCGACATCGAGGAAGTTCGCGGGCTCGCCGCCATGCAGCTTGATGATGTCCATCGTCGCCATGGCCAGCCCGGCGCCGTTGACCATGCAGCCGATATTGCCGTCGAGCTTGATGTAGTTGAGGTCGTGCTTGAGCGCCTCGCGCTCCATCGCGTCCTCTTCGTCCTCGTCGCGCAACTCGATCACGTCGGAATGCCGGAACAGCGCGTTGTCGTCGAACGCCATCTTGGCGTCGAGCGCGACCACCTCTCCGGCGCCGGTCACCACCAGCGGGTTGATCTCGATGATCGATGCGTCGAGCCCGACAAAGGCCGCGTAGATGCCGGTGATGAACCCGACCGCGTCGTTCAGCTGCCCGTCGCCGAGCGCGAGGCCGAAGGCGATCCGGCGGGCATGGTGGGGCCGGATTCCGGTCGCGGGATCGATGTCGACGGTGATGATCTTCTCGGGGGCGTCGGCGGCGACCCGCTCGATCTCCACGCCGCCCTCGGTCGACGCCATGACGGTCACCCGGCCGGTCTCGCGGTCGACCAGCATGCCGAGATAGAGTTCGCGGGCGATGTCGCAGCCCTCCTCGATATAGACCCGCTTGACCCGGCGGCCTTCCGGCCCGGTCTGATGGGTGACGAGGTTCATGCCGATCATCGCCTGGGCGGCGTCGCGCACGTCGTCGACCGACCGGACCACCCTGACCCCGCCGCCCTTGCCGCGCCCGCCGGCGTGGATCTGCGCCTTGACCACCCAGACCGGCCCGCCGAGCGCGTTCGCCGCATCGACCGCCTCGGCTGCGGTATAGGCGACCCTGCCGCGCGGCACGGCAACGCCGTAGCGGGCGAGAAGCTGCTTTGCCTGGTATTCGTGGATGTTCATTGCGACCCCGCGCCGCGGATTATGTCTTCGACTCCTTGTTCATGCGCTTGACCACATCGACGAGGCCCCGTACCGCGGCCACGGAGGCATCGAAGGCTTTCTGCTCGGACGCGTTGAGGTTGATCTCGACGATGCGCTCGACCCCGCCGGCGCCGATCACCACCGGCACGCCGATATAGAGCCCGCGCACGCCGTACTGGCCGCTCAGCATGGCACAGCAGGGAAGCACCCGCTTCTTGTCCTTGAGATAGGCCTCGGCCATCTGGATCGCCGACGAGGCCGGGGCGTAAAACGCCGAGCCGGTCTTGAGCAGGGCGACGATCTCGCCGCCGCCGTCGCGCGTCCGCTGCACGATCTCGTTGAGGCGCCGGCGGGTGGTCCAGCCCATCTTGACGAGATCCGGCAGGGGGATGCCGGCCACCGTCGAATAGCGCGCGAGCGGCACCATGGTGTCGCCGTGCCCGCCGAGCACGAAGGCGGTCACGTCCTCGACCGAGACGTCGAACTCCTCGGCGAGGAAATAGCGGAAGCGCGCGGAATCGAGAATCCCGGCCATCCCGACCACGCGCTTCGACGGAAAGCCGGTCGCCTCCCGGAGCGCCCAGACCATCGCATCCAGCGGGTTGGTGATGCAGATCACGAAGGCGTCCGGGGCGTTCTTCCTGATGCCCTCGCCCACCTGGTTCATCACCTTGGTGTTGATCTCGATCAGGTCGTCGCGGGTCATGCCGGGCTTGCGCGGCACCCCGGCGGTCACGATGACCACGTCGGCGCCCCTGATCGCGCGGTAGCGCGAGGCCCCCAGCATCTTCGCGTCGAAGCCCTCGATCGGCGAGGATTCGACGAGGTCGAGCGCCTTGCCCTGGGGCACGCCGTCGACGATGTCGAACAGGACGATGTCACCGAGGTCCTTGAGCCCGGCGAGATGGGCGAGCGTGCCGCCGATGTTGCCCGCGCCGACGAGCGCGATCCTGTTTCTCGCCATTGGCGAAGCCCCGTTTCCATGCTGTCGCGACACCGGGCCGCCGGCTCCGCGGTCGCTGCTGCTTACCCGGTTTCGGGAGGCTGCACAAGTGCCGCCCTCAGACGAGATGCTCGTCCGCGAGGTAGGCGGCGGACTGCATCTCGTGCAGCCGCGAGACCGCTCGCTTGAAGGCGAAAGCGGCGTCGCCGAGCGGGTACAGCTCGTCGGGCGGCGCGTCGGCCGACATCACCAGCTTCACGTTGTTCTCGTAGAGTGCGTCGATCAGGTTGACGAACCGCCTGGCCTCGTCCGCGCGGGCGGCATCGAGCCTCGGCACCCCAACCAGCACCAGCGTGTGGAAGGCGCGCGCGATCGCCAGGTAATCGGCGCTGCCCAGCGGACGGCCGCACAACGCCTCGAAGCCGAAGGCGGCGACCCCGCGCGCCGCCCGCGGCACATGCAGCGTCCGGCCGAGCACGGTGAGCTCCGCCGGAGATTCCTCGGCCCCCTCGGTGAGCGCGCGAAACGCCCGTTCGAGGGCCGCATCCGCGGCCCGTCCCAGCGGGGTATGATAGACGTCGAGATCGCGGATCCTGAGCCGCCGGTAGTCGACGCCGCCCTCCAGCGCCAAGAGGTCGAGCCGTTCGCCGATCAGCTCTATGAAAGGCTCGAAGCGGTCCCGCTGCAGCCCGTCCTTGTAGAGGTCGGCGGGTGCTGTGTTGCTGGTCGCGACCACCACCACGCCGCGCGCCAGCATGGCCTCGAAAAGCCGGCCCAGGATCATGGCATCGGCGATGTTCTCGACCTGGAACTCGTCGAAACAGAGCAGCCAGGCCTCGTCGGCAATCTCGCCGGCGAGCCGGACCAGCGGATCGGCGCGCCTGTCCTTGCGCAGCCCGTGCAGGCGGTCCTGAACCTCGAGCATGAAGGCGTGGAAATGGGTGCGCCGTTTCAGCGCCACGGGCGCGCCGTCGAAGAAGATGTCCATCAGCATCGTCTTGCCGCGCCCGACGCCGCCGAACATGTAGAGACCCTGCGGCGCGTCGCCGCGCCGCCGCGCGAGGCCGAGCCGCGCCCGCCAGCCGCTCTCGCCCCCGTCGGGGCGGTAGCCGGCGAGCGCGTTGTGCAGGCTCTGCAGCTTCTCCGCCGCCAGCGCCTGGCCCGGATCCGGCTTCAGCTTGCCGGCGCGGACCCGCGCGCGGTAGACCGGGAGCGGCCCTTCGGTCATCGCATTCCGTGTCGGTCGAGAGCGTCTCGGCGGCGGACGGCGGCACTCTCTTCCGGTCGCCGTCCGCGGTCAACCGGCGGGCGGCGCGAGAAAGGCTCGCGTGGCATCGACGGCCTCGGCAAGCCCGACGCGTTCGACGGCGACCTCGTCCGGGAAGGCGCCGGTCAGCCGCGACGGCATCCTCGGGTCGAGCAGGACGAACACGCCGCGGTCGTCGGCCTGGCGTACCAGCCGGCCGAAGGCCTGCTTGAGCCGGAGCCGGGCCAGCATGTCGTCGTAGCGGATGTCCGGGAACGCCTTGCGGCGTTCGCGATGGAGGATGGTGGGCCGCGGCCAGGGCAGGCGATCGAACACGATCAGCCGCAGCGACCGGCCCGGCACGTCGACGCCGTCCCGCATCGCGTCGGTGCCCAGCATGCAGGAATCGGTCTCGGCCCGGAATATGTCGACCAGGCTGGTGGTGTCGAGTCCGTCGACATGCTGGGCGAGCAGGGCCAGGCCGGCCTTCTCCATGTCGGCCGCGATGCGGTCGTGGACCGCGCGCAGCCGGGCGATCGCGGTGAACAGGCCGAGCGCGCCCCCGCCCGAGGCCTGCATCAACGCGCGGTAGGCGGCGGCGACCCGGTCGATGTCGCCCCTGCCGACATCGGTCACGACGAACACCCGCGCGAGCCGGGCATAGTCGAACGGCGAGGGTACGTCGACCCGGATGGCCGGCGCCGCCAGGTGCCGCGCGCCGGTCCGCATCTCGGCAACCCCCCAGTCCGCCTCCACGTCCCCGGTCGCGTCGCGCAGCGTGGCCGAAGTCACGACGACGCCGTGGCTCGGCGCCGCGACCAGCTGGGCGAAGGGCAGCAATGGGTCGAGCCAGTGGCGATGCATCGCGACGTCGACATCGCGCCCCTGGAGGCGGCTCACAGAGAACCAGTCGACGAAGGTCTCGGGCGGGCGGTCGTGCAACGCGCGCAGCATGGCGCGCCAGGCTTCGAGCTGACCTTCGATCCTGATCCCGAGGCCGCGCGCGGCGGCGTCGAGGCGGTTGCGGGTCGGCGTGTCGAGCTCTTCGGCCCGTTCGTCGAGCAGGGCGTCGAGACGCTGCGAAACGCTGCGCGCCGGCGCGATCAGCTGGTCGAGCGCCGCCGCCAGGAGGTCCGCCGCCTCGATCAGCCCGGGGACCGGCGGCCCGGTCTCGGTCTCCAGGTCGTAGGGGATGCCGGTATCCCGGGCGCGGGCGTAGACCTGTCGGCGAACCGCGGCGAGGAAGGCCTCGGCGGCACCGCTCGGCGCATCCCGCGCGAGCCGCGCGTTCCAGCCGGTTGCGGGCAGGACCCGTGCCGCTTCGAGGGTCGCTTGGAGAGCCTCGCCCAGGGCGTCGTCGAGCATCGCCGCATCCTCGATGCGCCGGGCGAGGCCCCGCGCGCGCTCCTGGCGCCGGTCCTCGGCACCGCGCAGCCAGCGCCGGAGATCCGCCCCTTCCTGCCCGCTGAGGCGCGCGGCGAAGGCGCCGTCGGCGGCATCGAACACATGATGCCCCTCGTCGAAGATCACGCGGGTCGGCGCGAGGCGCTCGCCGGTCCCGCCGGCGGCCGCCAGCGTCATCACCAGGGCATGGTTGGCGATGACGATTTCGGCCCGCCTGGCGCGCCGGGCGGTGCGTTCGATAAAGCATTTGTGGTAGTGGGCGCAGGCGGAATAGATGCACTCGCCCCGCCGATGCGCGAGGTCGAGGGTGCCGCGCCGTCCCAGCAGGTCGGCGAGCCAGGCCGGGAAGTCCCCGCCCGCCATGTCGCCGTCCCGGGTCGCCGCGGTCCAGCGGGCGACGAGGCCGAGGGCGGCGGCGCCGTCGGAGCCGGCGCCGCCGATGCGCCCGAGCGCCTCCTCCAGGTTCAGCAGGCACAGATAGTTGTCGCGGCCCTTGCGGACCACCACCCGGCGGTGCTTGACGTCGGGGTCGGGGTGAAGGCGGTCGAGCTCGCCGTCGATCTGGCGCTGCAGGTTGCGGGTGAAGGTGCTGATCCACACCGGCCCGCCGTTCTTTTCCGCCCACAGGCTCGCCGGCGCGATATAGCCGAGCGTCTTGCCGACCCCGGTGCCGGCCTCGGCGATCACCGCGTTGGGGCAATCCTCGCGGTCGCGCGGCGCGAAGGCCCCGGTCAGCGCGGAGGTGTAGTCGGCCTGTCCCGACCGGTCCTCCGCGCCGGGGCCGAGCAGGCCGGCCAGCCGGCGCCTCGCCTCGGCCGGTTCGACGGCGGCGCTGCCGGGCGGCGGCGGGGGCGCGTGTTCGGCGATCTCGGGCAGGCGGTTCCACACGCGGAGCGCCCTTGAGTCCGCCGGAGAGTCATCGGCGCCGCCGAGCCGGTCGAGAACGGCCGGGCCCCATGGCCAGCCGGAAGCTGTCATGAACGACGCGATGGCGGCGCCGTCCCGGTCGCCCGCTTCATCGAGCTCTTCGAGCAGCGCCTCGGCCGCGCGGGCGAGCGTGAGCGCCTCCTCCCGCAGCCCTCGGGGGCGCGGCAGGCCGAGCGCGTCGGCGAGCCCGCCGGGGGTCGGCAGGCAGCGGACAGCCGGGTGGACGAAGGCGAACAGCTCGAGCAGGTCGCAGGCCCTGAACGGCCGTGCGCCGAGCCGCTGTGCGACCGATTTCCGGTGGCACAGGATGGGAACCATTCCCGCGCCCAGCGCGCCGACCGCGTCGCGATGCGTCAGCGTCCGCGCCTCGCCCGCGGAATCGAGGATCAAGGATTCCCGGATATTGGCGACCAGCACCGGATGGTCGGCGGAATCGCCAAAGAGGTCGGCCGATGCCATATCCCGACTATACTACAGCGCCGCCGAACGACGCCGGACGGCCCAACACCCGAGCAGTGCGTGCGATGAGCGGAAAGACACCAGCCGACGAGCCGCGATCCTGGCCCTTCGAGGAGGCGCGCAAGGTCCTGAAACGGACCGGCGGCGCGGTCCCGGAGACGGGTCACGTCCTGTTTGCCACCGGCTACGGTCCGTCCGGGCTGCCCCATATCGGGACGTTCGGGGAGGTCGTCCGCACCCAGATGGTGCGCCGGGCGCTTGCCGAGCTGTCGGACCTGCCGAGCCGGCTGTTCGCCTTTTCCGACGACATGGACGGGCTGCGCAAGGTTCCTGACAACATCCCGAACGCCGACATGGTGGCGCGGCATCTGGGCCAGCCGCTCACCGCCATCCCGGACCCGTTCGGCACCCATGAGAGCTTCGGCCACCACAACAACGCCCGGCTGCGGAGCTTCCTGGACCGTTTCGGCTTCGATTACGCGTTCAAGAGCGCGACCGAATGCTACAGGTCGGGCGTCTTCGACTCGACGCTGCTCGCGATCCTTGCCGACTACGAGCGTATCACCAACGTGATCCTGCCGACGCTCGGGCCCGAACGGCGCGCGACCTACAGCCCGTTCCTGCCGATCTGCCCCGATACCGGTCGGGTGCTGCAGGCGCCGGTCGTCGCCTGCGACGTCGATGCCGGCACCATCGCCTACCGGGCGGTCGACGGGCGCAGCGTCGAGGTCCCGGTGACGGGGGGGCACTGCAAGCTGCAATGGAAGGCGGACTGGGCGATGCGCTGGGTCGCGCTCGGCGTCGATTACGAGATGTCGGGCAAGGACCTGATCGACTCGGTCCGGCTGTCCGGGCAGATCTGCCGGCTGCTCGGCGCGCGCCCGCCCGAAGGCTTCACCTACGAGCTCTTTCTCGACGAGGCGGGGGAGAAGATATCGAAGTCGCGCGGCAACGGGCTGTCGGTCGAGGAATGGCTGACCTATGCACCGACCGAGAGCCTGGCGCTGTTCATGTACAACTCGCCGCGCAAGGCGAAGCGGCTCTATTTCGACGTCATCCCGCGCCAGGTCGACGACTATCTGGGCTGGCTGGAGAAATTCGCCGCCCAGAACGGGGCCGAAAGGCGGGACAACCCGGCCTGGCACATCCACGCTGGCGACCCGCCCGAAGCGGAGGGGCATGTCGGGTTCGGGTTGCTGCTCAACCTCGCCTCGGCCTGCAACGCCGAGGACTCGGCGATGCTATGGGGCTTCATCACCCGCTACGCGCCGACGGCCACGCCGGCGAGCGCACCGATCCTCGACCGCCTGGTCGGGCATGCGCTTGCCTATTACCGGGACTTCGTCAAGCCGGCCAAGCGCTACCGCCCGGCAACCGACGAGGAGCGCGCGGCGATCGCCGAGCTCGCCGACGCGCTGGAAGCGCTGCCGCCGGGCGCCGACGCCGAGACCGTCCAGAACGAGGTCTACGCCGTCGGCAAGCGGCACGACTTCGCGAGCCTGCGCGACTGGTTCCGCGCGCTCTACGAAGTCCTGCTGGGCCAGAGCCAGGGCCCCCGCTTCGGCTCGTTCGTCGCGCTCTACGGGATCGCCGAGACGGTCGCCCTGATGCGCCGGGCGCAGACCGGCGAACCCATCGCGGCGGAATAGTCGTCAGGCGGCGCGGCGGCGGCCCTCGCGCTCGGCGAACTCGAGATAGAGGTCGCGCGCGAGCCGGGCGAGCCGGCCCTCCTCGTAGCTCTGCTGCTCGACCCGGGAGATCGGCAGGACCTTGGAATAGTTCCCGGTGAGAAAGACCTCGTCGGCGGCAAGCACGTCGTCGACGGACAGCGTCGTCTCTTCGACACGTACGCCCGCGCCGCGCAACAGACCGATCACCCGCGCGCGCGTGATGCCGGCGAGGAAACAGCCGTTCGCGGCCGGCGTCTTCACCACCCCATCCTTGGCCATGAACAGGTTGTTGGTGGCGAACTCCGCGACATTGCCGTCGGGGTCGAGCACCATCGCCGTGTCGCAGCCCTTCTCCCGCGCGGCCTGCATGCAGCGGACCACGTTGGGGTAGAGGCATGACGCCTTGGCGTGGGTCGGCGCCATCTCCGGCGACGGACGCCGGAACGGCACCAGGCAGGCGGTCAGCCCGCGCCATTCGGGAAGCGGGGATTCGAAGATCGTGAGCAGGAACCGCGCCGCGCCGTAGTCCGGCACCACGAACCCGTCGGTGAAATAGAACATCGGGCGGATATAGAGCTCGGCTTGCGCGTCGAAGCGTTCGATCCCGTCCCAGCACAGGGCTTCGATCGCCGGACCGTCCATCGCGGGCGCGATTCCCACCGACTCGGCCGAGCGGATTATGCGCGCGCAATGCAGGTCGAGATCCGGCGCGAGCCCGGCGAACGCCCGCGCGCCGTCGAACACGCTGGAGGCCATCCACCAGCTGTGATCCATCGGGCCGAGAATGGGCGGGTTGCCCTCGTGCCAGATGCCTTCGTGAAAGGTGAGAGACTTCCCGGTCATGCTTTCCCTTGATCGTTGCCGCCGGCCGAGGCGAGCTCGTGGATGCGCCGGACCATGGCGTGCAACCCGTTGGCCCGGCTGCCGCTCAGATGCGAGCCGAGCTCGAGCGCCTCGAAGAACGTCGGCGGGGTGGCGAGAATTTCCTCCGGCGTCCGGCCGGAATAGATGCGCAGCAAGAGGGCGATCAGCCCGCGCACGATGATCGCGTCGCTGTCGGCCCGGAAGCGGAGCTTCGCCCCGTCGCGGTCGGCGTAGAACCAGACCCGCGACTGGCAGCCGGGGACCAGCCGGGCGTCGACCTTCTCAGCCTCCGCGAGCCCGTCGAGCCGCTTGCCGAGGTCGACGATGTATTCGTAGCGCTGCACCCAGTCGCCGAGAAAGGCGAACTCCTCGACGACGTTGCGCTTGGCATCGTCGATGCTCTCGATCCGCTCGATGGCGCCAGACACGTCGTTCGTTCCCGCTCGCGTGGCATCCGATATAGAGCACGCCCCGGGACCCGGCAATCGTGACGGGGCGGCTCGCGCTGCGCTTTCCTTTTGCCCGCCGACGTGGCATCCAGAGGGAATGACCCGACAACCCGTCGCGCTGACCGGCGTCGAGCCGCTCGCGGACGCCTATGACGGCTTCATCGTCGACGTCTGGGGCGTCCTGCATGACGGGCTCAGGCTGTATCCCGGCGTGGCCGAGACGCTGGACCGGCTGGCGGAACGCGGCAAGGCGGTGGTGTTTCTCACCAACGCGCCGCGGCGCTCGCGGGACGTGGCGCGCGTGCTGGCGCGGCTGGAGCTGCCCGAACTCCACCGGCGCAACATCCTGTCCTCGGGCGAGTCGGTGCATGCCGCACTCGCCGACCGCGCCGACCCGTTCCACGCCGGGCTCGGCCGGCGCTGCCTGATCCTCGGCGACACGGTCGGGAACGACATTCTGGCGGGGCTCGATTTCGCGCGCGCAGAGACGTTCGAGGACGCGGACTTCATCGTCAATATCGGCCCCTGGCGCGCCGATGCGGCGATTTACGACTACGAGGAAGACCTGGCCCGGGCGGCCGGGCTGGGTCTACCCATGATCTGCGCCAACCCCGATCTCAGCGTCATGCAGGGCGGCCGCGAGATGCTCTGCGCTGGCGCGCTCGCGGCGCATTACGAGGCGCTGGGGGGAAGCGTCGCCTATCACGGCAAGCCGCACCCGGCGATCTACGACACCTGTCTCACCCGGCTCGGCGAGCCGGCGCGCGACCGGGTGGTGGCGATCGGCGATTCGCTCGGCACCGACATCAAGGGCGCCGCCGCGTCGGGGATCGCATCGGCGCTTGCCCTCGGCGGGCTCCATGCCGGGGAAGCCGCGTGCGACGCCCTTGCGGAGCTCTACGAGGAGCATGGGGCCATGCCGACCTACACTTTGCCGGGCTTCGCCTGGTAGACCGGTCGTCCACCGGCCTTTTTCGGCGGGGACCCCGTGCCGGCATTGCTGCTCACCGTATTCGTCGACCTGATCGGCTTCGGGATCGTCCTGCCGCTGCAGCCTTTCTATGCCCAGGCCTTCGGCGCGAGCCCGGGAACCGTGACCCTGGTGGCGGCGAGCTACACCGCCGCCCAGTTCGCCTTCGCCCCGGTCTGGGGCAGGGTGAGCGACCGCATCGGCCGCAAGCCGGTGTTGCTCGCGACCTCGTTCGGCGCCTGTCTCGCCTATGTCTGGCTGGTCCATACCGACACGCTCGAAGGCCTGTTCCTGGCGCGCGCATTCGGCGGCATCATGGCGGGCAATATCGGGGTCGCGCACGCCTATGTCGCGGATGTCGTGCCGGCCGACCGGCGCGCCGGCGCGATGGGACGAGTGGGCGCGGCGGCCGGTCTCGGATTCGTGGTCGGGCCGGCGATCGGCGGCCTGCTCGCCGGCCCGGACCCGCTGAAGCCGGATTTTGCCTCCCCCTTCCTGTTCGCCGCCGGCATCGCGGCGCTCGCTTTCCTGCTTACCGCGATCCTGCTGCGCGAGAGCGCCGGCAGCGGCCAGCGCGCCCGCGCCCGGGCGAGCGCCTCCGGCCGGGTGTGGCACCGGGTCCGCGAGGCCGGTATCGCCCCGCTGCTCCTGCTGGTGTTCTCCTCGCCCTTCGTCTTCGCCGGGATCGAGACGGTCTTCGCGCTGTGGTCCGAGGCGCGGTTCGGCTGGGGGCCGACGCGCAACGGCTACATGTACACCTATATGGGCGCGGTCGCGGTGCTGGTTCAGGGCGTGGCGGTGGGGCCGATCGCGCGCCGCGCCGGCGAACGCTACACGGTGGCGGCGGGCATGGGCATGACCATGACGGGGTGCCTGATCCTGCCGGCGGCTGGCGGGACGGCGGGGATCATGGCGGGGCTCGGCCTGATCGTCGCCGGGGTTTCGGTCTGCGGCCCCTCCCTGTCGTCGCTGATCTCGCAGCGCGCGCGGGCGCACGAACGCGGCACGCTCATGGGAATCTCGCAATCCTCCGCCGGGCTCGGACGGATCCTCGGCCCGGCGCTCAGCGGTTCGATCTTCGCCGGTCTCGGACAGGACTGGCCGTTCCTGCTCGGCGCCGCCGTGATGTGCGCGGCGGCGGCGCTGGCGATCGGCCTCGCGCTGCGCGACCGCGCATCTTGACGGCGGCGCGCGGGGACGACTAAAAAGCGCCCCTCATCCGAACGGAGTGCGGACGATGGCACGGCGTTGCAGCGTAACGGGTACGGGCGTGCTGACGGGGAACAATGTCAGCCATGCCAACAACAAGACCAGGCGGCGGTTCCTACCCAATTTGCAGCAGACGTCGATGCTGTCCGACGCGCTCGGCAGGACGGTGAAGCTGCGGCTGACCGCGCGGGCGATCCGCTCCATCGAGCACAATGGTGGGCTGGACGCCTACCTGCTCGGCACGCCGGACGGGAAGCTCACCCGGGAAGCGGTCCGCATCAAGCGCCAGATCCGCAAGGCGGCCACCGCTCCCGCGGGCTAGGCGATCAGGCGCTCGCCGATTGCGGCGCCGCCGCGGAGGTCTTCCTCGAACAGCTCGGTGAGCCGGCCCATCATGGTGCCGCCGAGCTGCTCGGCATCCATGATCGTCACCGCGCGGTTGTAGTACCGGGTCACGTCGTGGCCGATTCCGATCGCCGTCAGCTCGACCGGCGATTGCCCCTCGATCCACGCGATGACGTCGCGAAGATGGCGCTCCAGATAGTTGCCGGGGTTGACCGACAGCGTCGAGTCGTCGACCGGCGCGCCGTCGGAGATCACCATCAGGATGCGGCGCTGCTCGGACCGGGCGATCAGCCGATGATGCGCCCAAATCAGCGCCTCTCCGTCTATGTTCTCCTTCAGCAGCCCCTCCCGCAGCATCAGGCCGAGCGACTTGCGGGCCCGGCGCCACGGCGCGTCGGCGTCCTTGTAGACGATGTGGCGGAGATCGTTCAGCCGGCCCGGGTTGGGCGTCTTGCCCTCGGACAGCCACTTCTCGCGCGCCTGGCCGCCCTTCCAGGCGCGGGTGGTGAAGCCGAGGATCTCGACCTTGACGCCGCAGCGTTCGAGGGTGCGCGCGAGAATGTCGGCGCTCATCGCGGCGACCGTGATGGGCCGGCCGCGCATCGACCCCGAATTGTCGATCAGCAGCGAGACCACGGTGTCGCGGAACTCGGTCTGCTTCTCGATCTTGTAGCTCAGCGGGTGCATCGGGTTGACGACGACGCGGGACAGCCTGCCGGCGTCGAGCAGCCCCTCCTCGAGGTCGAACTCCCAGGAGCGAGACTGCTGGGCCAGCAGGCGGCGCTGCAGCCGGTTGGCGAGCCGGGCGATGATGCCCTGGAGATGCGCGAGCTGCTGGTCGAGATGCTGGCGCAGCCGGCCGAGCTCGTCGGCGTCGCAAAGCTCCTCGGCCTCGATCACCTCGTCGAAATCGACCGTGTAGGGCCGATAGGCGGGCTGGCGCGCCTCGTCGGGCAGGAAGCCCTCGGCGCGGCGCCGCTGCGCGCGCTCGCCTTCCTCGTCCCCGGTCCCGGGCATCATCTCTTCCTGGACCTGTTCGGCCATCGAATCTTCCGAGTCCTCGCCTTCCCCGTCCTCCATGTCGGACGACGGCGAGCCCTCCATCTCCGCCGCCGCGCCATCCATCTCGGTGGCCTCGGCGTCGTCGTCCTCGGAGTCCGAATCCTCGCTGTCCTCGCCCCGGTCGGTGGCTTCGCTGTCGCCCTCCCCGGGCTCCTCGTCCAGCAGGTCGAGATCGTAGAGCAGCCTGTTCACCGTGCGCGCGAAGGTTTCCTGGTCGCCGATGGCGGCTTCGAGCGCCGCGAGGTCGGCTTCGATCCTGTCGCCGATCTCCTCGCGCCAGAGATCGATCAGCGGCCGCGCGGCCTCGGGCAGCCGCCTGCCGGACCACTTTTCCCGCGCCATCATGCCGACGGCCTCGGCGAGCGGCGCATCCTCGATATCGGCGATCCGGGCGTAACCCCGCGACTGGCATCGCCCGGCGAGCGCGGCCTCCAGATTGGCCGCGACCCCGGCCATATGCCTGGCGCCGATGGTCTCGACCCGAACCTGCTCGAGCGACTCGAACACCGCGCGCGCGGCCTCCCCGGCCGGCGCGCGGCGGGCATGCAGCTCGGTGTCGTGGTGGCGCAGCTTGAGCGCCATCGCGTCGGCCTCGCCGCGGAGCTGCGAGACCTCTTCGCCGGGCAGGTCGCGCGACGGCACCGGCAGCCGCGCCTGATTCTCGACCAGGCGCGGCTCGGCGCCGAAATTCACTGTCACGTCCTCGCGCCGAGCGATCGCGCGCATCGCCGCGCCGGTGACGCGGCGGAACGCCTCGATCGGGGTATCGGCCGTCGTCGAGCTCACCGGGGGCTCCGCCGGACCGTCAGCCGTGCCCCGACTTGGCGGCGGCCTCGGGCAGGTCCTCGCCCATGCAGCGCTGGTAGTACTCGGCGACCGCGGGCCGCTCCAGCTCGTCGCATTTGTTGAGGAAGGTCATCCGGAAGGCGGTCGCGATGTCGTCGAACAGCCGGCTGTTCTCGGCCCAGGTGATGACGGTGCGGGGCGACATCACGGTGGAAATGTCGCCGTTCATGAAGCCTGCCCGCGTCATGTCGGCGACCGAGACCATCGCGCTGATCGTCTTGCGGCCGCCCTCGTCGTCGTAGTCCGGCACCTTGGAAAGAACGATCTCCTCCTCGTCCTCGCGCGGCAGGTAGTTGAGCGTGGCCACCAGGTTCCAGCGGTCGAGCTGTCCCTGGTTGATCTGCTGCGTGCCGTGATAGAGGCCGGTGGTGTCGCCGAGCCCGACCGTGTTGGCCGTCGCCATCAGCCGGAATGCGGAGTGCGGCCGGATCACCCGGTTCTGGTCCAAGAGCGTCATCTTGCCGTCGACCTCCAGCACGCGCTGGATGACGAACATCACGTCCGGCCTGCCGGCATCGTACTCGTCGAAAACCAGCGCGCAGGGGCTCTGCAGCGCCCAGGGCAGGATGCCCTCGCGGAACTCGGTCACCTGCTTGCCGTCGCGCAGCACGATCGCATCCTTGCCGATCAGATCGATGCGGCTGATATGGCTGTCGAGATTGACCCGGATGCAGGGCCAGTTGAGCCGCGCCGTGACCTGTTCGATATGGGTCGACTTGCCGGTTCCGTGGTAGCCCTGGATCAGGAGCCGCCGGTTGTGCTTGAGCGCGACCAGGATCGCCAGCGTAGTGTCGTGATCGAAGCAATAGGCTTCGTCGAGGTCGGGCACGTGGTCCGACGGCGCGACGCTGAACGCCGGAACCTGCAAGTCGGTGTCCAGCCCGAAGACCTGGCGTACCGAAACCGTCATGTCGGGCATCACGGGGCCGCTGCCATTGGCCCCGTTGCTCTTCTCAGCTGACATAGGAAATCGATCCTTGGTGGGTGTAACGTGAAGCAGGCTAAAGGGAGCGTGCGGCGCTGAGCGTGCGGTAGGCGTCGTTGACCAGCTTGAGCCGTTCTTCCGCGCGCTTGTCCCCGCCATTGACGTCGGGGTGCAATTGCTTGACGAGCTCCTTGTAGCGCAGCTTCACCAGATCCGCCGTCACTGGCGGGGAAAGATTCATCACGTCGAGCGCCCGCTTCTCTGCCGGGTCGGTCAGCGCCAGCCGGTCGCCCGCGTCATGGGCGGCGCGCGGCTCTCCGGGAAACAGACCGAACGGATCGCGCGCGTCGAATCGGGCCCCCGCGCCTGTCGTTCCGAACGGCCAGGACGGACGCCGCCAAGTGGTGTCGGCACGGCAGTGAGCCTCGATCTCGGCCACGCTCATGCCAGCGTAGTAGTTCCAAGCCTTGTTGTACGCGCGAACATGCTCGAGACACAACCAAATATACTCTGACAGCCGCTCCCGCGAGCGCGGAGCACGGTATTGCGCCGGTTCGTCGCAGCCGGGCGCCGCGCAAATCCGCGGCCCGCATTCGACGCCAAGCTCGACAGAGACATTGCCGTCCGCCTTCATGGCGCGCAGTATGCGGCTGGCGCAGAGGGCAGGCAAGCGCGGCCACGGCGGGAAACCGGGCGCCGAAACGGGACGGGAACCCGGCGATCATGAGCGTGGCGGAAGTCATTCGAGGCAAGCTGGAAGAGACGTTTCGCCCGGCCCGTCTCGAGATCGTCGATCAGTCCCACCTCCATCTCGGCCACGCCGGCGCGCCGGAGGGCGGGGAAAGCCATTTCCGGGTCGAGATCACGGCGGCCGCCTTCGCCGGCAAGAGCCGGGTGGAACGCCAACGCATGGTCTATGCGTGTCTCGCCGACGAGCTCGCCGGGCCGGTGCACGCGCTCTCGGTCGCCGCCCGCGCCCCTGCCGATGCAGATCCGTAGGGACCGACCTCCGCTTCGCGCAGCGCGGCGGTGACGATCCCCCCGGCTTGCCGCCCATCCTGCCGAACACGATGCTGGGTTGAGCGGGCGCGTGTCCGCTACGGGGGGCCGTCTGTTCTGAGGGAATGTCGATGCCGGCATGGGTGCGGCTTTCGATCGGGGGGGCGGCGACGCTCCTGGTCGGCATGGGGCTCGGCCGGTTCTCATACACGCCGCTGATCCCCGCGCTGATCGAGGAAGGCTGGCTGACCGCCGCCGAGGCCGGATCGGTGGCGGCGTTCAATCTCGCGGGCTTTCTGATCGGCGCGCTCGGCGCGCTCTGGCTGCGCCGCCTGATGGGCGAGGCCGCCCTGCTCAGGCTGTGTCTCTGGATAACGCTTGCCTGCCTGGTCGCCAGCATCGCCCCCGCGGGGGCCGCGTGGCTCGTCTTCTGGCGCTGCCTCGCGGGGATCGCGATGGGCGTGATGATGGTGCACGCGCTCGCCATCGTCACCCGGCATGCGCCGCCCGAGCGTCTGGGCGCGGCGACGGGGATCGTGTTCACCGGCGTCGGCATCGCGATTCTCGCCTCCGGCGTGCTGGTGCCGCTGCTCGCCGGGCAGGGGCTGATCGCGGCGTGGTCCGGGCTCGCCCTGTTCGGCGCGCTGGGGGTCGGGGTGGCGCTCTGGGGCTGGCGCGCGGCAGACCCCGCTCCGCAGGAACCTTCCCTGTCGCGCTTTCGCCCGAGCGCCGCCGCGTTCCGGCTGATCGCGGCCCAGAGCCTGTTCGGGATCGGCCTCGTCCCGCACAGCATCTACTGGGTCGACTACCTGGTGCGCGGTCTGGGGGAGAGCATCGCCGTCGGCGGCTTTCACTGGGTGCTGTTCGGGCTCGGCGCGATGACCGGGACCTTTCTCTGGGGACGCCTCGCCGACGCGATCGGACACCGCAGGGGCCTCGTTCTGGTGCTCGCCAGCCTGGCCGCGGGGATCGCCTTGCCGGTCGTCCTTCCCATCGGCTGGGTGCTGATCCTCTCGTCGCTGGTGGTCGGCGCGCAGCCCGGATTTTCCGCCATCATTTCGGGCCGGGTGCAACAGGTCGTCGGACCGGACGAGATGCCGCCGCTGTGGCACGCCATGATCCTGACCGGCGGCGTCGCCCAG
Organism: Defluviicoccus sp.; assembly: GCA_028821395.1. Classification (GTDB taxonomy): domain Bacteria; phylum Pseudomonadota; class Alphaproteobacteria; order MPNO01; family MPNO01; genus MPNO01. The sequence goes on from JAPPGP010000206.1 coordinate 48,329, forward strand.
GCCGTCGCCGGCTATCTGCTGGTGGCGCTGTTCGAGATCGCGGGCAGCTACGTGCCGATCTTCCTGATCGGCGGTGCGGCGATGGGCACAGGCGCCATCCTGGTCATCAACCTGAAACCCGGCGCGTCCTCCGGTGGGGCGTGACAAGGCGAAGCCATTGTCCGTATGGTCGGATCGGAGAACCAGCAACAGAGGACAGGGAGTCACAAGGTATGAGACATCGTCCGGTAGCCGGGCTGATCGCCGTCGCCGCGGTTCTCGCGGTGGGGCTGCAACCCTCGCTCGCAGCGGAGTCGACCGTCAAGGTGGTCACCATGCTGGCCAAGAAGACCCCGATCGGCCAGTCCTTCGACGGCTTCATCGCGCGGCTCAACCAGAAGCTGGAAGGCGAGTTCCGCATGGACTGGCGCGGCGGGCCGGAGGTCGTTCCCCAGTTCAAGCAACCCAACGCGGTGCGCCTGGGCTCGGTCGACGCGACGCTGACCAGCCCGAGCTATGCCAACGGGATTCTCAATGTCTCGGGCGCGGCCAACTACTCGAACAAGACCTATGAGGAGATCAAGGCCACCGGCTATCACGACTACATGGCGGAGCTCCACGCCGCCAAGGGGCTGATCTATGTTGGCGAAGCGCCGGTCTCGCATCTGCGCTTCCACTTCTTCCTGCGCGATCCGATTGCGACGCTCGCCGATTTCAAGAACTTGAAAATCCGGGTGTTCCCGGCGATCGCGCCCGCCGTCAAGGCGCTCGGCGGCGCGCCCCTGACTCTGCCGATGACGGAGATCTACACCGCCATGGAACGCGGCATCGTCAAGGGGTTCGCGACCGGCGTGTCGGGCGTGGCGCGGCAGTACAAGGGCCTGCTCGGCGCCTATGTGGAGCCGGGCTTCTATCGCGCGACGTTCCACTTCCTAGTGAACCCGCGCGCCTGGAACAAGATCCCGGCGGCGACCCGCGCAAAGGTGATCGATTTCGTGCGCAACGTCGAGCCGCCGACCTATGAGGCGAGCTGGAACGAACGGCTCAAGAACGGCTACGCGGATCTCGGCAAGACCGGGGTCAAGACGGTCCGGTTCTCCGCCGACGAAGAGAAGAAGTTCGCCAGGCTGGTGCTGGAGGCGGCCTGGGCGGCGGTGCGCGAGAAGGCCCCCGAGGAGGGCAAGCGCCTGCAGTCGATGTTGATGAAGTAGCCCGATCCGGCCCCTTGCCCGCTTCCGCCGGACCGGAAGCGGGCGGGTTCGAGACCGTCGAGGTCATGCGGGATACGCTGAACCGGGTCGCCCGATGGTTCGACCTGCTGAACCGCGGGCTCGCCGCCATCGCCTGCGCCGTGTTCGTGCTGGTCGTGCTGGCGGTCTGCGCCGAGATCGTCACCCGGGCTGCGGTCGACATCTCCAACCCCTGGCTGGTCGAACTCAGCGAGATCGCGCTGCTCTACATCACCTTCCTGGCCGCCGCCTGGGTGCTGGGCAACGACAAGCATGTCGCGCTCGATTTGCTGCTCAACCGGGTGGACGCGCGCACCGCCCGGTATCTGCACCTCGCGCTCTCGATCGCCGCTTCCGTCGCGTGCTTCATCGTCGCCTGGTTCGGCGTGGTCACGGCGATCGACCAGTACCGGGCCGACATCCGCGAGCCGACGATCATGGCGCCGCTGACCTGGTGGATCACCGCCGTGGTGCCGTTCGGCTTCACCCTGCTGGGCATCCAGTTCCTGCGCCGCGGGCTGCGCGCCATGCGGGGCCTGCCGTTCGCGGTGGACCGGCGCTAGGGGCGGTCCGCGATGGAATGGTACGAGGCCTTTCTGGTCATCATGGGTGGGCTGTTCGTCCTGATGTTCATCGGCCTGCCGGTGGCGTTCACCTTTCTCATCGTCAACCTGATCGGCGCCTACATCTTCTTCGGCGGCGTGCCGGGCATGCTGCAGCTGGTCATCCAGATCTCGGAATCGCTCACCACCTTCACCCTGGTGCCGGTCGCGCTGTTCCTGCTGATGGGCGAGATCATGTTCCACTCGGGCATCGGGTTCGACCTTCTCGACACCCTCGACAAGTGGTTCGGCCGGCTGCGCGGCCGCCTCGCGCTGATGGCGGTCGGCGGCGGCGTGCTGTTCTCGGCGCTGACCGGGAACAGCATGGGCAGCATCGCGCTGCTCGGATCGACCCTGGTGCCGGAGATGGAGAAGCGCGGCTACCGCAAGCCGATGTCGCTCGGCCCGATCCTCGGCAGCGGCGGGCTTGCGATCATGATCCCGCCGAGCGGGCTCGCGGTATTGCTGGGCGTCATCGCCGAGCTCTCCATCGGCAGGATCCTGATCGCCATCATTCTGCCGGGCGTCATCATGGCGGCGCTCTATGCCTGCTACATCGTCGGGCGCTGCGTGATCGATCCCGATGTCGCGCCGGCCTTCGAGGTCGAGCCCATCCCGTGGCGGGTGAAGCTCCGCGCCGGCGCGATGCACGTGGTTCCGGTCGGCTTCATCATCTTCATGGTGGTCGGCGTGATCTTCGTCGGCCTGGCGACGCCGAGCGAATCCGCGGCGTCGGGCGCGCTCGCCACCTTCCTGCTCGCGGTGTTCCGCCGGCGCATGACCTGGGAGGTGTTTCGCAACGCCGTCGTCGGCAGCCTCGAGATCTCGGTGATGCTGCTGTTGATCATCTCCGGCGCGCTGGCGTTCACCCAGATGCTCGCCTTCACCGGGGCGACCGAAGGTCTGGTCAATACGGTGCTGGGTATCGACGCCGGCCCGATCGCAGTCGTCCTGCTGATGATCGTCACCGTGATCGTGCTGGGGATGGTGATGGGTCCGGTGCCGATCATGCTGGTCACCCTGCCGGTTTTCGTGCCGGTGGTGGATCAGCTGGGCTACGATCCGATATGGTTCGCCGTGCTCTACTTGATCGCCATCGAGACCGGGTCGACCTCGCCTCCCTTCGGGGCGGGGCTGTTCGTCATGAAGGGCGTCGCGCCGGCGGGCACGACGATGAACGAGATCTATCGCGCGGCCATCCCCTTCCTGGTCTGCGACGTTATCGCCATCCTGATCGTGCTGGCCTTCCCGGCGATCGTCGCCTGGCCGCTGGCGCAGATGTTCTGAGAGGTCCCCAATGTACGTCACCATGCTCGGCACCGGAGCCCCGTTTCCCGACCCTAACCGGGCGCAGTCCGGCATCCTCGTCACCCTGGAGAACGGCGCGCGCTACATGTTCGACTGCGGCAACGGCACGGTGCGCAACATGGTCGCCGCCAACGCCAGCCCAACCGAGGTGAAGGCGGTGTTCCTGACCCATCTCCACCACGACCATATCTGCGACTTCCCGCTATTCACCATTGCCGGGTGGATGTGGGACCGGCCCGATTCGCCGGTCGTGCTCGGCCCGAAGGGGACCGGGCATTTCTGCAAGATGCTGTTCGAGGGCGGCGCCTTCGATTCCGATTTCCGCGCGCGCAGCGCCTACCCGCTGAGGCAGCAGAATCTCGCCGCCGTGCGGCCCGACGTTCGGGAGGTCGAGCCGGGCCTCGCCTATGAAGACGACGACGTTCGCATCCATTGCGATCACGTCGAGCACATCCCGCGCGAGATAAGCGAGTGCTTCGGCCTGCGCTTCGAGGCCGAAGGCAAGGCGGTCGCGTTCTCCGGCGACACCGCGCCCTGCGAGGCGGTCGTGCGCCTCGCCCGCGACGCCGACGTGCTGATCCACGAATGCACGCTTCCCCAGTCCTTCCTCGAATTCCGCACGCGCGCCGGGGTCGGCACCTTCGCCCACACCCCGCCCGAGGATCTCGGCAGGATCGCGCGCGACGCCGGCGTCAAGCTGCTGGTCGCCACCCATTTCGGGCATTTCGATTCGACCAGCCCGGTGATCAAAAGGGAGTCCACCAACCACTACCCGGTCGATTTCATGGGGCCGCATCTGATGGACGACGTGGTGCGCGACATACGCAAGCACTATTCGGGCCCGCTGATGACAGCTTATGATCTGATGAGAGTGAACCTGTAGCGCATAATCGCTTCCAGAAGCTGAAAGGGAGACGACGAAATGAAACTCTTGGCGACAACCGCCATCGCCGCCGCTGTCGTGGCGGCAGGCGCCTCGGCGCAGACCGTGAGCATGGGCACCAACCCGCAGGGCTCGCTCGCCTATTCCGCCGGCGCCGGCGTCGCCAAGGTGGCGATCGAGAATGCCGGGGTGAAGATGCGCGTCGTCCCGCAGGGCGGACCCGTGGTGACGCTGCCTCTGCTCAACGACGGCGAGCTCGACTTCACCATCTCGGTCAGCGTGGTCACTGCGTTCTCGATTTCCGGCGGCGCCATGTTCAAGGGCCGCAAGCAGGAGAACGTCCGCGTCGTCGCCTCGCTGTTCCCGCTGGTGGTCGGCATGTTTGTGCGCAACGATTCGCCGTTCAAGACGATCGCCGACCTCAGGGGCAAGCGCCTGCCGTCGCGCTACACCAAGCAGAAGATTTCCGGCCTGTTCAGCCAGGCGCAACTGGCGACCGCGGGCATCGGCTTGGACGACGTCACCGGCGTGCCCGTGCCCAACGGCGTACGCGGCGTCCAGGACTTCATGGAAGGCAAGGTCGATGCGGCGAACTGGTCGCTGTCCTCGGGCAAGACCCGCCAGGCCCACGCCGCGGTCGGCGGCATTCGCGTGCTGTCGCTCGAAATGAACGACAAGACCCAGGCCATCGTCCGCAAGATCGCTCCGGGCGCCGTGATCGGGACGATCCAGCCCCAGCCGCTCTATCCCGGGGTCATGGGTCCGACCAACGTGCTGATCGCGCCCTTCATCGTGAACGCCAGCACCAAGACCCCGGACGAGACGGTCTACAAGGTGGTCAAGGCGCTGCATGCCAACAAGGCCAAGCTGGTCAGCGTCCACAAGTCCTTCGGCCAGTTCGACCCGGCCAAGATCAATCTCGATATCGGCCTTCCCTACCATGAGGGCTCGAAGAAGTTCTTCAAGGAAGCCGGGCTGATGTAACCGGCGCGGCCGGCATCGGGGGGCATGGCGAAGGACGAAGAAACCGGGGGCGGGGCGCGGGCGAACTGGTCCGTCCGCGTCCTCGGCGCCTGGCTCGGCGGGCTGCTCACCGCGGGTGCGCTCGCCGAGGCCGCCGACCTCTACCGCATGGCCGGGCTGGTGCTCTACAACGAGCAGAGGCTCGTGGTGCTGCTCGGCATCGGCATCGCGACACTGTTCATCGTCAAGCCGGCCCGGGCGAAGACCGAGCGGCTCCGCGTGCCGTGGTATGACTGGCTCGCGGCGGTCGCGGGTCTCGTCGTCTGCGCCTATGTCGCCTGGGACTACGAACGCATCTTCGAGAACCTCCACTTCCGCCCGCCCGACGCGGTCGCCGCCAGCGTCGTGATCGTCGTCCTGGTGGCGGAGGGGCTCCGGCGCACCGCGGGCCGGGTGCTGTTCTGGTTCATGATCTTCTTCATCGCCTTCGGCCTGGTCGGTCATTTCGTGCCGGGCGCGTTCCAGGGCCGGTCGGTCGATGTCGACCGCATGTTCATCTATCTCGGCATCGATTCGAACGGGTTGCTGGGCATCCCGCTCACCGTGTCGACGACCATCGTGATTGCGTTCATCTATTTCGGCGTGCTGCTCGACACGTCCGGCGGCTCGCGCTTCTTCACCGACATTTCGACGGCGCTGATGGGCCGCTACCGCGGCGGCTCGGCCAAGATCGCGGTGACCGCCTCGTCGCTGTTCGGCTCGATCTCGGGCTCGGCGGTGTCCAACGTGGTGTCGACCGGGGTGATCACCATCCCGCTGATGCGCAGGGGCGGCTACCCGGCGCACGCCGCCGGCGCGATCGAGGCGGTGGCCTCGACCGGGGGCCAGTTGATGCCGCCGATGATGGGCGCGGCCGCCTTCGTGATGGCCGAGTTCCTGCAGATCGGCTACCGCGACGTGGTGCTGGCGGCGCTGATCCCGGCGATCCTCTACTACGTCGCGCTGTTCATCCAGGCCGATCTGTTCGCCGCGCGCGGCGGCATCACCCGGGTGGACGCGGATCTGATACCTGCCCGGCTGAAAGTCCTGCGCGCAGGCTGGCCCTATATCGTTCCCTTCGCGGTGGTCATCCTCTGCCTGTTCCACTTCAACCTGCGCCCGCACGCCTCGGCGCTGTGGGCCGCCGCCAGCCTGATCCCGATCGGCCTCGTGCTGGGCTACAAGGGCGAGCGGATGGGCTGGCGGGCCGCCTTCGCCGCGCTCGGCCGGACCGGCGCGATCGTGGTGCAGATCGTCATGATCGGCGCCATGGCGGGCATCATAATCGGCGTGCTCAACATCACCGGGCTGGGCTTCGCGCTGACCCAGGCGATCATCCAGTTCGCCGGCGGCAATCTGGTGCTGATCCTGTTCCTGGCGGCGCTGATCTCCATCGTTCTCGGCATGGGGATGCCGACGCTCGGAGTCTATCTGCTGCTGGCGACGCTGGTCGCTCCGTCGATGATCGAGGTCGGAATCCGGCCGATGGCGGCGCACCTGTTCGCGCTCTATTTCGGCATGCTGTCGATGATCACCCCGCCGGTGGCGATCGCCGCCTTCGCCGCGGCGACGGTGGCGGACTCGGACCCGATCAAGACCGCGACGGCGGCGGTGATGTTCGGCTGGTCGGCCTATGTGGTGCCGTTCCTGTTCGTGCTCTCGCCCGAGCTGATGATGCAGGGCTCGACGCTCGCCGTGATCCACGCGGCGGCGGCCGCGGTCGGCGGCGTGTGGCTGGTCTCGGTCGGGGTGATCGGCTACTTCGCCCGGCCGCTGGATGCGCTCAGGCGAGCGGGCTTCGGCGCGGCGGGGCTCGCCTTGCTCCTGCCGGCGGGCGCTTTCCCCGGCGCGGGCTGGACGGATATCGGCGGGCTCGCGCTCGCCGCGCTCCTGGTCGGCTACGAGGTCGTCGCGGTGCGCCGGACCCGCCCGCTGGGAGCCGGCTGACCCCGATCCGGTTTTGACAGCGCGAGCGCGCCGTCGATATTGTTCCGCAACAATCCGGAGCGCGGGATGGCCGCAATCGACAAGACGAGAATCGAGAGCCTGGTCGAGCCGGACCGGGTGCATCGGCGGGTCTATACCGACCCCGAGATCTTCGCCCTCGAGATGGAGCGGATCTTCGGGCGCGCCTGGATACTGGTCGGGCATGACAGCCAGGTCGCGCAGCCGGGAGACTGGATCCGCACATCGATCGGGCTGCGCGACGTGGTGATGATCCGCGGCGCGGACGACGCGATCCGCGTCCTCCACAACCGCTGCCCGCATCGCGGCATGACCGTCTGCGTGCCGGCGAAGGGCGGCGGGCGGCGGCTGGTCTGCCCCTATCACGGCTGGGCGTTCGATACCGCGGGCAAGCTGCTCGGCGTGCCCCAGCCGGACGGCTACGGCGACGGGCTCGACCCGGGCGATGCGCGCCGTTCGATCGCCGCCGTGGCGCGGGTCGAATCGTACCGGGGCTTCGTCTTCGCCTCGCTGGCCGCCGAGGGCCCGCGCCTCGACGAATATCTCGGCGAGATCTCGGACGCGCTCGACAATTTCTGCGACCGGGCGCCGGACGGCGAGGTCGAGATGGTCGGCGCGCCGTTGCGCCAGACCTTCGAGGGCAACTGGAAGCTCCACATGGAGAACTCGGTCGACACCGTGCATCCGGGCTACGTGCACCAATCCTCGGTCGAGGCGGCGCGGGACTTCATCGCCGCGACCGGCGCGGCCGAGACCGCCGACCAGGCGATCCAGATGTTCAACGCCAACGGGTTTGCGCTCGACCAGTGGGACTCCATCGGCATCCACGGCTATGACGGCGGGCACGTCTTCATGGACGGGTTCTATCGCGGCGGCATCATCGATCCCGACCGCAGGGACCCGGTTTTCGAGGACTACAAGGCGCGCATGGCGGCGGCCTATGGCGAGGAACGGATGAACCGGATCTTCGCGCGCGAGACCTTCAACAACCTGATCTACCCCAACCTCTCGTTCAACACGCGGTTCCAGCAGCTTCGCGTGATCCGGCCGGTCTCGGTCGACCGCACCGACGTCCACTCCTACGTGTTCCGCCTCAAGGGCGCGCCCGAGGAGATGTTCCACACCGCGGTCAAGTTCGTCTCGACCGCCAACTCGCCGGCCTCGCCGGTGCTCGCCGACGACCTCGCGGTGTTCGAGCAGCTTCAGCAAGGGCTGGGCAGCGAGGCGACGGAGTGGATCGATCTGTCGCGCCGGGCGGGGCGGGAGGAGCCGTTCGGCAATCGCGGCAACCGCGACCGGGCGACCAGCGAGCTTCCGATGCGCGCCATGCTCGGCGCCTGGCGGCACTACATGGCGGCCGCGTGAGCGGAGTCCTTTCGTCCGCCGGCAGCGTGGAAGCGCTGCTCCGGCTGCGCCGGGTCGAGGAGTTCCTGTTCCACGAGGCGCGGCTGATCGACGAGCGGCGCTTCGAGGACTGGCGTGACCTCTACACCGAGGACGGAATCTACTGGGTGCCGTCCGAGCCCGACCAGGACAACCCGGTCGACCGGCTGTCGATCTTCTACGAAAACCGCGCGCTGATGGACGTGCGCATCCGCCAGCTCCGCCACAACGCGTTCTGGGCCCAGATCCCGCCGGTGCGGACCCGCCACGTGATCGGCAACGTGGTGCTGGAGGAGGGCGGCGAGGGCGCGGAGCTTTGCACCCGCTCGTCCTTCGTGATGCTGGAGCACCGCGACGACCACCGCCGCGTGTTCGGCGGCGAGGCGCGCCACCGTCTGCGCCCCGAGGGCGAGGGCTTCAGGATCGCCTGGAAACGCGTCGACCTCGTCGATTGCGAGGGCACCCACAACTTCATGTCGGTGCCCTTTTGAGGGCCGGCGCGCAAAGGCCTTCCGCGCCGTCCACGCCCGGCCCCGCGACGCATTGTCCTTCGAGATGCCGTCTGCGGGCGGTTGGCGCGGTTCCGGTTCAGGCCTGGGCTTGAGGGCGGGCGTCCATGAACCAGCAGATGCGGCCGACGAAGCCGCCCGCGTCGATGTCGTATTCGGCCCGGTAGAAGATCCGGCCGCCCCGCTCCCCCCTTGACGTGACCGCCAGCTCGAGCGGGATATTCTCGAGATTGACGATGCGGCTCCGGCACTTCATGGAGAACTCCCGCAGATAGACTTCGCGGTCCTTAACCGTCACGCCGCTGTCATGGAAGGCATAGATGACGGCGAATTGCTGTATCCAGATCGTGCCCATCGCCGATGACAGATGAAACTCGCCGTCCATGGGCGAAAAGAACCTGTTGACCCTGACGGTGCCGATGACTCGCTTCTCTTCGACGACGATGCTGGTCAGCTCGAAGTCATCTTCCTTGTACCCGGCCCTCAAATAGTCCGAGCTGATGGGACCGTACCCGTTCTCTGCGAAACCATTGAGCATACGTCATCCCCTGTAGCCGACCATCTGGCACACCCCTTGCGCCATTCACCGGAGCCGACCCGCGCCCTTCCTCGCCTCCGCTGCTCCCCGGGCAGCGCCCGGCCCCCAAGGCCTCGGACGGCCGGAACGCTCCGCGCGGTCGCAGCCAAGGCCTGGCCCTTCGCAGTCCGCGCCCAGCGTCGGAAACCTCGCCCGGGCCCCTCTCCGAGACTGTCGAATGGAGACCCACACCGGGCGTCTCTCCAGTAGGTGGCGCCGCGGGACAGGGAATTGAAATGCCGTTCGAGGCGAAGTTCATGCCCGCGACGAAATAGATATGGGCTCCTTGGGCCGGACAGGTCGGTTGAAATGATTTGACCGGTGCGCCGGGCATTCGAAGGATCGACGCCCATGACCCGGGTGGAAATGCGGGCTGCCGACGGGACGGACGCCGGTAGCGCGCGTCACATCATTCCGGGCAGGTAGAGCGCCGTCGCCGGCACCAGCACGATGATGGCGAGGCGGACGATATCGCTCACGACGAAGGGCAGGACGCCCTTGAAGGTGTGGTTCATCGGCACGTCGTCGGCCATCGCGTTGATGACGAAGATGTTGAGCCCGAAGGGCGGGGTGATCATCCCCATCTCGACCGCCATCAGCGCCAGGATGCCGAACCACACACCGACCTGATCGGGGGTCAGGCCGAGGTCGAGCGACGAGACGATGGGGTAGAACACCGGCATGGTGAGCAGCACCATCGCCAGCGCATCCATCACGCAGCCGAGCAGGATGTAGATCAGCAGCATCGCCGCGATGATCAGCAGCGGCGGCGCGTCGAGGCCGAGCACGACCTGGCCCAGCTCCTGGGGCATCTGCGTGAGGGCAAGGAAGGCGTTGAAGATCTCGGCGCCCATCAGGATCAGGAAGATCAGCGCCGTGGTCTCCGCGGTGTCGACCAGGCACTCGCGCAAGCCCCGCCAGCGCATCCCCCCCACGGCGACGGCGAGCAGCCCGACCGCGGCCGCGCCGATCGCCGCGCCCTCGGTGGGCGAGAACCATCCGAGATAGATGCCGCCGACGACGAGCACGAAGACCAGCGCCGTCGGCCAGATCTCCTGCAGGCTCATCAGCTTCTCGCGCCACGAGGCGCGGGGCACCGCCGGCGCGGCCTCGGGCGCGAGGCGGACATAGACCGCGACCACGATCATGTAGCCGACGGTCGCGATGATGCCGGGGACGAGCGCGGCGAGGAACAGATGGCCGATCGACTGCTCGGTATAGACGGCGTAGATAACGAGGATCACCGACGGCGGGATCAGTATGCCGAGGGTTCCGCCGGCCGCCAGCGTGCCGGTCGACAGCGCGTCCGAGTAGCGGTAGCGACGCATTTCGGGCAGCGCCACCTGCGACATCGTCGCGGCGGTGGCGAGCGACGAGCCGCAAATCGCGCCGAACATGGCGCAGCCGCCGACCGAGGCGATCGCCAGCCCGCCCCGCATATACCCGAACCAGGCACTGGCGGCACGGAACAGGGCGCGGTTGAGGCCGGCCTTGGTCGCGAACTGCCCCATCAGCAGGAACAGCGGCACCACCGACAGGGTGTAGGACGAGAACCGGCTGTAGGTCGAGTTGTTGAGCGTCTTGATCAGCGGGTCCCAGCCAACCAGGAGCACGTAGCCCAGCCCGCCGACGAACAGCATGGCGAGCCCCACCGGCATGCGCAGCATGATCGCCAGCAGCGTGACCGCGAACAGCAGCAGCCCCATCTCGAAGCCGCTCATGACGCAGCCCCGCCCGCGCGGCGGGACTCCCGCATATGCCCGATCGAGCGCAGCATCGAGTACAGGCAGGCGAGCGACCAGGCGATGCAGCCGATGAAGGCGAGCCCGTACCCCCACCATTGCGGAATGCGCAGGAACATCGACGCGTCGGAAGCGTGGTAGGTCGCGATCCCGCCGACCGCGAGGCGCCAGGTGACGATCAGGATGCAGACCGAGAAGATCGCGTTCATCGTCGCGTCGAGCCCGTCGCGCGCCGCCTGGCTCAGCCGCGCGGTGAAGAAGTCGACGATCACGTTCGCCGCGCGCATCTGGCAATAGGGCATGAAGGAGAAGATCGCGATCGCGCAGCCGAGCTCGACGATCTCCTGATCGCCGAGCACCGGCAGGTCGAACCCGGTTCGCCCCACAACGCTGATCACCGTGAACGCGGTCATGACGATGAGGACGATGCCGCCGAAAACGGCAAGCGCCTCGCTCAGCGCGAACAGCGCCGCTCCGAACCGGTCGTTACGGGGGGCGGCGAGGCGCTGCCTGGCGCCGCTCCCCGTTTCGGTCTCCGCCATGCGCTATTGGCGGTACTTCTTCGCCAAAGCGAGCAGGTCGGCGAACATCTGCTTGCCGTTCAGCCCCTTGGCGTCCATGTCCCCGATCCACGCCTGGTGCGCCCCGCGCGCGGCCGCCCGCCAGCGCGCCTCTTCGTCGGCCGAGAGGGTGATGATCTCGTTGCCCTTCTTGCGCGCGATCTCGCGGCCCGGCGCGGCACCGCCATCCCAGAGCTTCCCGTAGCGCTTGGCGAACGCCTTGCCGGTGCTCATCCCGACCGCCTTCTTCTGCTTGGCGTCGAGCTTGTTCCAGCTGCCCATGTTCATCACGGTCAGCAGCAGCGAGTGGTATATCTTCACGTCGGTGTGGAACTTGGTCACCTCGGCGTATTTGAAGGGGATGGTGATCAGCCACGGGATCAGCATGCCCTGGGTCTGGCCGCGCGCCAGCGACTCGTAGACGGCGGGCAGCGGCATCTGGACCGGGACGCCGCCCAGCGCCTTGACCGCCATGCCGATATAGCGCCCGGCGACGCGGAGCTTGAGCCCCTTGATGTCCTCCAGCTTGCGCACCGGGCGCTTGGTGGTGTGCAGGATGCCGATATCGATGGCGTTCAGCGTGATCAGCTTGACGGTCTTGAACTCCCGGTGCGCGTACTTGTCGACCCAGTCCCAGGCGACCTGGCTGAAGGCCTCGCCGGTATCGCCGATGAACGGCAGCTCCAGCGCGGTCAGGATGGGAAACCGCCCGGCGTGGTATCCGGGCAGGGTATAGGACATGTCGACCACGCCGTTCTCGGCCTGCGCGATCAGGTCGCGCGGCTTGCCGCCGAGCGCCATGCCATAATAGACCTGCAAGGTGAGCGTGTTGCCCGAATGCCGCTCGAGATCCTGCTTGAGCGGCTCGAAGATCCACTTGGTCTCTGGCTGCTTGGGCGAGCCGAAAGTGTGGAGCTTCAGCTTCAGCGCATCGGCCCCCGCCGTACCGGCGCCGAGCGCCAGACCCGCGGCGGCGGCAAGCCCCATCGTCCTGAGCACCGTTCGAAAAGCCGTCATGTCCGTTCCTCCGTAATTGCACCGCGCAATCGCGGTCCCTGCTCGTACGGAGCGATCCTAGGACATCAGGGCGCGCGGGCGAAACGGCGCCGGGACGCGTGCCCGCCTCAGTCGAACAGCACGTCGTCGAGGAACGGGTCTTCCGGGAGCGCGGTTTCGCTGTCCAGCAGCGCGCCGCAGCCGGGGCAGGCGAAACGGCGCAGCACCACCCGCTCGCCGCCGCTATAGGGAGCCCCCGCCGCGCCCCGCATCGGGATCTCGGTCATCGCGGCCGCCTGCTTCCAGGGCGTTCCCCTGGGGCCGAGCGCGCGGCCGCATTTGCGGCAACGGATCTCGCCTCCGTCGATCTCCAGCGTGCTGGAGACCCGCCGGCTCATTCCGCCGCCTCTGCGGGAAGACGCTGGGCGGAGAGCGCCTTGCGCCTGGCCGCGGTCGCCTCGGCGTCGAAGCCCGCGAGGTCCTCGTCGACCGCCACGCCGTAGACGCTCGCCGCAATTTCCCGCGATACCACGCCGGCGCGGCAGTCTTCCAGCACCGATCCGGGCTCGCGGTCGAGGGGATCGCCGAACCCGCCGCCGCCGTTCCAGCGCAGATAGAGCACGTCTTCTCCCATCAGCGGGAACACGCCCCAGGAGATGCGTTCCTGCTCGCCGGGCAGATCGTCGACCGACTGGCCGAACGCGGCATCGGCGTTGCGTTCGTCGGCATCCGCCTCGTTGTTCTTGACCCAGACATACGAGTTGGGCGCCCCGGGATAGCCGCCGGCGAGGCCGTCGCTCATCGGGAAGTCGGCGCCCTTGCCGGAGACCACGTAGTGGAGCCCGCCATCCGGCGCGTCATGCGGCGTGAGGCCGATCTCCATCCCGGCGCCGCCGCGATAGCGCCCGGGACCGCCCGAATCCCGCATCCGGCGGCGGAACAGGTAGCGCAGCGGAAAGATCGTCTCCAGCGTCTCGACATTTGCCATGCGCGAGATCGGGTTGGGGATCTCGCCGCCGACATCGATCCCGTCGGCGAAGTTGCGCGCCCCGCCGGACCCGGCGAAGGTCTCGGTCAGGATGCCGATCGCCTCGCCTCCATACTGGTTGCGGCCGAACATGAAGACGGCGAAGTGGTTGGCGTGCCACACCGCGGTCGCCTCGCTGGCGTATTTCTCGCTCGCATCGAGCATCTTGCCGATCGCCGCGCAGGCCGCGTTGTTGACCGACTGGATGGCGCCCACGGTGGCGACGGAGACCGGTGCGGGCCTGGTGCAGTTAACGATCGAGCCTTCGGGCGCGATCATCTCGATGGGCCGGACGACGCCTTCATTCCAGGTGATGTCGAAGCAGAGCAGCGGAAAGAGCGGCGCGAACAGCCCGCCGAGCGAGGCCCATTTCGTGCAGTTGATGGCATAGGGCGCCTGCGGGCTCGACCCGGAGAAATCGAAGACCAGGCTGTCGTCCCGCTTGGTCATGGTCAGGTTGACCTTGAACACCTCGCCCTGGACGTCGATGTATTGGCGCGATTTCCAGGACCCGTCGGGCAGCTCGCGCAAGCGCTCGCGCAGCAGCGTCTCGGATTGCCCGATCAGCGTGCGGCAGGCCTCGTCGACGGTCGCGTGACCGTATTTGTCGATCAGCGCCAGCATGCGCTCGCGCGCGACGTTGTTGCAGGCGATCATCGAGGACATGTCGAGCGCCACCATCTCGGGCGAGCGCACCATGTTCAGCAACGTGTCCATCACGTCCTGGTTCACCCTGCCGCCGCTCACCAGCCGGATGCCGGGCGACGAGAAACCCTCGGTGAATATGTCGGGCGCGTCGGGGCAGAAGCCGCCGGGATTGGTCGCGCCGATGTCGTAGACGTGGACGAAACACGCGCTCCAGGCGACGAGCTCGCCGCGATGGTGGATGGGCGCGACGAGATAGATGTCGGAGGTGTGGAGCGCCGCCGTGTAGGGGTCGTTGAGCAGGAAGACGTCGCCCTCGTTGATGTCCTCCCCGAAGCGCCGGATCGTCGCCTTGCAGGCCTCGGCGGCGCTGGTCAGGTGGTGCAGGAAGCCGACGCCCCCCATCAGCAGCGAGCCGTCGGCGCGGTAGAGCGACACCATGAGATCGTGCCCCTCATTGGTGATCGCCGACCCGGAGACGTGCTTCAGCGTGATCACCGCCTCGTCGACGATGCGGAACAGGCGGTGGCGGATGATGGAGAAGGTGATCGGGTCCATCGCGGGGCTCCTCAGTCGAACGCGATGACGATATTTCGGTAAGCGTCCATCCGCGCGGTCTGCGCGGCCTGGACGACGATGGTGGTGATCGGCGTGTGGATCACCGCCGGGCCGGCCACGAGATTGCCCGGGGCGAGCGCCTGGAAGTCGTAGATGTCGGCCGGCGCGAGCCCGCCCTCGGCTTCGACGAACACGTCGCGCCTGCCGCGATGGGCGGCGCCGGCATCCTCGCCGGCGAGGGGCTCGACCGGAATCTCGGGGCGCGTCATGCGGCCGCGCGCGGAGAGCCGGAACATGGTCATCTCGATGCCGGCGCCGCGATAGGCCGAACCCTTGCCGTATTTGCGCTCGTAAAGCGCCTCGAAGTCGCTCACCAGCGTCTCCAGCCCGGCCTCGTCGAGGGGGGTTGCGGCGCGCACCGGCGTGGTCACCTCGTGCACCTGGCGGCGATAGCGGAGATCGGCCGACCATTGCAGCGCGATATCGCCGTCGGCGAAGCCTTCGCCGGCGAGCTGGTCGCGGGCACGCTCGGCCATCGGCGCGAAGATCGCGTTGATCTCATCGGCCGGCGTCGGCACCGGCCGCGTCGTGGTGTGCGCGAACTCGTGCACCACGTCGGCGGAGACCAGGCCGAAGGCGCAGTTCACCGCGGCGGTGTAGGGAACCACGATGCGCTTGACGCTGAGCTCCTGGCCGAACACCCCGGCGAGCAGCGGGCAGGAGCCGCCAAAGGCGTGCAGCACGAAATCGCGCGGATCGAGCCCGCGCTCCACGGTGATCTCGTGGATCAGATCGGCGATCTGGGCGGCGGCGACGCGAAAGATGCCGAAGGCGGCCTCGTCGACGCCCATACCCATCGGCTGGGCGATCTTCGCCTCGAACGCCGCGCGCGCCGCGTCGACGTCGAGGCGCATGGCGCCGCCGAGAAAGATGTCCGGGTCCATGTAGCCGATCAGCGTCATCACGTCGGTGAGCGTGGGATCCATGCCGCCGAGCCCGTAGCACACCGGACCCGGCCGGGCGCCGGCGCTCTTGGGGCCGACCCGCGGCACGTTGGTCCGGGGCTCGAGCGAGACGATGGAGCCGCCGCCGGCGCCGATCGAGACGACCTCGATCTTGGGCGCGACATAGTGGTAGCGGTCGACCAGCGGCTCGCGCGCGAATTCGAGCTCGCCGCCCTGGATCACGCCCACCTTGAACGTCGTGCCGCCCATGTCGGCCGCGATCACGTCGGGATCGCCCATCGCGGCGCCGAGGAACCGGGCGCCGATCACCCCGGCGGCGGGGCCGCATTCGATCATCCCGACCGCGCGCCTGGACGCCTCTTCGGCCGGCAGCAGCCCGCCATAGCCCTGCATCACCAGCAGCGGGCCGCCGTAGCCCCGGTCTGCCAGCAGGGCCTCCAGCTCGGTGACGTAGTCATAGGCGATCCGGCCCGCATAGGCGTTGATGACGGTCGTCGAGGTGCGTTCGTACTCGCCGGGCACCGGCGCGATGTCGCTCGATATCGTCACATAGGCGCCGGGCGCCGCCGCGGCCGCGATGTCCCGGACGCGCCGTTCGTGGTCCGGGTTGTAACAGGACCAGAGGAAGCAGACCGCGATGGCCTCGACGCCCATCGCTTCCACCAAATGGCGGATCGCGGCCTCGGCCGAGTCCTCGTCGAGCTCGCGGATCACCGCGCCCTTGTAGTCGACCCGCTCCGGCACCCCGCGGATACGCGCCGCCGGCACCAGCGGCGGCGCGCGGTCGGTCTTCACCGGGTGCTTGAGCCCCTCCTCCGCCAGCCCGGCCCAGCGACCGTAGGCGCCCCTCGTGACCAGCAGCGTGTCCTCGAACCCCTCGGTGGTGATCAGCCCCGTCCGCGCCCCGTCGCGCGTGAGCAGCGCGTTGTCCACCACGGTCGAGCCGTGGGTGAACAGGCCGGTGCGGCTCAGAAGATCTTCGAGCCCGACCCCCATCGAGTCCGCGGCGGAGCGTATGGAGTCGAGCACGCCGTTCTCGAAATCGGGCGGGGTGGAGAGCGCCTTGCCGATATGGACCGGCTCGCCCGCGGCAAACACCACGGTGTCGGTGCAGGTGCCCCCGACATCGGTCGCAATCACATAGGTCTTTCCGCCGTTCATCGCCGTCCCGCCGTCGGCACCGACGGCGAGACCATGCGTGCCGCCGCCCGGGAGGTCAAGCAATCCGCGCGCGCGGAGGGCCTAGCGCCGCATCCGTCGCGCCCGCCGGTCTGGGCCGTAGAACTTCGCCAGATAGTCGAGAACCAGAACCTCGTCCTCCGGCTCGAGCTCCGCCATCTCCTGTTCCTCGACCATGAATTCGAGGACCTCTCCCCAGGTCGAGCGCGACAGCCCCTGCTGCGTGACCAGCTTCATGGAATGACAGGGCCCGCACAGGCCGAACACCTCGTCGCGCCCCTCGCCCGGCGGCAGGCCCTGATACTCGTCCTCCTCCGCGGCCGCGGCGGGCTGCGGAGGCGCATCGGCGGCCGCCGCCCCCGCCCCCGGGGGGGGAAAAAAACCCCCCCCCCCCGCCCCCCCCCCACAAACCCCCGCCCCCCCCCGAGCCCCCCCCCCCGCCCCCGCGGGGG
>JAPPGP010000206.1:65899-74657 GCA_028821395.1 Defluviicoccus sp.
CCTGGCGGCGGGGGGGGGGGGGGGCCCCCCCGCCCGGCGGGGGGGGGGGGGGGGGAAGGGGGGGGGGCCGCGGGGGGGGGGCGGGGGGGGGCGCGCGACCCCCCCCGGGGGGGGCCCCCGGGGGGCCCCCGGCGCCCCCGGGGCCAAAAAAAACCCCCCCCCGGGCCCCCGCGACGAGCCATTGCCGCGGCATCGCCGCTAGGCCACGCGCACGGAGATCCGGTGCATCGAGTTGTTGAGATACCCCTTCGGGTTCCAGGCGATGGCGAAGGGCTGGCTCACCCCCTTGTCGTCGGTGGCCCGCGCCCAGACCTCGTAATATCCCTTTTGCGGGAACCGCAGCCCGGCCGACCAGCGCTGCCAGGCATAGGGGTTGACCGGCGCCTTGAGCTCCGCCTGCTGCCAGGAGGCGCCGAAATCGATCGAGACGTCGACCCGCGCGACCGCGTTGTCGCCGGCCCAGGCGTGGCCCGCCACGGCGAGCTCGCGCCCGCCGATCGAAAGCCCGGTCTTCGGCGTCGTGATCAGCGACTTCACCGGCATCGAGTGGATGATCTGCATGGCGCTCTTCGGCACCTTCTCGCCGGGCGCCACCGGATAGTCGGGCACGCGGTAGGAGGAGCCCGTCATCTTCGGCCCGTCATGCACGACATCGCGCAGCCAGATTCGCTTGAGCCATTTCTGCGAGCACGACCCGGGCCAGCCGGGGATCACCAGGCGAAGCGGCGCCCCGTTCATCGGGTGCAGCGGACCGCCGTTCATGCCGAATGCGATCAGGTTGCTTGGGTTCATCGCCTTGGCGATGGGCACGCCGCGGGATATGGGGAGCTTTCCCTCCTTGCCGGACAGATGCGTGTCGGCGCCGACATGGGCGGTGTAGACGACATTCTCCTTGACGCCCGCCGCCTTGAGCACGTCGGCGAGACGCACGCCGGTCCACTCCGAGCAGGCGACCGCGCCCAGCGTCCACTGATTGCCGCGCGCGGGCGGGTCGAAGTACGCCCTTCCGTTGCCGCCGCATTCGATGGTCAGCCGCTGCGTGACGACTTCGAAGCCCTGCTTCAGGTCATCGATGCCCACGGTCATCGGCTTGTTCACCAGACCGTCGATCCGCAATCGCCAGGTCGCGGCATCCATGTCTTCCGGGACGACGCCGTTGTTCCTGATGAAATGCCGCGCGGTAGGCGTCACCTCGTCGTCCAGCAGATGGGCCGGCGTTTCCGCGTTCACCGGGCGGTCGTTGAGCACGGTCAGGCCGTCCTTGCCGACGATCGTCGCCGGGTTGGCGGCGACCGCTTCCGGGATGAACCCGGACGGCATGTTGCGGTGAAACGGGATCGCGGCGCCGACCGCCGCGCCCATCGCCGCGAGGCCGGCGCCCTTGAGGAATCCGCGGCGGTCCCTGTGCGGTTCCCGGCCGAACACAATGCGGTCGGCGCGCTCTGGATCCTCGGCGTAAAGCTCAAAGAGGTCGACGCGTTGTTTGTCCTCACGATGTTCCATGAAACTCCGCCTCCTTGGTGTCTGTCCGTTTCACGGAAGCAGATTTCCCGAACACGGTCAATTCGCCCGCACACTTGTGATGCTACGACGCAGTCTTGCCCGCCCGCAGAGGCTGCCGTCGAACCGGCGGCGCCCGGCGCCCGAATTGATCAAGCCATCCGATTTCGCATCGTGCCGACATGAACGACCGTTTTCGATCAATTTGCGAACAACACTTCGACTTTACGGTTGCGTCAACACTCGAGCCCATATATTCCTCTCCGCATCTTAGCGTAATGTTGATCGTATCGTCATGCAGTGATGGGAATACAAACCATGCCGAATATTGCGAAGAGCAAAGAAGCGAAGCTCTCAGCGCTCATCGCCGAGATCGAATCGGCGGCCTATGAGCGCGGCAAGGAAGACGCCAAGAAGGAAATACTGGACCTGCTCGGTTCGGGAGGCGCACAGCTTACCCGGGCGCGTGCAACCCGCGGACGGCCGCCCAAGAAAGCGGAGCCCAAGGCGCGTCGCGCCAGCGGCCGCAAACGCGCGCCGAAGGGTTCGGTCCCGCGCTTTGTCGAGCAGGCGCTGAGCGATCAGCCCGGGCTGACGCCGCCGGAGATACTGGCCCGCGCCGCCACCGACATGGAGCGCCTGATCAAGCTGCCGTCGATCCGGACCGAGCTGCGAAATGGCGGGAAACAAGGCAAGTACGAGTCGAATGACGGGCGGTGGTCCCTTGCGGGATCGGGTTCGGCAAGCGGCGAAGCGGGCTCGTCGGCTGCATCCCCGGGCTCGGAGTCGGGCGGGGGAGAAGGCGGCGGAACCGCGAGTTCGACCTGGTGATCGGCGGGCGTTAACTTGGCTGCAGGCGGCGTGTTGTAGGCGGGCGATGCCAAAGCATCCGGCGTCGGGACCGAACCGTTCCCGCGCCGGATGCAGGATGGTACTCGTGAATCGGTGTTATTTCCGCTCGACCGGGCGGGAGAACACATAGCCTGTCCCCCGGATCGTCCTGATAATCGAGGGCTTTCTCGGGTGGTCCCCGAGCTTCTTGCGCAGATGGCTGATGTGAAGGTCGATACTTCGATCGTGCGGTTGCCAGCTTCGCCCGCCCATCGCATCGAGAAGTTGATCGCGCGATTGCGGGCGGCCGGCGCGGCGCGCCAGAATTGCCAACAGATTGAACTCGGCGCCGGTCAAGAACACTTCCGAACCGTCGCGATCGGTGAGACGACGGCTTGCGATGTCGAGCAGGAACCCGTCGAAGGCGAGGGTTTCTCCGTCGATTTCGCCTGACTCCCGCCGCCGGGAGGGCGTGTCGTCTGCCGCCACTCGGCGAACGATGCTGCGCACCCGCGCGAGCAGCTCGCGCAGGTTGAAGGGCTTGGCCAGGTAGTCGTCGGCACCCATTTCGAGCCCGACGATACGATCGACCGGCTCGCCCTTTCCGGTGAGAATCAAGATACCGCTATTGAAGTTTTCGCGCAGGAAACGGGTGAGCGAGAGGCCGTCCTCGCCCGGCATCATCAGATCCAGGATCACGAGATCGGCCGCCCGGTTCTTCAGAAATGCGCGCAGGGCGGCACCGTCCGGCAAGGCGTGGACAGTGTAGCCTTCCCGTCGCAGGAACGCGCACAGACGATTTCTCAGCCGGGCATCGTCGTCGACGACGAGAACGGTCCTGGACACGCAGCGATCCCCGTGTTCGCCCATACGATTCTTTACAAATTGGGCCGTCGCAGCACAAACCAACTACACAAATCGCCGCCATATTCCAACTGCCGTGCACAGGCGCACGGGCGTTTCGACACCGGGAGGATGCTGTATGCCGCGTCTCATGGCGCTGCGAGGCGGGCCCGCGGACGTGCCGCCGATACCCCGACGACACGTCTTCGATCCACCCCCCGCGGAGGGAATCCTGACCGGGCGGACACGAGCGGTTGGACGGGAATACCGATTTTTCGCCTCGGGCGCCGAGCTCTTTGCACAGGATCGGAGCAACGAGGATGTTTTCACCCTGGTGGAAGGATGGGTGTCTCTTCACCACATCCTCGAGGACGGACGCCGTCAAATCCTCGAATTCCTGTTGCCGGGCGACATATGCGGGCTTGTGTCGCCGCCCGGCGGACCCGCGCAGCATGCCGCCGAGGCGTTGACCGACGTGACCGCCGTGGTCATTCCGCAGTCGCAATTCGTCTCGATGCTCGCGACCAATGCCGATTATGCGGCTTCCGTCATCGACAGATTGTCCGGCTCGATACTCGCGGCCCACGAATCGCTGGTCGATATCGGTCGTCGCAACGCGCTGGAAGCCGTCGCCCATCTCCTGTTCCGGCTCGACCGGCGGGTTCGAGAGATCGGCGGCGCGGTGCCGGGAAGGACCGTCGACTTCCCGCCCACGCAGGAGCAGCTGGGCGACGCGCTCGGCCTCTCGGCAGCGCATGTGTGCCGCACGCTGCGTGTCCTGAGAGAACGCGGGATACTGTCTCTCGACCGGCACGGGCTTTGCATTCACGACCCGGACGCGCTTTGCCGAATGCTGGGTCAGGATGAGCGCGGGACAGGCGCCGCCCATGCAGAGTGACGAGGCGCGATCCGAACGGCGTTTCCGGGAACGACCCAACGGGAGATGAACGATGTCGCTCAAGAGTATCCTCGTCCACGCCGCGGCCAACGACCGGTTGGACGCGGTGCTCGACCTAGCCTTCACGCTTGCCAAGACGCACGCCGCGCATCCGATCGGGCTGCACGTGGGTTCCGACCCGACGGCCTCGCTGCGGTCCCTGCCAGGACCGGTTCCGGGCGAGTTGTTGTCGGCGCTGGAGGACCGAATCGAGAACGATCAGGATCGGGCAAAGGCGGGGTTCGACGAGGCCGCCGCGCGTCACGGGATCGGCGGTGAATGGCGCGTGGAGGCCGGCGACCCCGCGAGCCGGATCGGGCTCCACGCGCGCTATGCCGACTTGGCGGTGATGGGCCAGGGGGACGACGAGGATCCGTCGAACGATCCGGAGCTTCCCACCACGGTGGCCGCGATGACCGGCCGGCCGGTGCTGATCGTGCCCAGGGCGGGGCGCTTCGCGGATGCCGGCAAGCGCGTGCTGGTGTGCTGGAACGCAAGCCGCGAAGCCACGCGCGCGGTCACCGATGCGTTGCCCATCCTGCGGCTGGCGGACCAGGTCACCGTGCTGGCCGTCAATCCGGACGAGGGGGAGGGCCACGGCGAGGTCCCGGGCGCCGACATGTCGCACTATCTCGCCCGGCACGGCGTCCGCGCCGAAGCGAATCGTACCTACGCGGAGAGCATCGATGTCGCCGACGCGATCCTCTCCCGGGCGTCGGATCTGAGCTGCGACCTGATCGTCATGGGCGCCTACGGCCACTCCCGCACGCGCGAATGGATCTTCGGTGGCGTGACGCGGTCGATCATGCGCACGATGACCCGGCCGGTTCTGATCTCCCACTGAAGCCGGGCACGCCTGCCGGTCGTCGTTGTTGCGAGGATTCGGCTTCCCGCAGCACACTGTCGCACGCCCATGCGGGGAAGCTTGCGTTGACTGCGAGAGAGAAATCGCTCGAAGCCGAGCTCCGCGCCCTGCGCGACACGATCGTCGACGGTCTGATCGTGATCGACGTCGACAAGCGCATCCGATCGGTCAACCGGGCGGCGGAGCGGATCTTCGGGTATCGCGCCGAGGAGGTGGTGGGCCGCAATGTCGGCATCCTGATGCCGGGCGAGGAACGCGCCGCGCACGATGCCCATGTCGATCGCTACCTGAAGACCGGCGAGGCCCGCATCGTCGGAAGCGGGCGGGAGGTTACGGGCGAGCGCAAGGACGGCTCCCCGTTTCCGATGTCGATCTATGTCGGCGAGATGAGGTTTTCCGGCGAGCGCAGATTCTTGGGCGTGGTGCGCGACCTTTCGGAATCGTACCGGAGGGACCGAACCCTGCGCCGCCACGAGGAGATGCTGCACGGTATCGCGGCCAACCTGCCCGGATCGATCTTTCGCGGCGGATTCTCCCCCGAGGGCCGGATTTCCTTCCCGTTCGTGAGCGACGGGCTCAAGCGCGTGTTCGCGCTCGATCCCGCGGCCCTGCAAGCTGAGCCCGACATGCTGATGCGGGCGATCCACCAAGGCGACCGCGCCGCCTGGCTGGCAGCGCTGGAAGCCTCGGCGCGCGAACTCGCGCCGCTCGACCACCAGATGCGCGTGCGCGGCGACGACGGGGAGGAGCGCTGGATGCATGCCATCGCCCGCCCGGTGCGCCGCGCCGACGGCGGCGTCTCGTGGAGCGGACTCGCGCTCGACGTGACCGATCGGCAGACCGCCCAGGCAGAGCTGCACCAGGCGCAGAAGATGGAGGCGGTCGGCCAGCTGACGGGCGGCATGGCGCACGATTTCAACAATCTCCTTGCCGTATTGTCGATGGATCTGGAAGAGCTCGAGGCGCTGACGCCGCCGCAGGACGAGCGGCGCGCGCTGATCGACGAAGCGCGGGAGACCGAGCGGCTCGCGGCCGAGCTGACCGAGCGCCTGCTGGCGTTCGCCCGCAAGCAGCCGCTCAACCCCCGCACGATCGAGCCTGCCGGCCTCCTGGTCGGAACGGCCGAGCTGCTGCACCGGACGCTCGGCGGCGCGATCCGGATCGACTATTCCGAGCCCGGCGAACGCTGGTGCGCTACGGTCGATCCGGTGCAGTTGGAGAACGCGGTCATCAACCTCGCGATCAATGCCCGCGACGCGATGCCGAACGGCGGCACGCTGACGATCGTCGTCCGCAATGCGGTTCTCGACGACGTCGCCGAGGCTCCCCCGGGCGCCTATGTCTGCATCGAGGTGAGCGACACCGGCACCGGAATGCCGCCCGCAGTCGTCGAACGCGCCTTCGAGCCGTTTTTCACGACCAAGAAGCCGGGCCAGGGAACCGGGATGGGTCTCAGCATGGTCTATGGGTTCGTCAAGCAGTCGTCGGGGCACATCGCGATCGACAGCCGCCTGGAGGCAGGCACGACGGTGCGGCTCTATTTTCCGCGCACCCAGGCGGCGGCGGATGAATCGCGCCCGGCAACGGGGCGTTCCCCGATCGCCATCGACGGGTGCCGCGTGCTCTATGTCGAGGACCACCCGCAGCTGCGCGCGCGGACCGAAGCGAGGCTGGCCGGGATGGGCCTTTCGGTGGTCGCGGCGCCGGACGGGCGGGCGGCGCTCGACTTGCTGGACCGGGGAGAGCGCTTCGATCTGCTGTTCACCGACGTGGTGATGCCGGGCGGCGTCGACGGCATCCGTCTCGCCGATGCGGCGCGCCGGCGCCTGCCGGATATCCGCGTCCTTTACACGACCGGGTACGCGGACGACGAACGCCTGAGGGATGCCGCCAGGTCGCCAGGGGCGGCGCTGCTGCGCAAACCGTTCACCAAGTCCGCGCTCCGCGAGCGGCTTCAGCTCCTGCTCGAGTGAGGGCGGGGGTCGGGTTGCCCGGCGTCCAGCATCACGTTCACGCGTTCGAGCGCCACCCTGCCGTCATCGGCGAGGGCGAAGATCTGAACCGCCGACCACTCGAGCTCGACCGGCGGCTTCGCGACCATGTCCCAGCCGGTTGCCAGCGAGAGCAGCGCGCGAATCACCCCCTGGTGGCAAACCGCGCCGGCCGGCCGGCCGGCGAGCCGGACCCGGTCGAGCCAGCCGGCGACCCGCGCGCGCAGGTCGCGCGGCGTCTCGCCCCCGTGCGGCCGCATGTCGAGGCCGCGCGCGAGCTCGCGGTCGAACGAAGCGCCGTAGCGCGCGCGAAGATCCGGACCCCTGGCGCCGTCCCACGCCCCCCAGTCCATTTCGATCAACGCGGGCTCGACCACCGCGTCGAGGCCGAGCAGGGCGGCGGTCTCGCGGGCACGGGACAGCGGGCTCACATACCAGTCGAACGCGGCCAGCTCGGCCGGCAATGTCCATCCCGACACCGTCTCGCGGCCGGCCCTGCTGAGCGGACGGTCGGCGCGGCCCTGTATCCGCCGCTGCTCGTTCCAGTCGGTCGGACCGTGCCGGATCGCGGCGACGGGAATCGTCGTCGCCATCAAAGATCGATATCGACGGACACCGGCACGTGGTCGGACGGGTGCGGCCAGCCGCGCGCCTCGCGCAGGACCTGCGCCCCTTTCAGCCTGGGCGCGAGGCGGGGCGTCACCCAGATATGGTCGAGCCGCCGCCCACGGTCGCTGCCCGGCCAGGTGCGGTTGCGATAGCTCCACCAGGTGTACAGCGGCTGCTCGGGCGGGATGTACTTGCGCACCGCGTCGACCCAGCCAAAGCTCTGCCGAACCCGGTCGAGCCCGTCGACCTCGACCGGGGTGTGGCTGACCACATTCAAGAGCTGCTTGTGCGACCAGACGTCGGTCTCCAGCGGGGCGATGTTGAAGTCGCCGAGCAGGATCCGCCGCCCGGGATTGCGTGCGGCGCACCAGTCGGCGAGCTCGGCGACGAAGTCGAGCTTGTGGGCGAATTTCTCGTTCTGTCGCGGATCCGGAATATCGCCGCCGGCCGGGATGTAGAGCGAATGGACCTCCTCGCCACCTGGCAGGCGCGCGACCGCGTGGCGGCCGTCGTCGCGGCCGCACCAGCGGACGGGACGGCCGCGCCGCAAAGGCACGCGCGACAGGATCGCCGTCCCGTTATAGCCCTTGAACCCCTGCACCACCTGATGCGGGTATCCCATCGCCGCGATCTCCTCGGCGGGGAAGGCTTCGGTTTCCACCTTGATCTCCTGGAGGCAGATCAGATCGGCATCGAGCGTCGCGAGCACGCGGTGCAACAGTTCGAGCCGGAGCCGGACCGAGTTGATGTTCCAGGTCGCCAGCCGCATCTTCAGGCGACGCCCGCCCGGGGCGCGCGGGCAAAGGCGTGGGCCCGCGCGGCTTCGCCGAAGGCCCTGAACAGCGCGTCCGACAGCGCATGCTCCCGATAGCGATGCTCGGCATGCCACTGCACGCCCACCGCGAAGGAATCGGTGCCGGCCAGCCGGATCCCCTCGACAAGCCCGTCAGGGGCGGTCGCCTCCACCTCCAGCCCGTCGGCCAGCCGGTCGATCCCCTGGGCGTGGGCGGTGTTGACCTCGATCGCGCCGGCCCCGGTCAGCCGCGAAAACAGCCCCCCGGGGGTGAGCGAAATCCTGTGCAGCTTGCCGAACCGCTCGTCGATGTCGCCGTCTCTCGGCATCCGGTCAGGGCTCGTTTTTTGTCCGCCCGGCGAGCGGCGTGAGATGATCTTCGGGCTGGT
>JAPPGP010000073.1:0-8469 GCA_028821395.1 Defluviicoccus sp.
GTTCTGCCGCGACGCGGCGAAGCTGTTCAACTACATGACCGGGACCGGCGTGCCGCAGGGCATGGAGCGCATCGCGGTCTCGCCGATCGACATGCGCGACACCCTGGTCCGGCTGATCGACGGCGAGATCGACAACGCGCGCGCCGGAAGGCCGGCCTGGATCCTCGCCAAGATGAACTCGCTGGTCGACCCCGAGATCATCGACCGCCTGTACGCCGCCTCCCGGGCCGGGGTCGGCATCGAGCTGATCGTGCGCGGCATCTGCTGCCTCAGGCCGGGCGTGCCCGGCCTGTCGGACAATATCCGGGTCAAGAGCATCGTCGGCCGCTTCCTCGAACACAGCCGGATCGTCTGCTTCGGCGCCGCCCACCCGCGCGGCTCGTCCAAGGCGAAGGTCTACATCTCCTCCGCCGACTGGATGCCGCGCAACCTCGACCGTCGGGTGGAGACCCTGATCCCGATCCTCAACCGCACCGTCCACCGCCAGGTGCTCGACCGCATCATGGGCGCCAATCTGATGGACGAGGCGCAGAGCTGGGTGCTCGAGGCGGACGGCACCTATCGCCGCGTCGAGGCGCCCGACTCGGCCTTCAGCGCGCACGACTACTTCATGACCAACCCGAGTCTCTCTGGCCGGGGAAGCGCGCTCAGGAACGGGGACTCCGGCGCCCCCGCCTGAGCCGGCGCGCGGGTTCCGGGCGAAAGCGTAGATGCACGACACGGGACCGATCGAGACGCAACAGGCCGCGCACGCTCGCGCCGCGCCGGACGCCCCGGTCGCGGTGGTCGATATCGGCTCCAACACGGTGCGGCTGGTGGTCTATGACGGCTATCGGCGGGCGCCGGTGCCGATGTTCAACGAGGGCGCGGCCTGTGGGCTCGGCGCCGAGCTGGCGGGGTCGGGCGAGATCGGCGCCGACGCCGCCGGCCGCGCGCTGCGCGCGATCGCCCGGTTCGGCGCGCTGGCCCGGGGCATGGGGGCGGAAGAGCCCGCCTTCATCGCCACCGCCGCGGTGCGCGAGGCGCGAAACGGCGCCGAGTTCGTGCGCGCGGTCGCCGAACGGTGCGGCGAGCGCGTCGCGGTGCTGAGCGGAGACGAGGAGGCGAGGCTGTCCGCGCTCGGGGTGATCTCCGGCCTGCCCGGGGCCGACGGCATCATGGGCGATCTCGGCGGCGGCAGCCTCGAGCTGGTCGACATCCGAAACGGCCGGATCGCCCGCCAGGCAACCCTGCCGCTTGGGATACTGCGCCATGCCGGGCGCGGCCGGGCGGCGCGACGCGCGATGCTGGAGGAGATCCGCGCCCAGCTCGCCGAGCTGCGCTGGCTCAAGGGCGGCGCCGGGCGCGCCTTCTATCCGGTGGGCGGGGCGTGGCGCTCGGTCGCCCGGCTGCACATGGCGCGGGCCGACCACCCGCTCCACGTGATCGACGGCTACCGCATGTCGGTGGGCGAGATGCGCGACCTCGCCGAGGTGATGGGCGCGCTCGGCCCGCGCTCGCTGGAGCAGATCGCCGGCGTCTCCCGGCGGCGGCGCGACGGCCTGCCGATCGCCTGCGACACGATCCGCGCCTTGCTCGCCGCCACCCGGGCGAAGAAGCTCGCCTTCTCCGCCCAGGGGCTGCGCGAGGGGTTCCTCTACGACCGGCTGGCCCCGGAACGGCGGGGCGAGGACCCGGTGCTGGCCGCCGCCATGACGCTGGCCGCCCGCGAGTCCCGCTTCGGCCCGGTCGGGGGGACCCTGTTCGACTGGATCGAGCCGCTGTTCCAGGGACGCCGCAAGGGCGGGCGGCGGCTCCGGCGGATCGCCTGCCACCTCGCCGATATCGGCTGGCGCGAGCACCCCGACTACCGCGCGGTGCAGACGATGAACCGGATCCAGCGCTTCCCCTTCATGGGGCTGGAGCACGACCAGCGCGGCTTCCTCTCCTATGCCGCCTTCGTGCGCTACGGCGGCGATCCGGGGGCGCCCGAGGCGCAGGCGGCGCACCGGCTGATGACCCAGCGCCAGCGCCACCGCGCGGAGGTGATCGGCGAGGCGATGCGGCTCGCCTTCCGGGTCTCGGGCGGCGCCCCGGGACCGCTCGCCCGCGCCGCGCTCGCCATCGACCGGGACCGCCTCACCCTCGCCTTGCCCGACGACGGCTCCATGCCGCTCGACGAGCCGCTGTCGCGCCAGCTCGACGCGCTCGCCGCCGCCGCCGGCATGCGCCCCGGCCGCATCGTGGCGTAGCCGGTCCTAATGTTTCACGTGAAACAATGGTCAACCCTGTTGACCTATCCAGAGCGTCAAGAAACCGCCCTAATCGGGTAAAATCGTGCGAAGCAGCGTCTCGCCGACCGCCCGGCTCGCCGTCCCCGGGGGACGCCCCCTACCCGTCCCCCACCTCGACCACCACGGCCATGGCGCTGTCGCCGGCGGCGCAGCCGGTGAACAGGCCCCAGCCGCCGCCGCGGATGCTGAGCTCCTCGATCAGCTCGATCACCGCGCGCAGCCCGGTCGGGCCCTGCGGGTGGCCCCAGATCAGCGAGCAGCCGTAATTGTTCATCGCGTCCACGTCGGCGCCGGTCTCGCGGCAGAACACCACGTCGTTGACCGCGAACGGGTTGTGGGTCTTGATCGCCGCCACGTCGTCGAGCGAGATCCCGGCATCGTCGAGCGCCCGCCTGGCGGCGCCGATCGGCGCCTCCGGCATGTGGCCGATTTCCGCCCGCGCGGTGCCGAACCCGGCAAGCCGGATCGAGATGGCGTCGTCCCGCGACATCGCCTTCGCGCGCTCGCGCCCGGTCACCACCAGCCCCGCATTGCCGTCCGCCGGGTGGGTCTGCCCGGCATAGGTCACCGTGCCGTCCTCGTCGACGGGACGCAGCCGCTCCAGCCCCTCGCGCGTGGTCTCGTGCACACCCTCGTCGCCGTCGAGCACGCCCCGCGTCTTGCGGTAGCGCGCATCCGGAACCTCCAGCGGCAGCGTCATGTAGCGCCTCTGGAAGGCGCGGTCCCCGGCCAGCGCGTCCTCGTATTGCGCGTAGCGCCGGAGCACCACGTCGTGCTGCTCCCCGGTGGCGATCTGCCACTTGCGCGCCACCGTCTCGGCGGTGTCGATCATGCCGCATCCGGCATAGGGGTCGGAGGAGAAATTGCCCAGCACCCAGTTCTCGTGCTCGCCGGTGCCGCCCGGCGCGTCGGGCGCGGGGTAGTAGACATGCGGCCCGTTCGAGGTGCGGTCGCCCGACATCGCGAGCGCCACCTCGGCGCCGCCGTCGGCGAGCTCCTGGCTCGCCGCCTGCAGGCAGCGCGCGCCGGTGGCGCAGGCGTGGTTGATCGTCGGGCCCGGGATGTGGCCGGCGCCCATCATCCCGGTCACCCAGGGCAGGCCGAAGAAGCACTGGCGCTGCGCCACGGTGAGGCCGAGCACGCCGTAGTCGATGTCGTCGAGCCCGATGCCGCGCCGCGCGAGCTCGTCCCGCGCCACGTGGGCGAGGAACCGCATCGAGTGCAGATGCGCCAGGCTGCCCTGCCAGCGTGCGAAGGGCGTCGACCAATAGGCGCCGTAGGGTATGTGAGCGTCGCGCACGCGGTTCTCCTCCTGCCGATTCCGTCGCCGGGGGCGACCGCCGCCTACCCCCTGTAATTCGCCGCGCCGAGGCCGTAGATTAGGCCTTCTCATCTCCGGGAGCGAAGATACCGATGCCCCTTCTCGATATCCATCACGTCGCGATCAAGACGCAGGACCTCGAAGCCACCGACCGGTTCTACGAAGAGGTGCTCGGCCTCGAGAAGATCGAGCGGCCCGATTTCGACTTCCCCGGCACCTGGTTCGACCTCGGCAGCACGATGTTCCACATCATGGCGGGCGACGCGGGGCTCGACAACGACGGCAACCCGACGCATGGCAGCGCCTCGGTCGACCATGTCGCGGTCAAGGCGCATGACTACGACGCGATGAAGAACAGGGTGGTCGAGCTCGACATGCCGCACCGCGAGTTCGCCATCCCCACCTTCGGGCTGTGGCAGCTCTTCGTGCGCGACCCCAACGGGGTGATCATCGAGCTCAACTTCACCGTCGCCGACGAGCCCGAGGGCAGCACCGGGCCGGGCACCGACAATTTGTTCGTGCCGGGCGAGTTTTGAGCCCGCGCGAAGCGTCGGCGGCGGGGACGGAGGCCGCGCAGCGGCGCCTGCTGCGCCCGGAGATCGAGGGGCTTGGCGAGTCGCTGATCCGCGCCGTCGCCGAGGCCAATATCGGCCGCGCCGGCGTGATTCCGCTGTGGTTCGGCGAGCCCGACACGCCGACGCCCGATTTCATCAAGCAGGCGGCGGTCCGCGCGCTCGAGGCGAACCATGTGTTCTACACCCAGAACCGGGGCATCCCGCCGTTGCGCGAGGCGATCGCGGGCTATGCGGCGCGGCTGCACCACCGCCCGATGGGAGCGGAGCGGATCACGGTGACCGCATCCGGCATGAGCGCGATCATGCTGACCGCCCAGGCCATCGTCGCGCCCGGCGACAACGTGGTGGCCGTGGGGCCGATCTGGCCCAACTGCGTCGAGACGGTGCATGTGATGGGCGGCGAGACCCGGATCGTGGCGCTGGAGGCGGCCGATGGCGGCGGCTGGCGGCTCGACCTCGACCGCCTGTTCGACGCCTGCGACGAGCGCACGGTGGCGGTGATGGTCAACTCGCCGTCCAACCCGACGGGCTGGGTGATGAGCGCCGACGACCAGCGCGCGCTGCTGGAGCGGTGCCGCCAACGCGGCATCTACGTGGTCGCCGACGAGGTCTATGTCCGGCTCGCCTTCGATCTGCCCCGCGCGCCCTCCTTCCTCGACATCGCCGAGCCCGACGACCGGTTGGTGGCGATCAACTCGTTCTCCAAATCGTGGTCGATGACCGGCTGGCGGCTCGGCTGGCTCACCCATGCGGCGGAGCTGGGCGAGCCCTTCGCCAAGCTCAACGAGTACAACCTCGCCTCGGCCACCACCTTCGTGCAGCACGCCGGCATCGCCGCGGTCGAGCAGGGCGACGGGTTCATCGAATCCCTGGTCGAGCGCTACCGCCGCAACCGCGACCTGGTGGTGCAGCGCCTCGGCGCCATGCGCCGGGTCCGCCTGCCGCGCCCGGACGGCGCGTTCTACGCCTTCTTCGCGGTCGAGGGCATGACCGACAGCCTCGGCTTCGCGCGCGAGCTGATCGAGACCGCCGGGGTGGGCCTCGCCCCGGGCCGCGCCTTCGGCGAGGCGGGCGAGGGCCGGCTCAGGCTCTGCTTCGCCGCCGAGCCCGACACTTTGTCGGAGGCGCTCGACCGGCTGGAGCCCAGGCTGGACTGAGGGGCGCCCGGCCGCCGCCGGACTCCGCCCCGATGGGCGAAACCGTCGCCGCCCCGCCCAGCGCCCGCGCGCAACAACATGTCGCCCGCCGGGCGCCGCGCGACACGATGCTGCTATTTTGCCGCAGCGCCTTGCGCGCGGCTTGCGCCGCCCCATGTCTCGGGTCTCGGGACATGGGAAGGACATCGCGATGGACGGGCTTGCGCTTCGCGGCGAGGCGGAAACGGCCGGGGATGCGTATCGGGCCGGGGGCGGGGTCGAGATCGCCGACATCACCGCCCGGGCGCGCTACCATCCGGGCTTCGACGGCCACGAGCGCATCGTCCGCGCGGTCGACCGGGCGGCCGGGCTCGACGCGATCGTGGCGATCCACGACCGCAGCCTGGGCCCGGCGATCGGCGGCTGCCGCATGTGGCCCTACGCGGACGAGGCCGCCGCGCTCACCGACGCGCTCAGGCTGTCGCGCGGCATGACCTACAAATGCGCGCTCGCCGGCGTGCCGCTCGGCGGCGGCAAGGCGGTGATCCTGGGCGACCCCCGCACCGGCAAGTCCGCATCGCTGTTCCGCGCCTTCGGCCGCGCCGTCGACGCGCTTGCCGGGCACTACATCTCGGGCGAGGACGTGGGCGTCACCGTCGACGACATCAACCTGGCGGCGGCGGAGACCGACCACATCCTCGGCAGCGGCGACCGCGGCGGCGATCCGGCGCCGTGGACCGCGCGCGGCGTGTTCGCCGGCATCGAGGCGGCGCTCGCGCACCGGCTCGGCCGCGAATCGGTCGCCGGCGCGACGGTCGCGGTGCAGGGGCTGGGCCATGTCGGATACCGGCTCTGCGAGCGCCTCGCCGCGGCGGGCGCGAAGCTGATCGTCGCCGACATCTCGCCCGCGGCGGCCAGGCGCGCGGCTGCGGCCTTCGGCGCCGCCGTCGTCGAGCCCGAGGCGATCTACGACGCCGAGGCCGAGGTGTTCGCGCCCTGCGCGCTGGGCGGGGCGATCGACGACGGCACGCTGGCGCGGCTCCGCTGCGCCGTGGTCGCGGGCTCGGCCAACAACCAGCTCGCCGAGCCGCGCCACGGCGATCTGCTGAGCGCGCGCAAGGTGCTCTATGCGCCGGACTACGCGATCAACGCCGGCGGGCTGATCGCGCTCGCGCTCACCCGCCTGCCGGGCGGGTTCTCCGAGCGCCGCGCCGAGGCCGCGACCGCGGCGATCGGCGACACGCTGGCGGAGATCTTCGCGCGCGCCGGACGCGAGGGCGCGGCGCCGAGCCGCATCGCCGACGACATCGCCGCGGAGTGCATCGCCCGGGCCGCGGGACGCTGCCCGATCGTTTAGAATAGCGGCCCGCCAACCTGCGGAGTGGGCGCCGTGCCCGACGACCCGATCGCCGTCCTCGAGGCGGAGCTCGCCGCGCCGCCGTTCCACCGCTGGCTGCGACCGAGCCTCGAATCGGCCGATCTGGCGAGCGAGACCGTTACCGTCCGGATCCCGGCCCGGCCGGAGCTCGCCCGCATCCCCGGCGAGCCCGGGTTTCATGGCGCCGTCGTCGCCGGCGCGGTCGACATCGCGGCGCATGCCGCCATCGTGCTCAGGACCGGCGGGCCGACGCCGACCGTCGACCTCCGGGTCGACTATCTGCGCGCCTCCACCGGGGCGGATCTGCTGGCCCGCGCCCGCATCGTGCGCGCCGGGCGCAGCCTCGGCACCGTGCGGGTCGACGTCTCCGAGCCCGGCGGGCGCGAGATCGCCGCCGGGATGGCCACCTTCTACCTGCGGCGCGACTGAGCCTGCGGCTCGCGAGAAGTTTATCTTCACGGTTTGTTCTTTTCGCTTGCGTGCCGGAACAAATCGTGTACATATGGGCTTCGTTGCACGCGGACGAAGGCTGTGGAATAAGAGGCGGAGGGTCGGATGAGCGGCAATGGTCTGAGACTGGTCGAGAAGGACGCCATGGATCGCAACAAGGCACTGGACGCCGCGCTGGGGCAGATCGAGCGGGCCTACGGCAAGGGCTCGATCATGAAGCTCGGCGAGCGCAGCCGGCCGACCGACACCGAGGCGATCTCGACCGGCTCGCTCGGGCTCGACATCGCGCTCGGGGTCGGCGGGCTGCCGCGCGGGCGCATCGTCGAGATCTACGGCCCCGAGAGCTCGGGCAAGACGACGCTGGCGCTGCATGCCGTGGCCGAGGCGCAGCGCGGCGGGGGCACCTGCGCCTTCATCGATGCCGAGCACGCGCTCGACCCGGTCTACGCCGCCAAGCTCGGCGTCGACGTGGGCGAGCTGCTGATCAGCCAGCCCGATGCGGGCGAGCAGGCGCTGGAGATCGCCGACACGCTGGTCAGGTCGGGCGCCATCGACGTGATCGTCATCGACAGCGTCGCCGCCCTGGTGCCGCGCGCCGAGCTCGAGGGCGAGATGGGCGACACCCATGTCGGGCTGCAGGCGCGGCTGATGAGCCAGGCGCTGCGCAAGCTGACCGGCTCGATCGCGCGCTCGCGCTGCCTGATCGTCTTCATCAACCAGATCCGCATGAAGATCGGCGTCATGTTCGGCAGCCCGGAGACCACCACCGGCGGCAACGCGCTCAAGTTCTACGCCTCGGTCCGGCTCGATATCCGCCGCATCGGCGCGATCAAGGACCGCGACGAGGTGGTCGGCAACCAGACCCGGGTCAAGGTGGTCAAGAACAAGCTCGCGCCGCCCTTCAAGGCGGTCGAGTTCGACATCATGTACGGCGCGGGCATCTCCAAGACCGGCGAGCTGATCGACCTCGGGGTCAAGGCCAATATCGTCGAGAAGTCGGGCTCCTGGTTCTCCTACGGCGACCAGCGCATCGGCCAGGGGCGCGAGAACACCAAGCAGTTCCTCGCCGACAACAAGGAGATCGCCGACGCCATCGAGCGCGCGGTGCGCGAGAACGCCGGCCTGCTCGCCGAAGCCATCGTCATCGACCGAGAGGACGACGGCGACGGGGCGGAGAAGCAGGCGGTGTAAGGGCGGCGGGCCTTCGATACGCCCGCCGCGCTCCCTCCACGTCATGCCTGGCCCCCCGGCCGCGGGCGGGGGGGCGGGCGGTGGGGGGGGGGGGCCCCCCCCGGGGGAGGCCGTGTTTGGCGCGAATAGTAATACCCCCCCCCGG
>JAPPGP010000073.1:8479-10896 GCA_028821395.1 Defluviicoccus sp.
GGCGTATTCGCGGGTTGTTTTGGGGGGGGGCCCCTTCGATACGCCCGCCGCGCTCCCTCCACGTCATGCCTGGCCCCCGCAACGAGTCCGGGGGCCTGGCATGACGTGGAGGGACGCGCCCCGCTGGACAGACGTTGTTCCGCGCTATACTGAATCCCCGCGCCGGGCCGATGGGTGGGTTGCCCGGCGCGCGCGGCAATGGCGGGCAGCCGGGACATGCTCAGCACCAACGATCTGCGCTCGACCTTTCTCGACTATTTCGCCGCCAACGGGCATGCGGTGGTCGCGTCCTCGCCGCTGGTGCCGGAGAACGACCCGACGCTGCTCTTCACCAATGCCGGCATGGTGCAGTTCAAGAACGTCTTCACCGGGCTGGAGACCCGCGACTACGCGCGCGCCGCGACCTCGCAGAAATGCGTGCGCGCCGGCGGCAAGCACAACGATCTGGAGAATGTCGGCTACACCGCGCGGCATCACACCTTCTTCGAGATGCTGGGCAATTTCTCCTTCGGCGACTACTTCAAGGAGACCGCGATCGAACTCGCCTGGTCGCTGATCACGCGCGAGCTCGCGGTACCCGCGGACCGCCTGCTGGTCACCGTCTTCGTCGACGACGACGAGGCGTTCGAGCTGTGGCGCCGCATTGCCGGGCTGCGCGAGGAGCGCATCCTCAGGATCGCCACCAGCGACAATTTCTGGTCGATGGGCGAGACCGGGCCGTGCGGGCCGTGCTCGGAGATCTTCTACGACCATGGCGACCGCATCCCGGGCGGGCCGCCGGGCAGCGCGGACGAGGACGGCGACCGCTTCATCGAGATCTGGAACCTGGTCTTCATGCAGTTCGACCAGCCGAGCCCCGGCGAGCGGGTGAAGCTGCCCAGGCCCAGCATCGACACCGGCATGGGGCTGGAGCGCATCGCGGCCCTCTTGCAGGGCACCCACGACAACTACGCGACAGACGTGCTGCGCAGCCTGATCGAGGCCTCGGCCGAACGTTCCGGCACCGAGCCCGACGGCGCGCATGCGGTCGCCCACCGGGTGATCGCCGACCACGTGCGCGCTTCCAGCTTCCTGATCGCCGACGGGGTGCTGCCGTCCAACGAGGGCCGCGGCTACGTGCTCCGCCGGATCATGCGCCGGGCCATGCGCCACGCCCACATCATGGGCGCGCGCGAGCCGCTGATGTGGCGGCTGGTGGCGCCGCTGGTGGCCCGGATGGGCGGCGCCTTCGCCGAGCTCAAGCGCGCCGAGCCGCTGATCGCCGAGACCCTGCGCCACGAGGAGGCGCGCTTCAAGGACATGCTCGACCGGGGCTTGCGCCTGCTGGCAGACGAGACCGCCCGCCTGGGCGATGCGGAAGAGCTGCCGGGCGAGGTCGCGTTCCGGCTCTACGACACCTACGGCTTCCCGCTCGACCTCACCGAGGACGTGCTGCGCGGCGAGGGGCGCGGCGTCGATGTCGCCGGGTTCGACGCGGCGATGGAGCGCCAGCGCGAAGAGGCCCGCAGGAGCTGGGCCGGGTCGGGCGACACCGCGCATGACGGGCTCTGGTTCGACCTGCGCGAGCGCATCGGCGCCACCGAGTTCTTGGGCTACACCACGCTGGCCGCCGATGCGAGCGTGGTCGGGCTGGTTGCCGGGGGGCGCGAGACCGACCGCGCCGAGGCGGGCGAGGAGGTCTCGATCGTCGTCAATCAGACCCCCTTCTATGCCGAGGCGGGCGGCCAGATCGGCGACCGCGGGGTCGCGGAGGGTGGCGGAACGCTGGTCGAGATCGACGACACGCGGCGATACGCCGAGGATTTGATCGTCCATGTCGGCCGCGTGGCGCAAGGCGCGGTGGCGCCGGGCGACGTGCTGGAGATGCGCGTCGATGCGGCCAGGCGCGCCGGGCTCCGGGCGCACCACTCGGCCACCCATTTGCTGCATTCGGCGCTCAGGCGGCAGCTCGGCGCGCATGTCACCCAGAAGGGCTCGCTGGTCGCGCCCGACCGGCTGCGCTTCGACATCAGCCACCATGCGTCGATCGCGCGCGACGCGCTGGGCGAGCTCGAGCGCGAGGTCAACGGCCAGATCCGGGTGAACGCCGAGGTCGCCACAAGGCTCATGACGCCGGACGAGGCGACCGGGGCGGGCGCGATCGCGCTGTTCGGCGAGAAATACGGCGACGAGGTCCGGGTCGTCACCATGGGCGAGGACGGCGGCGCGCCCTACTCGGTCGAGCTCTGCGGCGGCACCCATGTCGCGCGCACCGGCGATATCGGCGCCTTCAAGATCGTCGCCGAGGGCGCCGTCGCGGCCGGGGTGCGGCGCATCGAGGCGGGGGGGGGGGGGGGCGCCCCCCCCCCCCGAGGGGGGGGGGGTGTGGGGGGGGTGGGGGGGGGCCGCGCCGGGGCCCCCACCCCCGCGGGGCGGCC
>JAPPGP010000081.1 GCA_028821395.1 Defluviicoccus sp.
CTGTGCGATCCCCGTCATCCCGAGCCCTCAGCCACGACTAAAAAATGGTCCTGGCCATAGCCGGAGGGGTATTCGTCCATCGAGTACGCATGACACACATACTGGTACCCGTGGAGGGACGGATAATATGCTTGGGAGAACGCATTGGCCGACGGCGTGGCGAAGAGGTCCGCCACCGCGGGGTTCGCGGCGCTGGTTCCGCTGCCTCCCATGCGGTGGCCGTCGAGGCATCCGTTCCAGTCTTCCGGCGCGGTCGGCCTGAGGTCGGCGACGATCGCGGTGGGAGCGCAGGTGGTGGACAAGGAGTGGCATTTGTAGGGCACGCCGTAGGTCCGCCTGGTCGGGTAGCGCGCCCAGAGCTTGGCGCTCCACTCCGTCGCCGTCGCGTCCGCGAGGCGCACGTGGAAGTGCCAGGGCACCACGCCGACCGCGATGCGGTCGTCCGCGTCGGGGCCGAGGATGTCGACCAGCGCCTTGGCCGCGTCCTTGACGATCGTCATGCGGCTCTTCTCGCCCGGACCCGGAAATGCTCCGCCCAGCTTGCTCCGCATGGACGTGCTCACGTCGAGCGCGAGCACCACCTCGATGGGGATCTTTACGTTCTCCACCCGGGCCGCGGCCTTCATCGACGGGATCGCGCCCGCCCCGCTCAGGAACGGAAGCGTCGTCGCGAACAGATACCCTCCGAGGTCCGCCTGTGCGTTCACGTCCACGGTTTTCTGGCCTCGGTCCGGCAGCACCTCGACCGCGAGCGTCGCCTTCGCCCGCGCCAGCCGGTCGGTCTGGAGATGCAGCAGGTTGGCCTCGACATAGGACCGGGCCACCGGCTCCAGCGCCGCCTTCAGCTCGGCCTCGCCGATGCCGGGGTTGTCCGTCAGCACCCGCCTCATCTGCAGCGTGGCGGCGATGCCCGCCGCGTCCGACGCCGATTTCAGCGTGTCGCGCTGGTCGACGAGCCAGACATTCTCGATCAGCAGCGCTCCTCCGCCAACGGTCATGACTGCGACGAACGCCGCCGTGAGAGAAGTGGCCGCGGCGCGCGTGCCGCGCACGAAGCCTTTCCAGCCCCCCGGCGGGGGGCGGTAGGGCGCAAGCCTTCGCACGACCTGGCCTCGTGGCGGGCGGCCGCGCGCCGGGAACAGCCGCCATGGGCGAGAACGCGTCCGCAGGGTCATGTTCGGTCTTCCCCGTTGCTGCCGCTCGACGCAGCGATCCCGCGGCCGGAGCCCGGCCACGGGACCGCCGGGCCGCGACGCACCGCTGCGACCCTCCCGCCTTGTACATGGTTTTCCGTCAAGTGTGCGTGTGCAGAAGGGACAGTTCGGTGTCGTTTCGATAAAGAACGACGCGTTCCGCCCGCACACGGGCGGCGCGGCAGACTGCGGGTCCCGTCTTCCGAACGTGTGAGGCCCAGTTGACCCAGTCCGACAGCCTGAAGCGAGAGATCTTGGCGCTGCGCCAGGGCATCGCCACGCTCAATGCGGCCCTCCTGCCCATGAAATCGAGGAACAGATGCCGGTCGGCACTTGTCGACCGGACAGCCAGCCGGTCACGCAAGGCCGTGCGGGTCTCTTGCCACAGCGGCGGAGTGGCGCGCTACACGTCGTGGACGTGAGCGCCGGCCGCGCCCCGGGCTGACGCCCGGGCGGACGGCGGTCGCCGACATAGCCGCTCCGGCGGAAGCCGTTCGCCGCCGAGTCAGGGAGGTGCAGGCGGCAGCCGGTCCTTCGGAGCCCGGTCTTGCCGTTTCGACGAGGCCGCGACGAAGGCGCCCCGGAGACTTCCTGAACCACGTTCCAGCTATGGCCGCGAGTGTACGCTTCAATCAGGCCGGGACCGAAGACCCCGGGAACGACGCCTGCCGACAATGCTGTGACGGTGCTTGCTTTCGGCTTTGAGCCCGTGGGCGACACCGAATGAAATCGATATACTGAAATGTCTGATCTACTAATATTGTCTTCACCAATGTAGCAATAAGGATCTGGGATGATCCGGCGACCCTCTGGGGTGACTGTCTCCGAGCGGCCCGGCGTGCCGCGAAAGAAGCCGCGAACGACAAACGGGCGCTGACCGTGGAGGGGTTCTCGCCGCGGATCTCGGTGACGCAGGAGCAGCGGAGCTCGACCGCCCAGCTTCACGACTACGAGCGCTTCTTCGGCCAGCTGCGCTTCGTGCGGCTGTTCTGAGGGGCCGAGGCCGTGCAGCGCCCGCCCGACCTTCGCCAGCGCGTCGCCCTTCGGACCGGTCGCCCCTGCGTGTGAGCTTGCCGCCGTGAAGCCGATCCGGTCGCTCGTCCTTGTCTGTGCCGCTCTCTCGCTGGTGGCGTGCGGCGACGCCGATCTCTCGATCGAGCTGCCGGCGCAGCGGGAGGGCACGGAGACCGACGCGCTGCTCAGGCTCGACTTCCCTGCGGGCCAGTCCGTGGAGCATCGGCTGCCGTTTCGCGTCTCGGGCGGGGTTCCGCCCTACGAGTCGATCATCGAAGGCTGTCCGGACTGGGTGACGCTGTTGCCGGACCAGGGAATCCTCGCCGGCGTGGCCCCCGTGTCCGAGCGGGGCCGGACGTTCTTCTGCGCCTACCGGGTCACCGATTCCGGCGGCTTCCTGGAGCCGCAGAGCGTCTCCTACGGGCTGCGTATCGCCGTCGGGTCCCCGGCGGAGTTCGTCGGACTCACGCTCCCAGGCCCGGGCAAGATTGACCTTTCCATCGGCACCTACCTCGGCGTGGCGCTTCCTGCCGCCATGGGAGGCGTTGAACCCTACACCTACTCCTTCACCTGCGCCGGCGGTGCATTGCCGCCCGGAACGGGTTTCGCGCCGGCCACCCGCATGTTCGCCGGCACGCCGCAGGGCCGGTTCCGCGATTCCTGCACCTATACGGCAACGGACAGCTCACAGCCCGCAGCGACCGTCTCCGTAGCCGTCGAGATCGAGGTGGCCGGCGCGGCAGTAGAGTCACTCGCGCTGCCCGAACTCGTGGTGGACCTCGGGGGAAACAATCGAATCGCCCTGACCGTTGAGCGGCGCTACAGCGTCGAGCTCGCAGCGGCTTCGGGTGGCGTGGCCCCCTATACCTATGATCTCCAGTGCGCGCTACCTCGCGGTCTGGGTTTCAGCCCGGACAGCCGGACCCTGTCCGGCACTCCGCTCGAAATCTTTCGCGGTCCGGACTGCACCTACACGGTGACCGACAGCGACTCTCCTCCCGCCAGCGTGTCGCGGGACATTGCCCTGACCGTCGATCCCCTCGATCGCGGGAACTGGAGATTCCGCACTCGGAGCCTTCCGCGGAGCGATCATCCTCTCAATCGCACGACCGGTGACGTGCAGACGTTCGCGACCCTGCCGCACGCGATCCCCCAAACCGGTGCGGGGACCACCGAGCGGTACAGTCTCCCGGATATCAGGCGTCCTCTGGCATTCGATCACGCCTCCCGCGAGCTTTCCTATACCCATACGGGGGTTGACCCACTGTTCGATACCCCCACCACGTTTCGTTACGAGGTCTCGGTGGGCGGCAAAGTTCAGGACGCCCTCTGTGTCGACGTAAGCTACCGCGATCCTCCACCGCGCCTGGATAGTCCCAGCGACGGTTTTCTGAGCACCGTGCGAATCTCGATCCGCGACGACGCGTTCCTGGATCGAGATGGCGAGTACCGCTGTCCCGACACCACCGCGCCGGCGCCGCAATCCGCCGCGCGGAACGTCTCCAATCCGGTTCACACCGCGCTCGCGCCGGTTCACGCGCGCCGCGCTGTCGATGTCGCCCACGCAGCGGTTCGGGACCGCGTGCGCGGTCGGTCGCCCGGGGCTCCGAACCGCCTCGCGATCTCGCCCTCGGTCGATTTCGCCTCGCTGTCGGGGCGGAGCGCCGGTTTCGACTACACGGGGTCCAGCCGGTCGCTGAGCGGCGGCGTCGAGTTCGGGGCCGGCTCCTGGCAGGCCGGGCTGGTCGCCGCCTTCACCCGGACCGATCTTCGCTACCGCGCCGATCCGGGCCTCTCGGGATCGGGTTACCGGGCGGGCGAGCACGATACCGAGATCTTCTCCGTCCACCCCTTCGCCGCGTGGCACGCGCCGTCCGGCGAGAAGCTCTGGGCGTCGCTGGGTGCCGGGCTGGGCGATCTCCGCCACCGCGACGATCCGGGCTTCCCGTCCTGGTCGGCCTCCGACATACGGCTTCGCGCCTGGACCCTGGGCGCCTCGGTCCCTGTCGCCGACATATTGTCCGGCGGCCTCGATGCCGAGGCCGGCTTCGAGTCGTTCGCCTTCGAGATCGAGGGCGGCGGCCGGATCTCGTCCGCGCTGCCCACAATGCGCGGCCGCGACTACCGCGCCGGGCTGGCCTGGGCCGCGCCGGTCCGCGGCGCGCCGTCGCTGTCGGTGGCCTACCGGCAGTCGACGGGGGACGGGCCGGAGGGCGCCCGGCTGGAGACAAGGGGCTCGGTGTCGTTTGCCGGAATACTCCATCCGCGCCTCGGCGCGACGGGGAGCGCCGGGGCCTCGTTCGGTCTCGGCGACCGCGAGCACGAGTCCTGGCGTCTCGGCGGCGGCATCCGCTTCGCGCCCGGGGAGTTCGGCCGCGGCCTCGGGCTGGATCTCGAGACCCGCCTGATACCCCCCGCCGGCGGGGGTTCCGCCGGCATCGGCCTGCGCGGCGAGGCCGGTTACGG
The DNA here is from genome assembly GCA_028821395.1 of Defluviicoccus sp. Classification (GTDB taxonomy): domain Bacteria; phylum Pseudomonadota; class Alphaproteobacteria; order MPNO01; family MPNO01; genus MPNO01. The sequence goes on from JAPPGP010000081.1 coordinate 4,674, forward strand.
CCTCTGGGGCGGAAACCTGTTCCGCACGGTGCGGCCCTATGCCGGGCTGGTCCGCCGTTCCGGCGGGGATGCCGTCCGGCGGAGCCTGGGCGTCGGCATCGGCGCCACGCCGAGTCCGCGGCTAAGGCTCGAGGTCTACGACGATCCCGCCGGCCGGTCGCGCGGGATTGCGCTCACCTGGCGCCGCCGCTTCTAGCGTGCCGGAGGCCGTCCGGGGCGAATGCCGGGCGCCACCGATTTCTCGTCACGTGCCGGGAGGGCCGGGATGAGTTCAACCATGGGAGCGATCCGCTCGGCGCAGGCCCTCGTTGCGGCGCTCGCCGCGATGTGTGTCGCGGCGGCGACAGCGAGCGGCATGGAGACATCGGCGAAACAGGCCTACATCGTCGAGCACGAGACCGGGGCGGTGCTGCTCGACAAGGACGGCGCCACGCCCTCGCCGCCGGCCTCGCTGAGCAAGCTGATGACGCTCTACATGCTCTTCGAGCGGCTCAAGTCCGGCGCGCTGTCGCTCGACGACACATTCGTCGTCAGCCGCAAGGCCTGGCGGATGGGCGGGTCGAAGACCTTCGTCGAGGCCGGCAAGCGGGTCCGGGTCGAGGACCTGCTGCGCGGCATCGTCGTGCAGTCGGGCAACGACGCCTCCATCGTCGTCGCCGAGGGCCTGTCGGGCACCGAAGCCGCCTTCGCCGAGGCGATGAACCGCAAGGCGCGCGATATCGGGCTCGCCGACAGCCATTTCGTCAATGCGACGGGATGGCCGGCCGACGGACATGCGATGAGCCCGCGCGACATCGCCGCGCTCAGCCGGCGCATCGTCGAGGAGTTTCCCGAGCACTACCCCTATTTCGCGGAGAAGTCGTTTCGCTTCAGCGGGATCGGGCAGCGCAACCGCAACCCTCTGCTGTACGGGGATAGCGGGGCGGACGGGCTGAAGACGGGCTATACGCGGGCCTCCGGCCACTCCCTGGCGGCCTCGGCGATACGCGAGGGAAGGCGCATCGTGATGGTGCTCGCCGGCCTGCCGGGCGCGAGGCAACGCGCCCGGGAGGCGCGCCGCCTGCTGGACTGGGCCTATCAGTCCTTCAGGAACTACACGCTGTTCGCGGGCGGCGCCGTGGTCGAACACGCCGATGTCTGGCTCGGAGAGGAAGCCGCCGTAGCCCTGGTCACCGAGGCCGATATCACGATCACCCTGCCGCGCGCCTCGCGCCGCGGGCTCGAGGTGAAGGTGGTCTACGAGGGGCCGGTTCCGGCGCCCATCGAGAAGGGGGTGCAGATCGCCCGGCTGGTGATCTCCGCTCCCGGATTCACGACCCGGGAGGTGCCGCTCTTCGCCGGCACCGACATCGGGAGGCTCGGGATGTTCGGCCGCCTCGGCGCGGCGATCGGCTACATGATGTGGGGGGCGGAACGCACGGCGCCTGCGGACGGTGCATCCCGCTGACCGCGCGGGCAGACGAGCAAGGCGGGCCTGGCCTCGGCTCCAAGCGGGGCGGCAGGTTCGAATTCTCCGGGGCGGGCAAGCCGGGACCGGACGCGCACGCAAGATGCGCTCGCCACGGGCGCCCGGTAGCCGCAACGCGAAAGCCCCCTTCCTGTCTCACCTGTCGATCGATGCGTGTTGAAGACACGAAATATTTATAATTTTGGCACTCCAATTTATCAAAGGCACATACAACCAATGAGCCAATTCCTCCATAATGGAAGGGCCGTGCTGGGAGCCGGGGAACGGTGCGTGCCCGCGCGGAATCGCCGAAGCCGGGATCGGTCGATGGCTTGCGAAGCACGAGCACCGCGACAGGTCGATCGCAGCCGGGCAAGCGAGGCACCGCCGGGACCGGCGAGTTCCGCGCAGCGGTGGGACCCGGCTCCCCATCGGCGGTCTTGCGGCGGCTTTCCGTCCGCAACGGAGCGTCTTGACGATCACTGAGCGGGTACCGGCATTGAAGAACCAGCGCTTCGGCATACCGTTGACCAGCACGCTGCTTGCCTTCGAGGCGGCCGCCCGGAATGCGAGCGTGAGCCGCGCGGCGGCGGAGTTGAACACGTCGCAATCCGCGATCAGCCGGCACTTGCGCAGGCTTGAGGATGCGCTCGGCATGAAGTTGTTTGCGCGCACCGGGCGCGGCATCGCGCTGACGGACCGGGGAGAGGCGTATTTCGTAGCGGTGCAGCGCTACATGAAGGACCTGGAGACGACCGCATACTCGCTGCGCACGCAGGCGACGAGGTTGACCCTCGCATGCACGTCCGCGATCTCCACGCTGGTGGTGCTCCCCGTGTTCTCCAGGTTGAAACGGTCTCTCGGCGAGAACGTTTCCATCGAGGTCGCGGTCTACGACGGATCTTCTCTCGAGATGCCGCACAGCCTCGGGCCCAGGATGCCCGACATAGTCTTGGACGGCGCGCCGACGGCGAAGCTCCTCGACGAAGACGCTGTGAAGATCCTGGACGAAGAGATCGTTCCCGTGGCGTCGCCCGAATTCGCGGAACGGTTTGGATCGGTGCTGGACGAGGAACCGGGAGGCTGGTCGGCGGTGCCGCGGCTGGAGATGAGCCCGCGGGACCGGGACTGGGCGAGCTGGAACTTCTGGTTCGAGGCGCAGGAGAGCGAGGTTCCCGACGCACCGGTGGATGTCTTCGAGGACTATGCCCACCTGCTGCGCGCGGCGGCGGAGGGCGAGGGGCTTGCGATCGGCAGGAACGGCTTCCTCCACGACTATGTCGTCGACGGACGCCTGCTGCCGATCGGGGACCGCTGGTTGCGAACCGGGCTGGCGGTGTATGCGTTCGCGACCGAGGGCGGCAAACGGAACCCTGCATCGGAAAGCTGCATGCGGGAGCTTGCGAAGCTGGTGGCGGAACTACGCGTCCCGCCCCCTTCCGCGAAAGTGAACAGGCTGACGCAGACGGATGTGCAACTTTCCGCGCTCGGTCTGGAGACCGTCGCCGCCGCGCGCCCGACCGGAACCTGATATCGGCGCAGCGTGACAGGGGCGCGCGATGCGGTGGAACGAACGCCTCGCGCATGGACGTCTGCCGCGCATGGATGCGGTCCTTGACGGTCGTTCGGTCAACGGCGAGCCCGTGCCCGTCGCTTGAGTGCCTCGCTCAGGCGAGAGACCGCATCGTTGAGCCGGGCGATCTCCACCGGATGATCGATAACGGCGGGAGTCACGTCCGCCCCCTGCGCGGTGTGTTCGGCCAGATCGCAAACCGCCTGAAGCCTGGAGGCGTAGCGTCTCGCGCCACCTACGGCGAGCCCGATGGCAGCGGCGCCGGTCAGCAGCACCGCGCCACCGATCGCAAATACCAATATGCGGTGCCAATCGCGCAACGCGTCTTCGACGGCGCCCAGCATAGGCAGCGCGGCGTGCGTCGTCGCGACGGGTTGCTGCACGACCACGAGCCAGTCGAGTCCTTCGAATCGGTCGCTTGCCGGGGTCGGCGTAGCGCGTTCGCCGCTATGCGCGTAGCCCGTGAGCCAGTGCCGGCCGACCGAGAAGCCTGCACGCTCGGAGCCGAAGGCGACGCGCACCGATGGCTCGCTCTGCTGGATCGGATCGAGCTCCGGATTCTGGATGCGCTCCCGGGCGTGATCGGAGCTCGTTTCGGCGATGAGGGCGCCGCTTGGGTCGGCGATCAGCGCTCGCCCGGAAGGAATGTCTTGGGCGATTCGGTTCGCGACCTCGTGTATCGGCTGGATCGACAGAACCGCTTTCATGACCCCGACGGGCTTCTTGTCCACGGGATCCTCGATGCGCACCGAGAGGTCGATAGACCACAGTCTCGAAGAATCGTCGTAACCGATATCGCCCGCCCACACGCCCCGTTTCCAGGCGCTTTGCCACCAATCCTCGTCGGACTGGACAAAGTCGCCCGGCGGGATGGTCAGCGCCACGTTGAACCCGTTGCGGTCGGTGAAATAGCTCTGGACGAAGAATTCGGATGAGGCGATCTGCCGCCGCAAATACGCATCGGCCGCGGGCCACGCGGCGAGGCTCTTTTCGATCCGGAAGCGATCTTCGAGCGCTTGGCTGGAAGCCTTCGTGAAGCCTTCCGCCACATGCCTGTCGTGCGCGGCGCGCGCGGCGGCGACAACTACGGGGTGCGAGGCCCAGGCCATGGCTTCCGCCATGCGCTCACCGAGAAACGTGTCGATCCGCAGCGCCGCGCCGCTCGCCCGCGCCGCGAGCTTCGTTTCGGCTACGTCCTCCAACAGCTCGGCACGGGTCCGGGTGAAGTCGGTCTCGATGTCGCCGAGAAGAGACGTCAACACCAGGAGAGCGACGCCGCCCATGACTGCGACCGGGAGCACCACGCTGCGGACGCTATGCGAGACGAGCTGCGTGCGCATGTCGTTGCCGGGGCCGCGGCGGGGACCGAGAGAGTGTTGCGGGGTCTTCATCGGTTCGGCGCTCTCTGGATGACGAATCGATGCGGCGAAGCCGTTGCTACCGGCTGGCGACGCCGCGCAGATGTGCATCGAGATTTCCAATATAATATAGATATGGATTTAGTTTGGAGTATAAACCCGGTCACGGTCCGCGCCGTGGCTTTCGGATGTCGACGGCATCTCGGCCAGACACCCCGTGTCGCGGCCGGCCAACGCGCCGGGCCGTGGCGCCGGTCGACCGCGCATTGAGATTCCCGCAAAGACTGCGATGGCCGTCATCCAACCGTTCAAAGGCCAGAATCGCGATCTCCGACGGGTCGGAAGACCGGGTGACGGTCTGCATTCGGCGGACGGCCGGAACCGTACGGATCGGGGACGGAGAAACCGGAGGCGAGACGCCATGGGAGCACGACATGACTAGGCACGCGATGCGGGCTGCGATGGCGGCCATCGCCGCCGGGGCGGCGATGGCCGCCGTACCGGCGTCCGCCCAGGACACCGGTCTCAGCGCCGGCAACACGGCATGGATGCTGACGGCGAGCGCCAGCGTCCTGATGATGACGATCCCGGGCGTCGCTCTGTTCTACGGGGGCATGGTGCGCAAGAAGAACGTGCTGAGCACCGTGATGCACAGCTTCGCCGCGACATGTCTGATCTCCGTGATCTGGATGGTGATCGGGTACAGCCTGGCGTTTACGCAGGGTACAAGCTTCATCGGCGGCCTCGGAAAGATGTTTCTCAGCGGCCTGACGCCGGAGGCGATGCGCGGGTCGATACCGGAATCGGTATTCATGACCTTTCAAATGTCTTTCGCGATCATCACGGCAGCCCTGATCACCGGCGCCGTTGCGGAACGGATGAAGTTCTCCGCCCTGCTCCTGTTTCTCGGCCTCTGGTCGGTGCTCGTCTATTCCCCCGTGGCCTACTGGGTGTGGGGCGGCGGATTCCTCGGCGATGCGGGCGTGCTCGACTTCGCCGGCGGAACGGTCGTGCACATCAATTCCGGCGTCGCCGCGCTGGTCGCCGCCATCATGCTGGGCAAGCGGATCGGCTATGGGACCGAGAACCTGGCGCCGCACAATGTGGTCCTTACCATTACCGGCGCCGCGCTGCTCTGGATCGGCTGGTTCGGGTTCAATGCCGGCTCGGCCAACGCCGCCGATGGCACGGCGGGCATGGCGCTGGCGGTCACGCAGATCGCGCCCGCCGCCGCGGCGTTGGCGTGGATGTTCGCGGAGTGGATAACCCACGGGAAACCCAGCGTCCTCGGGATCGCGTCGGGAGCGATTTCCGGCCTCGCCGCCGTGACGCCGGCATCCGGTTTCGTCGGACCGGGGGGCGCGCTTGCCATCGGCCTGATCTCGGGTGTGATCTGCTTCTGGGGCGCGAGCGGGCTCAAGCGCGCATTCGGCTACGACGACTCCCTCGACGTCTTCGCAATCCACGGTCTCGGCGGCATCACCGGAGCGGTGCTTACCGGCGTGTTCGCCGTCGAAGCGATCGGTGGAACGCCGGGAGCGATCGAAGGGAATGTCGAGCAGATTGCCACGCAGATATTTGGCGTGCTCGTCACCATCGTGTACTGCGCCAGCGTCACATTCGTCTTGTTGAGGGTCATCGAACTTGCCATGGGCATCCGCGTCGAGGCGCAACAGGAACAGGAAGGCTTGGACATCGCGCTCCATGGCGAGGGTGTGACCTAACCCGGATACGTCACCAGCTGTAGTGCATGGGGCGAGATTTCGTGGTAAATGTGAG
>JAPPGP010000014.1 GCA_028821395.1 Defluviicoccus sp.
GGGGGGGGGGGGGGGGGGGGGGGGGCCCCGCCCCCCCCCCCCCCCCCCCCCCCCCGCCCGCCCCCCCCCCCCCCGGGGGGGGGGGCCCCCCCATTCCCGTGGGGCGGGGGGAAGCGCCGGGCGATCTTCGTTGCCGAGTCGTCCGAAGCTGTGGCAGTAACAGTCGGGCTCCCGGCCCGGCCGAGGATGCGGAGAGGAGCCGATGCCAGATCGAACCGCCCGGCGGCTGAAATTCTCCGCCGGAACTCTCGTCGCCGCCTTGGCGTTTGCCGGCGCGCCCGCCGCCGCCGAGACCGGTTTCGACGCCTGGCTCGACGGGGTTCGCAAGGAGGCGCGCGAGCGCGGCATCAAGGAGGCGACGATCGTCTCCGCGCTGTCGGACATCCGCCCGATCGCCCGGGTGGTCGAGCTCGACCGCAAGCAGCCGGAATTCAAGCTCACCCTCGACCGGTACCTCGCGCGGGTGGTGCCGAAGGCGCGGGTGGAGAAGGGCAGGGCGCGGCTCGCCGAGCACCGGGACCTGCTGCGCGAGGTCTCGGCGAAGTACAAGGTGCAGCCCCGCTTCCTGGTCGCGCTGTGGGGGATCGAGACCGATTTCGGGCGCCATCTCGGCGGCTTCCCGGTCATCCAGGCGCTCGCCTCGCTCGCCTTCGACGGGCGGCGTTCGGCCTATTTCCGCAAGGAGCTGTTCAACGCGCTCGCCATCGTCGACCAGGGCCATATCGCGGCGAAGGCGATGATGGGCTCGTGGGCCGGCGCGATGGGGCAGAACCAGTTCATGCCGTCGTCCTTCCTGCGCTACGCGGTGGATTACGACGGCGACGGCAGGCGAGATATCTGGGGCACCCATGCCGACATCTTCGCCTCGAGCGCCAATTATCTCAGCAAGGTGGGCTGGCGCGGCGACCAGACCTGGGGCCGCCGGGTGCGGCTGCCCGAAAATTTCGACCGGTCGCTGGCGGGGCTCAAGATCCGCAAGGGGCTCAACGACTGGCAACGCCTGGGCGTGCGCCGGCCCGACGGGCGCGACCTGCCGCGGCGCAATCTGCGCTCCTCGATCCTGCTGCCGGGCGGGGCGAAGGGGCCGCCCTATGTGGTCTATGACAATTTCCGCGCGATCCTCAGGTGGAACCGTTCCAACCTGTTCGCCACCGCGGTGGGCAGCCTGGCCGACCGCATCGCGGGCGGCTGACGGACGATGGAGCCCGTCCGCCTGCGGATCTCCGTTCCCGTCGTGGCGGCGGCGCTTGCGGTGTCCGCCTGCGGCAGCGGCGAGCGCAAGACGGCCCTCGTCGCGCCGCCGCCGCCGCAGGAGGGCACCTACAAGATCGGCGAGCCCTACGACATCGACGGCGTCGTCTATCGCCCGGCGGTCGACGAGGCGTATGACGAGATCGGTATCGCGTCCTGGTACGGGCCGAAATTCCACGGCCAGCGCACCGGGAACGGCGAAGTCTTCGACATGAACGCTGTCTCCGCCGCGCATCGGACGCTGCCGATGCCCTCGATGGTGCGCGTCACCAATTTGGAGAACGGGCGTTCGCTCGCGGTCCGGGTCAACGATCGCGGCCCGTTCGTGCGCGGGCGCATCCTCGACCTGTCGCGGCGCGGCGCGCAGCTCCTCGGCTTCCGCTACAAGGGCACGGCCACCGTCCGGGTAAAGATCATGCCCGCAGAGAGTCGCCGGGCCGCGGAGATCGCGAAGCGGACCCCGCCCCCTGCCGTGGCGGCGGTGCCGGCGGACGGGGTGGTGTTCGAGCCGCTTCCGGGGCGCGCCGGTCCCGTCGAGACGGCGTCCCTGCCGGCTCCGGGCACGCCGGCCAGGCGCGTCTACATCCAGGCCGGCGCCTTCCTCGACCGGGAGAACGCGGACAGGCTGAAGGAGTCGCTCGCGCCGCTCGGCCCCGCGACGGTCGCGCGGCGTGGCGACGGACCGCCGCTCTACCGCGTCCTGCTCGGTCCCTTCGCCGACATCGCCCGGGCGCGCAGCCTCCTGCCCGCCGTGTCGGCCCGCAGCCGGACCGACGCCAGGATCGTGCCGGACTGACGGGAAGCGCGTGACACGGGGCCGTTTCATAACCGTCGAAGGCGGGGAGGGGGCCGGCAAGTCCACCCAGGCGGCCCGGCTCGCCGAGACCCTCGAACGGCGCGGCATCGCCACCCTGGTCACGCGGGAGCCGGGCGGCACGCGCCGGGCCGAGCGGCTTCGCGAGCTCTTGCTCGACCCCGAGGAGACCGGGTGGGAGCCGGAAACAGAGGTGCTGCTCTACTTCGCCGGACGTGTGGAGAATGTTGCGAAGACGATCGAGCCCGCTCTGGCCGCCGGCCGTACCGTGATCTGCGATCGCTTCGCCGACTCCACGCTCGCCTATCAGGGCTATGGCTCGCTCGCGTCTCTCGAGACCATTCGCTCGATCGGCGAGGCCGCACTCCGCGGGTTCCGGCCCGATCTTACGCTGATACTCGACATCGATCCGAAGATGGGGCTCGCGCGTACCAGAAGCCGTTCGGCCTTCCAGGACCGATACGAGAGAGAGCTGTTCGACTACCATCGAAGGGTGAGGCAGGGTTTTCTTGCAATTGCCGAAGACGATCCGGACCGATGTGCCGTCGTCGATGCCGCTGCCTCCGTGGGCGCGGTCGCGGAGGCCGTGCTTGCAAGGGTCGAAGCGCGGTTCGAAGAGTTCAAGGCCGGGAAAGAGCGCAGGTGACCCGCCCCCCGCCGCGCGAGAACCCCGCCCTGATCGGCCATGGGGCCGCGGAAGCCATCTTCCTGTCCGCCTGGCGCGGGGGCCGTATCCCGCACGCCTGGCTGATCGCCGGCCCGGAGGGGATCGGCAAGGCGACGCTCGCCTACCGGATCGCGCGCTTCGCGCTCTCGGGCGGGGAAGGGGCCTCCCTGGGTGTGGCGGAAGACCATCCGGTGTTTCGCCGGGTGGCGTCGGGCGGTCACGCCGATCTGCTCACGCTCGCCCGCGAGGCGCAGGGGCAAGGGCCGAGCACGGTGATCGGGGTGGACGCAGTGCGCGCGGCGGGCGCGTTCGCCCACCTGACCGCCGGCGAGGGGGAATGGCGGGTGCTCGTCGTCGATACCGCCGACGACCTCAACGTCAACGCGGCCAACGCGCTTCTCAAGATACTCGAAGAACCCTCCGACAGAACGTTGATATTGCTTGTCTCCCATTCTCCAAACCGCCTGTTGCCGACGCTTCGCTCGCGCTGCTGCCGGCTGCCGCTCCGCCGGCTCCCGGACGCCGCGATGGAGGAGGTCATGCGGCGCGCCGGGGTGGAGGCGGACGATCTCGCGAAGCTCATGGCCATCGCCGAGGGCAGCCCGGGGCGCGCCTTCGCCCTCATGGAGGCGGGCGGGGTGGAGCTGCTCGAGTCCGTGGTCGGGTTCGCCGCCGCCCTGCCCGACATCGACCTGCCGGCGCTGCACGAATTCGCCGACCGTCTCGCCCGGCGCGACGCCGAGCCGGCCTACCGGACGGCGATGCGGATCCTGCTCTGGTGGATCGCGCGGGTCGCGCGCGCGGCGGCCGATGGCGGGCTCGCGGAGATCGTCGGCGGGGAAGGGGAGGCGGCCCGGCGGATCGCGTCCCGTGCCGGGCTTGATCGCCTGGCCGAGCTATGGGAGAAGTGTGCGCGGCTCATCGACCAGGCGGAAAGCGTCAACCTCGACCGCAAGCAGGTCGTGCTGGGCGCGTTCCGGCAATTCCAATCCGCGATGCGCGTCTGACCGCGCCCCGACCCGGAAGGGCGAGATGTCCGACGAAAAGCGCTTCTACCTCACCACCCCGATCTACTACGTCAACGACGCGCCGCATATCGGCCATGCCTACACGACGCTGGCCTGCGACGCGCTGGCGCGTTTCATGCGGCTCGACGGCTATGACGTGTTCTTCCTGACGGGAACCGACGAGCACGGCCAGAAGGTCGAGAAATCAGCGCACGCGGCGGGGCTGGACCCGCAAGCCTTCACCGACCGGGTGTCGGAGAATTTCCGCGATCTCGCCACGGCGATGAACTTCTCCAACGACGCCTTCATCCGCACCACAGAGCCGCGCCACGCCCGGGCCTCGCAGGCGATATGGCAGGCCCTGATGGACAACGGCCACATCTATCTCGACCTCTACTCCGGCTGGTACGCGGTGCGCGACGAGGCGTTCTACGACGAGAACGAACTCGCCGACGATGCCGACGGGGTCAAGCGCGCGCCGTCGGGGGCCGAGGTCGAATGGGTCGAGGAGCCGAGCTATTTCTTCGATCTCTCCAAATGGCAGGACCGGCTGCTCGCCTTCTACGAGGCCAACCCCGACTTCATCGCGCCGCCGTCCCGGCGCAACGAGGTGGTGAGCTTCGTCAAGGGCGGGCTCAAGGATCTGTCGATCTCGCGCACCAGCTTCAACTGGGGCGTGCCGGTGCCCGACGATCCCGGACACATCATGTATGTGTGGCTCGACGCACTCACCAACTATGCCACCGCGGTCGATTACCCGGACACCGATTCGCAAGCCTTTTCAGATTATTGGCCGTGCGATCTTCACATGGTGGGCAAGGATATCCTGCGGTTTCACGCGGTCTACTGGCCGGCCTTCCTGATGGGCGCCGGCATCGCCCCGCCGAAGCGCATCTTCGCCCATGGCTGGTGGACCAACGAGGGCCAGAAGATCTCCAAATCGATCGGCAACATCATCGATCCGCTGGAGGTCGTCGAGCGCTACGGGCTCGACCAGCTGCGCTACTTCCTGCTGCGCGAGGTGCCGTTCGGCAATGACGGGGATTTCTCGCACCGCGCCATGGTGAACCGGATCAACGGCGACCTCGCCAACGATCTCGGCAATCTGGTGCAGCGCGTGGTCTCAATGCTGCATCGCTACTTCGACGGCGCGATACCGGAGCACTCGGCGGGCCACCGCGACTCCGACCGCGAGCTGCTGGACGCGGCCGAAGGGCTCTTGGAGACCTGCCGGGGCCACATGCGCGAGCAGGCGTTCCACGAGGCGCTGGACGCGGTCTGGGCGGTGATCCGCCAGGCCAACGCCTATGTCGACCATCAGGCGCCGTGGGCCGAGATCAAGGAAGACCGGGTTCGCACCGGCGCGATCCTCGCCACCCTGATCCAGACCATCCGCCGGATCGCCATCCTGCTGCAGCCCTTCATGCCCGATTCGGCCGGGCGCATGCTCGACCAGATCGCCGTCGATGCGGAGCGGCGGGCATTCGCAAATCTCGGCCGCGCCGATTCGGTGCCGCCCGGCACCGCGCTTCCCAAACCGAGCCCGGTGTTTCCCCGGCTGCAGGAGGAAGCGGAAGGGGCTGCCTGATGCTGGTCGACAGCCACTGCCATCTCGATTTCGACGCCTTCGACGAGGACCGCGCCCAGACGCTGCAACGCGCCGCCGCCGCCGGCGTCGGCCGGGTGGTGACGATCTGCACAAGGCTGACCGCCTTCGAGCGGGTGCGGGCGCTGGCGCGCGACCACGATGCGGTCGACTGCTCGGTGGGGGTGCACCCGCACAATGTCGCGGAAGAGGGGATCGCCGAGCCCGCCCATCTGGCGGCGCTCGCCGCCGGGCCCGAAGTCGTCGGAATCGGCGAGACCGGCCTCGACTATTACTACGACCACAGCCCGCGCGACGACCAGCGCGCGAGCTTCCGCAACCACATCGCGGCGGCGCGCAAGACCGGGCTGCCGCTGATCGTCCATACCCGCGATGCCGACGACGAAACCGCGTCGATCCTGCGCGAGGAGATGGGGGAGGGGAAGTACAGCGGGGTGATCCACTGCTTCAGCGCCGGCCCCGCGCTCGCCGAGGCGGCGATCGGGCTCGGGCTCTACATCTCGTTTTCCGGCATCGTGACCTTCAAGAAGTCGGACGGGCTGCGCGAGATCGCCGCCCGGGTTCCGCTCGAGCGCATCCTGGTCGAGACCGACGCGCCCTATCTCGCGCCGGTGCCCAGGCGGGGAAAGCGCAACGAGCCCGCCTTCGTCGCCCACACCGCCGCGGCGATCGCGGCCGTGAAGGACGTCGGTCTTGAGGCGATATCTCAACAAACCACGGACAACTTCTTCCGATTGTTCAGGAAATCCGCTGCCCGCGCCGGTCGATGAAGGTTACCGTTCTCGGCTGCGGCAGCTCCCAGGGCGTGCCGATGATCGGCGGCCGATGGGGCGATTGCGACCCGAAGGATCCGCGCAACAGGCGGCGCCGGCCATCCATCTTGGTGGAATGGGACGGCGTCAACATCCTGGTCGACACCGCGCCGGATCTTCGCGACCAGGCGATCGACGCCGGGATCGACCGGGTCGACGCCGTGCTCTTCACCCACGCCCACGCGGACCACGTGCACGGCATCGACGACCTCCGCGGCATCGCGCGGGAGATGGGCCGCGATATCGCGGTCCATGCCGAGGCCGCGGTGCTCGACGAGATCGTGAGCCGGTTTCCCTATCTCTTCCACGGCGCCAGCGGTCCCGCGCGCAACTATCCGCCGTTCCTCCGCCGCCATGTCATCGACGGCCCGTTCGAGGTCGGGGGCCGTCCGGTCGTGCCGTTCGACCAGGACCACGGGATCTGCCCGTCGACCGGCTTCCGCTTCGGCGGCTTCGCCTATTCGACCGACGTGGTGCGCATGCCCGACGCGGGCTTCGACCGCCTCGCCGGGGTCGACACCTGGATGGTCGACTGCCTGCGGCTGGAACGCGCGCACCCGACGCACGCGCACTGGCCCGTAACCCGCGCCTGGCTCGACCGTGTCGCGCCGCGCCGCGCGATCCTGACCCACATGAACCACCACGCCGATTACGCGGCGATGCAGGCGGCGACGCCGGACGGCGTGGAGCCGGCCTATGACGGCATGCGGTTTGAAACGCCATAAGATATATTATGCGACATTTTGGGGCATGATCGAGCGGGCGCGCGGCTGATGGACGAGATACCCCCTATCGAGGCGCTGCTGCGCCTGATGACGCGGCTCAGGGACCGCGAGAGCGGCTGCCCCTGGGATGCGGTCCAGACCTTCGCGACGATCGCGCCCTACACGATCGAGGAAGCCTACGAGGTGGCGGACGCGATCGCCCGCGACGATCTGGCGGCGCTGGAGGAAGAGCTCGGCGACCTCCTGCTCCAGGTCGTGTTCCACGCCGAGATGGCGCGCGAGGCCGGCGCGTTCGATTTCGACTCCGTGGCGCGCGGCATAACCGGAAAGATGTACCGGCGCCATCCGCATGTCTTCGGCGACGGCGAGGACGGGAGCGGCGGCTGGGAGGCGATCAAGGCGCGGGAGCGCCGGGCCAAGGCGGAACGCGCCTCCGCGCTTGACGGGGTCGCCCTCGCCCTCCCCGCGCTCCTGCGCGCGCGCAAGCTCCAGGAGCGAGCGGCCCGGGTCGGCTTCGACTGGCCCGACATGTCGGCGACGCTCGCCAAGGTCGACGAGGAGCTCGGCGAGCTCAAGGAGGCCATCGAGGACGGCGGCGACGCAACCGCGCTCGCCGAAGAGGTCGGCGACCTGCTGTTCGCCTGCGTCAACGTCGCCCGCCGCCTCGGCATCGACCCGGAACAGGCGCTGCGCGACTGCAACGACAAGTTTATACGCCGTTTCAACGCGATAGAGGACGGTCTTGCGAAAGCCGGCAAGGCGCCCGAGGACTCGACCCTGGAGGAGATGGACGGGCTCTGGGAGGCCGCCAAGCGGCGGGAACGCGAAGCGGCGGGTTCCTAATATGCGAGGATCACCAACAGGACGACCAGCAAGATCGAAAGCGCCAGGTAGAAGCCGGCGACCGACCAGGACCAGGCAGTCGACCCTACAGTACCGACCGAACCGGCATAGGGACGGTAATCCAGGTCGAAGGGCTTGACTGGTTTCCCCTCGACGATCGCCTCGTAGAGCGACCTGTAACACCTTTCAAGGTGCAGATACCGGGCATCCATCGCCCCGAACAGCAGGACGGGGACGAAACCGGCGACGCCGATCAATGTGTCTCGTTCGTCCGACAGGCCGGCGAAGACGAACACCGCGGTGACCAGGGAAACGGTCCATGTCTTGACCTGGGCGCTGTTGCCGGCCATTCGCGAAATGACGCCCTGAACCAATTTCAGGTGTTCGACCCTGTGCTCCGGATCGCCGTTCATGAGCACAAGGTAGCAGCGATTCGAAGGGCGGCAAGCTCAGTCGTCGGCGAGCAGCAGCATCAGGCTGGAGGTGTCGTAGCGCTTGCCGCCGCGCGCCTGGACGTGCTTGTAGAACTGGTCGACCAGCGCGGTGAGCGGCAAGCGGGCGCCGTTGCGGTCCCCCTCCTCCATGGCGATGCCGAGGTCCTTGCGCATCCAGTCGACCGCGAAGCCGTAATCGTACTTGCCGGCCAGCATGGTCGCGGCGCGGTTCTCCATCTGCCAGGACTGCGCGGCGCCGCCGGAGATGACCTCCACGGCGCGCTCCGCATCCAGCCCCGCCCGGACCGCGAAGTTGAGCCCCTCCGACAGCCCCTGGACGATGCCGGCGATGCAGATCTGGTTGACCATCTTGGTGAGCTGGCCGTTCCCCGCCGCGCCCATATGGACGATGGTCCGGCCATAGGCGCCCATCACCTTCTCGGCGCGGGCGAACGCCGCGTCGTCGCCGCCGACCATGATTGTGAGCACGCCGTTCTCCGCCCCGGCCTGCCCGCCGGAGACCGGTGCGTCGAGAAACCCGATGCCCGATTCCGCCGCCGCTTGGGCGACCTCGCGGGCGACGATCGCCGATGTCGTGGTGTGGTCGACCAGCACCGCGCCTTCGGACATGCCGGCAAGCGCGCCGTCGGGGCCGAAGACCACCGAGCGCAGATCGTCGTCGTTGCCGACGCAGGCGAACACGAAATCGGCGCCGCGCGCGGCTTCCGCCGGGGTTCCGGCGCTTCTCCCCGCGTGCCGGCCCAGCCAGTCGGCCGCCTTTGCGCCGGTCCGGTTGTAGACCGTCACGGCGTGGCCCTTGGCCGCGAGATGCCCGGCCATCGGAAAGCCCATCACGCCAAGCCCCAGGAATGCAACGGATTCGGTCATCGGACGCCCCTCTATGGTGCTGTGTGCGGGATCATAGGGGGCGCCCGGAAGCCCGGCAATGTGGGCCTCACATGCCGAGCGAACGGCGAATCCGGTCTGCGAGACCGGCCCAGATGTCGGAATCGGGGGCGAGCAGCAGGCCTTCCTGGTCCCTGCGGCCGGGCCGGTAAGGCGTGCCGTCGACGCAGGCGCTGTGGCCGCCGGCTTCGGCGTGCATGAGCTGGCCGGCCGCATGGTCCCACGGCTTCAGGCTGCGGTAGAAGGCGAAATGCGTGCGCCCCTCGGCCAGAGCCAGATAGTCGAATCCGCAGCACTTGTTGTAGGTACGCCCCCCGAACTGGGCGCTGAAGCTCCGGTCCTTGTTGAGCCGCCAGCCGAACGCGCCGGTCATTTCCGCCTCCGGCGCCGGTTCGGCGACGCAGAGCCGCGCGCCGTCGCGCCAGGCGCCGGCCCCGCGCTCGACCACGGCGGCCGAATCGGCCACCGGATCGTAGATCCATCCGGCCGCGGTCTCGCCGTCGATTGCCAGGGCGACGATGACGGCGAAGCAGGGCTTGCCCTCGGAGAAGTTGGCGGTCCCGTCGATGGGATCGATCACCCAGACCGCGCCCGGCCGGTCGAGCGCGTCCAGCGTCTCGGGTGCCGCCTCGGCCGCCTCCTCGGCGACCACCGCGGAACCCGGGAGCATCGCTGCGAGCCCTTCCGAGAGCGCCGCTTCCGCCCGCTCGTCGGCAACCGTTACCACCGCGCCGGAGCGCTTTTCCCACGAATCCCCGTCCTGGAGGCGACGGAAGCGGGGCAGGATCTCGGCCGAGGCAACGGCGCGCAGGAGGTCGGTGACGGCGTCGAAATCGACCTGCATGACGGTGCGAGGGTTAGAGGCATGGTCGCCCGAAGGCAAACGAATAAAGAAAGGGCCGCACGAGGCGGCCCTTCCCTACCCTGTGCCCGGCCGATACTCCCGGCCGGCTGAAACCGACAGCTACATCATGCCGCCCATGTCGCCCATGCCGCCCGGGGGCATGCCCGGCGCCGGCTTGTCGTCGGGCTTCTCGGCCACCATCGCTTCGGTGGTGATCAGCAGCCCGGCGACCGAAGCCGCGTCCTGGATCGTCGCCCGCACCACCTTGGTCGGGTCGATGATGCCGGCCTTGACCAGGTCGGTGTACTCGCACGCCGCCGCGTCGAAGCCGTAATTGGCGGCCTTCGATTCGAGCAGCTTGCCGACCACGACCGAGCCCTCGAAGCCGGCGTTCTCGGCGATCTGGCGCAGCGGCGACTGCAGGGCGCGGCGCACGATCTCGATGCCCGCCTGCTGGTCGGGGTTGTCGAGCTTGACCTTGGAGAGCCCCTGCGAGGCGTGCAGGAGCGCGGTGCCGCCGCCGGCGACGATGCCCTCCTCGACCGCGGCGCGGGTCGAGTTCATCGCATCCTCGACGCGGTCGCGCTTCTCCTTCACCTCGACCTCGGTCGCCCCGCCGACGCGGATCACCGCGACGCCGCCGGCGAGCTTGGCAAGCCGCTCCTGCAACTTCTCGCGGTCGTAGTCGGACGAGGTCTCGTCGATCTGCGCCCGGATCTGGCCGCAGCGCCCGGAGATGTCGCCCTTCTTGCCGGCGCCTTCCACGATGGTGGTCTCGTCCTTGGTGATGGAGACCTTTTTCGCGCTGCCCAGCATGTCGAGACTGACGTTCTCGAGCTTGATCCCGAGATCCTCGGAGACCACCTGGCCGCCGGTGAGGATCGCGATGTCCTCGAGCA
>JAPPGP010000182.1 GCA_028821395.1 Defluviicoccus sp.
CTTCCGCCGCCGCGCCGTCGAGGTCGCAGACCGCGACGCGGGCGCCCCGGGCGGCCAGCAGGCGGGCGGTCTCGCGCCCGATGCCGCCGCCGCCGCCGGTGACGAAGGCGACGCTCCCCTCCATCGCGATGTCCCTCGATACGGCCCGCGCGGGGCCCGCTCGGGACGAAGATAGTTCGATTCCCCCATCCGGAGTAGCCCGCCGCGGACGGGCGTATCGGGGGGCGCTACTTCCGCTTGCGGTCCCAGTCGCGGGCGGGCTTGCCGCCGCGCTTGCGGATGCCATCCATGAAGGCGGCCAGCAGCTTGCGCGCCGGCAGGCCCTTGGCCTCGTTGCGCGCCACCCAGTCGCCGGCGAGGTCGGGCAGCAGCGTCGCCCATTTGGCGCGCTCGGCGGGCGGGAACTCGGCGATCGTCGCGCCCGCCTCGGCGAGCCTCGCCATCGCCGCGCGGGCGCTCGCGGCCACAAGCTCGGTCTGGCGGCGCGCGTAGTCGCGCCCGAGGAAGCGGAACAGGGTCTTCATGTGCAGCGGCAGGCTCTTCCAGGTGTCGCGGTTCATCGCCAGCGCGCCGGCGATCGGCGCGCCGAGATCGACCCGGACGATGTGCGGCGCCACCTCGTGCAGCCGGAACGGCAGGATGCCGCTCCCCACCACGATCGCCGCGTCCGCCGCGCCGCCCTTGAGGCTCGCATGGTAGTCGGTCAGCGGCACGTCGAGCGGGACCGCGCCGGTGCCCTTGAGCCAGGCGGCGACGGGGCCCGAGGCCAGCACCCGCAGCCCGCGCAGCGCCTCGACCGAGGCGAGCGGGGCGCGGGCGACGAGCTGGTAGGAATCCGCCACCTGGCCGCCGAGCCAGACCGCGTTGTGCGCCAGCCACGCCTCGCCCAGCGCCGGGATCGCGCGGTGCAGCGCCTCGCGCAGCTCGCTCAGCAGGCGCACGTCGGCGCTCGCGAACGGGGCGTGGAAGGTCACGTTCTCCAGCGGCAGCTTGGCCGGCTCCCACAGCGTGGCCACCCAGCCGATATCGGCGAGCCGGTCGCCCACCCCCTCCAGCGTGTTGCGAAAGTTGTAGAGCGTACCCGACCAGCCCTCGGTCCAGACGATGCGGTCGGGCGCGCCGAGCTCCTTCAGCATGCGGTTGGATTCGGGGATCACGCGGTCGCGGATCGCCTGCACCCAGGGCACCGAGGGCGGGTGGCTGGCGCCGGCGGTCAGCCGCCACTCCTTCGCCGCGGCGCCGGCCGCGCCGAGAGCGAGGACGAGGGCGAGCCCGGCCGCGCGCAGCCGCATGAGGCCCTCCAAAAAAAACAATGGCACAGGCCGGCGGAGGCAAAGGATTTTATCCCCCGGGCGGCATGGCGGCAATCCTTCGATACGCCGCCCGCAGGGCGCGTATCGAAGCGGGCTTATGCCGATTACTTGACGGGCGGGTGGCCCGCGACGATTCGTCCGTCACACCCGGCCCCCGGAACGAGCCAAGGGGTGTTGGCGATTCCCAACCCCGTCATGGCCGGACTTGTTCCGGCCACCCATGCAGCCTCCCGGCCCGCGAGGCGGCCGGTGGGGAGCGGGGGCAGCGCCCATGGGTGCCCGGATCAAGTCCGGGCATGACGAGAGGGGGTGGGGCGGCGTTCCCGTCACCGGTCTGCGCCAGCCGACCTGCCGTCAAGTAATCGGTATAAGCGCGTATCGAAGGACGCGCGGCCCGCCCCTCATCCCGAGTAGCTGCCCGGAGGGCGGCGTATCGAAGGACCCCCCTCGCGCCGCGCCAGGTGGGTGGTGGCGGCGACGATCAGCAGGCCGCCGATCCAGATCCAGAGATCGGGGATCTCGGCGAAGACGAGGAAGCCCAGCAGCGCCGCCCAGACCAGGCGGAAGAACACCAGCGGCTCGACCAGCCCCACGTCGGCGAGGCGGTATGCGTGGATCAGGCAGAGATGGCCGGCACTCCCGAGCGCGCCGATGCCGGCCAGCATGGCGAGCTGGGCCGCGGTCGGCGTCTGCCACACCAGGGCGGCCGGGATCGCGGTCACCGGGATCATCAGAGCCGTCAGCCAGGCGACGATGGCGGTGGGGGTCTCGGTGCGGGTGAGCGATTTGGCGATCAGCTTCGACGCGGTCACCAGCACGGCGGACAGCAGCACCGCCATCGCGCCCGTGCCGATCTCCTCGAAGCCCGGGCGCAGGATCGCCAGCATGCCGGCGACGCCAAGGGCGAGGCCGAGCCAGCGGTGGCCGCGCATGCGCTCGCCCAGGAACACGATCGCGCCCGCGGTGGCGATCAGCGGGCTCGCCAGCGACAGCGCCGTCGCCTCGGCGAGCGGGATCAGGCTGAGCCCGAGGAACCACATCAGCATCGAGCCGCCGTTGAGCAGGCCGCGCGCCGCGTGCAGCGGGAAGCGGTGGGTGGCGAAGGCGGCAAGGCCGATGCGCATCAGCCGGGGGACGAGGACGCAGAACCCGAACACGTTGCGGAAGAAGGCGATCTCGAAGGCGTGCATCTCCGCCGACACGAAGCGCACCGCGCCGTGCATCGCGGCGAGGAACAGCGTCGCCGCCAGCATCAGCGCCAGCGCGGCCAGCGCGGGACGGGCCCGGGCCGTCGCGGCAAGGGAGCGGAGCGCGGTCAATCCGCCGGCCGCGCGTCGTTGATGCGCCGCAGCAGCGCCAGCAGGGTCTCCGTCTCTTCGGCGTCGAGGCAGGCGGTGACCGCGTCTTCATGGGCGCGGACCTCCTCCGTGAGGCGTTCCAGCAGCGCCGCGCCTTGCCCGGTGAGCACGATCGCGTTGGACCGCCGGTCGCCCG
This sequence comes from Defluviicoccus sp., assembly GCA_028821395.1. Classification (GTDB taxonomy): domain Bacteria; phylum Pseudomonadota; class Alphaproteobacteria; order MPNO01; family MPNO01; genus MPNO01. The sequence goes on from JAPPGP010000182.1 coordinate 2,808, forward strand.
GCCGCGCGCGGCGCTCGACCAGGCCGGCCTGCTCCAGCCGGTCGATGAGGCGCACCATCACCGAGCGGTTGGCGCGGAACGCGCGCGCCAGCGCCGCCTGGCTCGCCCCCGGGTTGGCGCCGATCAGCACCAGGAGGCCGAACTGCGCCGCGGTGACCCCGAACGGCGCGATCCGCTCGGCGAACCCGCCCACCACGGCGAGGTTGGCGTGCCGCAGCTGGTAGCCCAAGAGGCCGGGCAGGATGCCGAGGCGGGGGTCGGGGGGGGTCATGCGTCCGGTTCCCGGGTCAATGGCGCCATACCTCCCACCACGTCATGGCCGGACTCGATCCGGCCACCAACAGGTGCCACCGGCACAACGCCCCATCGGGAGGGGCGGCGGCACCGGATGGTTGGCCGGAACAAGTCCGGCCATGGGTGCGCGGATCAAGTCCGCGCATGACGATGGGGGGAATGCATGACGATGGTGGGGCCGCATGCGGACATTTCTACCTTGACATTGTTGTCAAGGTCAACTATCACCATCAGCACCTTATCCACCCGAGCCGGGAGGGGACCATGCGGAGCGTTTTGTCGCTTGTGCTCAACGGGCGGCGGCGGGACGACGTCGTGGCGGACAACATGCTGCTGGTCGACTATCTGCGCGAGACCGCCGGGCTGACCGGGACCAAGATCGGCTGCGACGGCGGCGAGTGCGGGGCGTGCACGGTGCTGGTCGACGGAAGGCCGCGGCATTCCTGCCTGACGCTGGCGGCCGGCTGCGCAGGCGCGCGGGTCGAGACCGTCGAATCGCTCGAATCCTCGGGCCGGCTGTCGGCGATCCAGCGCGGGTTCAACGAGAAGCTGGGCGCCCAGTGCGGGTTCTGCACGCCCGGCATGATCATGGCGGCGGAGGGGCTGCTGCGGGCCGCGCCCGACCCCGACGAGGCACAGATACGCGACGGCATGGCGGCCAATATCTGCCGCTGCACGGGGTATGTGAAGATCATAGACGCGGTGCGCGCCGCGGCCGACGAGATCGCCGGGAGGGGGCAGGCGGCGTGAGCGGGGCGGTGGCGGGTGCGTGGCGTCCGCATGGTTGGCCGGATCACCCCCGGACTCGATCCGGGGGCCAGCCATGGGTGCGCGGCGGGCCCTCCTATCGCCATGGCACCCCCCACCCCGTCATGGCCGGACTTGATCCGGCCACCCATGCCCGGACTCGATCCGGGCAACCACTGGCGCCGCCCCTCCCTACGGGGCGTTGTGCGAGTGGAAATGCCGCATGGTTGGCCGGAACAAGTCCGGCCATGGGTGCGCGGATCAAGTCCGCGCATGACGAATGGGGGGGCATGACGAATGGGGGGGCATGGCGAGTGGGGGAGCATGAAGATTGCGGGCGAGCATCACGAAGTGGCGAGCACGACGAGGGAATGAAAGGCGTATCGAGAGAGGGAGAGGCGCGATGAGGAGGACGCAGGCGGGACGACGGAGGGCGCTCGCATGACCGACGCAGCAACGACCACCCCGGCCCCGGTGCACTCGATCGGGGTGCCGATGCCGCTGGTCGACGGGCCGGAGAAGGTCTCGGGGAAGGCGCTCTATACCGCCGACTTCATCGCCCCCGCCGAGCTCGTGGGGCGCATCCTCAGAAGCCCGGTCGCGCATGCCCGCATCGCGCGCATCGACACCTCCGCGGCGGAGGCGCTGCCCGGCGTCCATGCCGTGGTCACCGGCGCCGACTGCGCCGACACGTTCGGCGTGCTGCCGATCGCGATGAACGAGTACGCGCTCGCCCGCGACCGGGTGCGCTACCGCGGCGAGGCGGTGGCGGCGGTGGCCGCCGACGACATCGCGACGGCGCAGCAGGCGCTCGATGCGATCGAAATCGAGTACGAGGAATTGCCGGCCTACTTCACCGCCGACGAGGCGCGCGACGCGGATGCCGTGCAGCTCCACGAGGAGCGGCCCGGCAATATCGAGCGCGAGGTCGATTTCGAGATCGGCGACACCGGGGCCGGCTTCGCCGAAGCCGCGCTGGTGCGCGAGGAGACCTACCAGCTCGCCGAGGTCTGCCAGGTGCAGAGCGAGCCGCACGCCGCCCAGGCCGAGTACGACGCCGAGCGGGGAAAAATCCTGGTGCGGGCCTCGACCCAGGTGCCCTACTACGTCCATCTCATGCTGGCGCGCACGCTGGGCATGGAGCAGTCCGACATCCGCGTGATCAAGCCGCATGTCGGCGGCGGGTTCGGCTGCCGCACCGAGGCGCTGCATGTCGAGCTGGTGGCGGCGCTGCTGGCGCGCAAGGCGCGCGGCACGGTGCGCCTCGTCCTCAGCCGCGAGGAGACCTTCATCACCCATCGCGGGCGCCAGGAGACCGCGGTGAAGCTGAAGCTCGGCATGACGCGCGAAGGCCGGATCACCGCCGTCGAGTGCGAGTCGGTGCACCGCGCCGGCGGCTACTCGGGCTACGGCATCGTCACCATCCTATACAACGGCTCGATGCTGTTCGCGATCTACGACCTCGCGAACGTGAAGTACAAGGGTTTCAGGGTGCTGACCAACATGCCGCCGCCGGGCGCCTTCCGCGGCCACGGCACGGTCAACATCCGCTTCGCCTTCGAGAGCCTGATGGACGCCATGGCGGACGAGCTCGGGCTCGACCCGTTCGCGGTGCGGCGCGCCAATTTGCTGACGGCGCCGACGTTTACCGCCAACGATTTGATGGTGAACTCCTACGGCCTGCCGGAATGCCTCGACATCGTCGAGCGGGCGTCCGGCTGGAAGCAGCGCAAGGGCAGGCTCGGGCCGGGGCGCGGGCTCGGCATGGCGTGCTCGCACTACATCTCGGGCGCGTCGAAGCCCAAGCACTGGACCGGCGAGCCGCACGCGACCATCCATCTCCGCGTCGACTGGGACGCCTCGGTGACGCTCTTGACGGGTGCCGCCGAGATCGGCCAGGGCTCGTCGACGGTGCTCGCGCAATGCGTGGCCGAGGTGCTGGGGATCGATGTGAGCCGCATCAACGTGGTCGCCTCGGACAGCGCGATCACCCCCAAGGACAACGGGTCGTACTCGTCCCGCGTCACCTACATGGTGGGGAACGCGGCCATCGACGCGGCCGAGAACCTGAAGGCGCTGCTCGTCCAGGCGGCGGCCAGGAAGCTCGAGGTCCGCCCGGAGGACGTCGAGTGCCTGGGCGATACCTACCGCGCCGGGACGCAGGACGAGGGGCTGACCTGGAAGGAGGTCGTGATGGCCGCCCTCGAAGGCGAGGGCACGCTGGCGGTCAAGGGCGTCTTCGACACCATCCCCGAGAGCTGGGGCGGGCGGAAGTACCGGGGCGCGGCCATCGGCGGCAGCATGGCGTTCGCCTACTCGGCGCTGGTCTGCGAGGTCGCGGTCGACCCCGAGACCTGCGAGATCCGGGTCGACAAGGTGTGGGTGGCGCATGATTGCGGGCGCGCGCTCAACCCGCTCTCGGTCGAGGGCCAGATCGAGGGCTCGGTGTGGATGGGGATGGGCCAGGCCTTGAGCGAGGAGACCCGCTACCATGACGGGCTCGGGATCGCCGGCAACATGCTGGACTACCGGGTGCCGACCATCGTCGAGTCGCCGCCGATCGAGACCCATATCGTCGAGGCCGCCGACCCCAACGGCCCGTTCGGCGCCAAGGAGGCGGGCGAGACCTCGCTCGCCAACTTCCTGCCGGCGCTCACCAGCGCGGTGGCCGACGCGGTGGGCGTGCGGGCGAGGGAGCTGCCGCTCACCCCGGACCGGCTGATGGGGCTCCTGGAGAAGCGCGAGACCGAGCAACGGGTGCGCGCGCGGGGGGAGGCGGTCTGATGGAGCTGATGCCCGAGCTCACCCTGGCGCGGCCCGATACGGTCGAGGAGGCGGTTCGGCTGCGCGGCGAGGACGGCGCAAGATACCTCGCCGGGGGGACCGACATGGTGGTCAATATCCGCCGCGGCATCGAGCGGCCGTCCGCGCTGGTCGATCTGACGGGGATCGCCGAGCTGACGGCGATCTCGGCGGGGCCGGAGGGGGTCGACATCGGGGCGGCGGTGCCGCTCGCCGAGGTGGCCGCTCACGAAATCGTGAAGAAGGACTACCGGGCCGTGGCCGAGGCGGCAAGCGAGGTGGCCGGGCCGACGCATCGCAACTACGGCACGGTGGGCGGCAATCTCTGCCTGGATACGCGCTGCCTCTACTACAACCAGAGCGAATGGTGGCGGAAGTCGAACGCGTACTGCCTGAAGCACCGGGGCGAAATCTGCCACGTCGCGCCGGGCGGAAAGCGCTGCTTCGCCGCGTTCTCGGGCGACCTCGCGCCGGCGGCGCTGGTGCATGGCGCCGAGGTTACCGTCGCGGGGGCGGCGGGCAGGCGGCGGGTGGCGCTGGACGCGCTCTACCGCAATGACGGGATGGACCATCTGGCGCTCGCGGACGGCGAGCTGGTGGTGGCGCTGCATCTGCCGGCGGCGAGTGCCGGGCTCGCCTCGGGCTACCGCAAGGCGCGGATCAGGGGCTCGATCGACTTCCCGCTGGCGGGCGTGGCCGCGTCGCTCCGGATGGAAGGCGGGACCGTCGCGGCGCTGGAGATCGCGCTGACGGCGGTCAACCCGTACCCGCACCGGCTGCGCGGGTGCGATAAATTTTTGGGGCTGGCCCTCGACGGGGAGGCGCTCGACGGCTTACGCGACGTCGTCCGGTCGCAGGCCAAGCCGATGCATACCACCACCGTCCAGCCCTGGTACCGCCGCCGGGTGGTCGGCGCGCTGGCCCGACGGCTGGTGGCGGAGCTCGCCCGATGACGCGCGCGACGGTCCGGGGGGTCGAGCTCAACTACGAGATCGTCGGAGACGAAGGCCCGTGGGCGGCGCTGATGCCGGGCGGGCGGCGGTCGATGGAGATCGTGCGCTCGCTCGCCGGGCGGATGGCGGCGGCCGGCTACCGGGTGGTGATCCACGACCGGCGCAACTGCGGCGCGTCCTCCGTCGCCATCGGCGGCGAGGCCTCGGAGTACGAGCACTGGGCCGACGATCTGCACGCGCTGCTGTCCCGTCTCGGCGCGCTGCCCGCCATCGTCGGCGGCTCGTCCTCCGGCTGCCGGACCGCGCTCACCTTCTGCCTGCGCCACCCGGGCGCCGCCCGCGCCCTGCTGCTCTGGCGGGTCACCGGCGGCGAATTCGCGGCGGCGCATCTGGCCTACAGCTACTACACCCAGTTCATCGAGGCGGCCGAGGCGGGCGGCATGGAGGCGGTGGCGGAGACCGAGCATTTCTCCGAGCTGATCGCGGCCAACCCCGGGAACCGCGACCGCCTGCTGTCCATGGCGGTGGACGACTTCACCGCCGCGATGGCGCGCTGGCGGACCTACTTCCTCGACGGGGCGGAGCTGCCGGTGATCGGCGCCGGCGAGGCCGACCTCGCGCGCATCGCCGTGCCGGCCATCGTGGTGCCGGGCTGCGACCGGATCCACGGGATCGAGACCGGCCGCCGGGCGCAGCGCCTGCTTCCCGACGCCGAGCTGTTCGAATTGTTTCACGTGCAACAGGACGTCGACATGTACCCGCTGGAGCACTGGGACGCCCGCGAGGGCGAGCTGGCGGCGGCCTTCCTCGCCTTCCTGGAGCGCCGGCTGTGAGCCGGGTCCGGCTGGAGCGGCGGGGCGGCGCCGGACGCATCGTCTTCGCCATGCCCGAGGCGGCCAACGCGCTGACCGGGGCGGGGGTGCGCGAGCTGCTCGACGCGCTCAACGAATGCGAGGCCGACCCCGAGATCGGCGCGGTGGTGCTGGAGGGCGAGGGGGGCGCGTTCTGCGCCGGCTTCAACCTCAAGGAGATCCCGCCGCTCGAAGGCGGCATCGAGGCGGTGGCGGCGCATTTCCGCGAGCTCGCCATGTGGTGGCACCTGGTGCTGCACCGGATCGTCAGGATCGGCAAGCCGGTGCTGGCCGCGGTCGACGGGGCGGCGGCGGGCTCGGGGCTCGGCATGGCGCTGTGTTCCGACCTCGTGGTGTGCTCGGACCGCGCCCGCTTCCTCTGCGCCTGGCACACGATCGGCCTTGCCAACGACGCCACCACGTCGTACTCGCTCGCCAAGATCGTCGGCTTCAGGCGGGCGCAGGAGATGATGATCACCAACCGCACGCTCGATGCCGAAGAGGCGCTGGACTGGGGCATCGCCAACCGGGTCTATCCCGAGGCCGAGTTCGCCGCCCGGGTGGACGAGATCGCCGGCGACCTCGCCGCCGCGCCGACCCACCTCCAGGCGATGGCCAAGGAGGGGTTCCATGCCGGCTGGCGGCGCCCGGTCGAGGAGGCCACCGAGTACGAGATCGGGAACGTGATGCAGTCCGTCGCCCACCCCTATTTCCACGAAGCCCTCCGGCGCTTCCTGGCCGACGGCGGCAAGTCGTCGAAGGTCCAGGTCCGGCTCCCCTGAGCGCCTAATGTTTCACGTGAAACAATTGGCAGCATTGTTGACCTATTTTGAGGGGGCGATTCGGTCCCCTGGGGACAAGAGCGCGTCCCGTGGGGGCGGCGATGGGTGGCGGATCGCCCCCGGACTTGATCCGGGGGCCGGGCATGGCGAAGGTGGGGGCGTTTTCGTCCCGTGGGGGCGCCAGTGGGTGGCCGGGACAAGCCCGGCCATGGGTGCGCGGATCGAGTCCGCGCATGACGAGGTTGGGGGTGTGGCCATGACGATGGAGCTGCGGCCGTGAACGCGCTCGCCCGCCTCGCCGCGCCGGTCCTCGCGCTCGCGCTGGCCGGCTGTGCAGGCGGCGGGGAGGAGCCGCGCTCGACCCGCCCCACCGCGTTCGACGGCGAGGTGCTGCGCGTCTCCGTCCCGCGCGCGGACGGCGGCGCCGAGACCTTCTCCAGCTTGCGCGACGAGTGGTACTCGTGGTCCTGGTTCCCCTTCATGCCGGGCCACTCGGGACGGCGCTGGACCATGGGCAAGACCGACCGCGACGGGGTCTCGCTGGCCTACGCGCTGGTGAGCTGGGACAACGACGAGCCCACCGACTACCTGTCGGCCGGGTTCTGGATGCGCTTCGACGGCGCCCGCACCACGCGCCGCCTGGACGCGGCGGACGCGACCGTCGTCCCCTTCGTCGACGGCCCCGAGCTCGACCCCGGCGCGCGGCCCGCGCTGCCGCTCGCCGGCACGGCGCGCTATGCCGGGAGCGCCGGCGGGGTCTACCGCTACGCCGCCCCCGGCGCCGAGCCGGCGGCCGAGGAGTTCACCGCCGCGATGACGCTCGAGGCCGATTTCGCGCAAAACACCGTCGCCGGCTGCATCGGGTGTATCGGCGACATCGCGCTCGAGCGCGAGCATCTCTATCTGGTGCTCGGCTGGCGCCGCGGCGAGGCCGGGGCCGGGCACGACCCCGCCGGCTACGAGATCCGCTTCGCGCCCACCGCCATCGGCCGCTCCGGCGGGTTCGAGGGCGCCGCGGCCGCCGTGACCCATCCCGAACGCGAGATCGTGCGGGCCGGCGGGTCGTGGTCCGGCCGGTTCTCCAGCCGCCCCGCCGGCGACGGCGCCCCCCGCCTCGCCGCCGGCCAGGCGCGGGCCGATTTCGCCGAGGCCGGCGGCATCGCCGGCAGCTTCGTTTCGATCTTCACGGTGCTGCATCCCGAGCTGCTGCCGCCGCGGGAGTAGGGGGTGTCGGTGGGAGTAGCGGGGCGGTAGCGCGGCGACGGTCGAGCGGGCCACGCGCCCCCAATGCCCCCAATGCTCCCACGCTCCCAATGCTCCCATCGCCCCCATCGCCTCCCAATCAACCACCCGTCATGGCCGGACTTGATCCGGCCACCCATGCGCGGACTTGATCCGCGCAGCCACTGGCGCCGCCGCCCCTCCCGACGGGGCGTTGTGCCGGCGGCGCCAGTGGTTGGCCGGAACAAGTCCGGCCATGGGTGCGCGGATCAAGTCCGCGCATGACG
>JAPPGP010000245.1 GCA_028821395.1 Defluviicoccus sp.
TCGAGAGCAGGCTGTCGAGACCCGACAGCGCCTCCGAGCGGACCGGCACGCCGAACACCGGGAGCGCGGTCATCGACGCCACCATGCCCGGTAGATGAGCCGCCCCGCCGGCGCCCGCGACGATCACCCTGATGCCGCGGCCGCGCGCCTCCCGCGCATAGGCGTAGAGCCGGTCCGGCGTGCGGTGGGCGGAGACCACGCGGGTCTCGACCGCGACCCCGAGCTCCTCCAGCACCTCCGCCGCATGGCGCAGGGTCGGCCAGTCCGAGCGGCTGCCCATGATCACGCCGACCCGGGGCGTGCCGTCCCGTTCGCTCTCTGCGGGCAAGATCGACGCCTCCCTTTCGCGGCGCTTCAGGCGATGATGTCGGGCACGAGAAGGGCGCGGATGCGCGCGATCTCGTCCTTCAGCCGGAGCTTGCGCTTCTTCAGGCGCTGCACCTGCAGCTGGTCGTAGGTCACGGCATCCATGATGCGGGCGATCACATCGTCGAGGTCGCGATGCTCGGTCTCGAGGTCGGCGAGGCGCCGCCGCAGGATGTCCTGGTCTCCCATGGCACCGACAACAGTCCGGACAGTCCGCGAGCAGGATAGCAGAAGCCGATCCGAACCGTTATCACTGGCTGGACAGGGATGCCCGCAAGGAGGCAGAAAAGTGGCGGCCGACTTTCCCGATCACCCGTTCTGGGACTTCTCGCTCCGCGTCTATGGCAGCGACGGCGTGCCCGAGGCCTGCCTGGCGCTCCAGGAGCGTCATCAAATCGACGTGAACGTGATGCTCTATTGCTGCTGGCTCGGGGCGAGCGGCCGCGGCGCGCTCGACGGAAGCGAGATCGCCCTGGTCTGCGAAACCGTCGGGGACTGGCACCGCGACATCGTGCGCGGCGTGCGCGCCGTTCGCCAGAGGCTGAAGGGCGGGCTCGGCGCCGCGCCGCTCGCGCTCAGCGAGCCCCTGCGCCGGCGAATCGCCAAGATCGAGGTGGATCTGGAGCATGTCGAGCAGCTTATGCTGGCGGAATCGCTCGCCCGCGAGCCCGACGAAGGGCTGGACGCGGCGCGCCGCCTGGCCGATGCGATCGACAATGTCGGCGCCTACTTCGCCGCCGCCGGGATCGCCCCCGACGAGGCCGACGCGACGGAGACGGCGACCGTGCTCGGCCCCGCCTTCGCCGGGCTCCGCGGCAAGGCCGTGGCCCGGGCGGCGCACTCCCGGCTGGCGGGCTGATTTCCCGCGCGGCGCCGGAGTTGCGATTGCATCCACCGCCGGTCGCGGTATCCTGATTCCAGCCCGCCGACCGGAACAGGAGGACAGGCGATGACTGTCGAAGAGCAGGTCGCCTCCTTGAAGGCTCGCCACGCCGAGCTCGAGGAGGCGCTGACCCAGGAAAACGCGCGGCCGCTGCCCGACGCCGCGACGATCGCGGATCTCAAGAAACGCAAACTCAGGATCAAGGACGAACTCGCCAAGCTGACGGTGCCGACCGGGTAGATTTCGCGGAGAACGGTTGCGCGGCCGTCACCCCGAGTAAGGAGGAAGTGCCGTGAGCGAGCGCTACGACCGAGCCTACCGCCAATCCATCGACGATCCCGCGGGCTTCTGGGCCGAGGCCGCCGACGCCATCGACTGGCACCGCCCGTGGGACCGCGTGCTCGACGACCGCGCAATGCCGGCCTCGCGCTGGTTCCCGGGCGGCGAGCTCAACACCTGCCACAACGCGCTCGACCGCCATGTGGAGGCCGGCAACGGCGACCGGGTGGCGCTGATCTACGACAGCCCGATCACCGGCACCAAGCAGCTCTTCACCTATGCCGGGCTGCGCGACCGCGTGGCGCAGTTCGCCGGCGCGCTCGCTTCCCGCGGCATCGGCCATGGCGACCGGGTGGTGATCTACATGCCGATGGTGCCCGAGGCGGCGATCGCCATGCTCGCCTGCGCGCGGATCGGCGCGGTCCACTCGGTGGTGTTCGGCGGCTTCGCGGCCAACGAGCTGGCCGTCAGGATCGACGACTCCACCCCCAAGGCCATCGTCGCCGGCTCCTGCGGCATCGAGCCCGGGCGGATCGTCGCCTACAAGCCGCTGCTCGACCGGGCGATCGAGATCGCCCGGCACAAGCCGGATGTCTGCATCGTGTTGCAGCGCGAGGCGGGCCCGGCGGAGCTGATCCCCGGGCGCGACGTCGACTGGAACGACGCCGTCGCCGGCGCGTCGCCGGCCGACTGCGTCCCGGTCGCCGCCACCGATCCGCTCTACATCCTCTACACCTCCGGCACCACCGGCCAGCCCAAGGGGATCGTGCGCGACAATGGCGGCCATGCGGTGGCGCTGAGATGGTCGATGCCCAACATCTACGACATCGAGCCGGGCGAGACGTTCTGGGCCGCCTCCGACGTGGGATGGGTGGTGGGCCACTCCTATATCGTGTATGCGCCGCTCTTGAACGGCTCGACCGGCATCCTGTTCGAGGGCAAGCCGATCGGCACGCCCGATGCCGGGGTCTACTGGCGGGTGATCGCCGAGCACGGCGTCAAGGCGCTGTTCACCGCGCCGACCGCGTTCCGCGCGATCAAGAAGGAAGACCCCGACTGCGCGCTCAGGGCGAGCTACGACCTGTCCGGCTTCGAGACCCTGTTCCTCGCCGGCGAGCGGGCCGATCCCGATACCGTCAAATGGGCCGAGACCCATCTCGGCGTGCCGGTGATCGACCACTGGTGGCAGACCGAGACCGGCTGGGCGATCGCCGCCAACTGCGTCGGGCTCGGCCGCGCGCCGGTCAAGCACGGCTCGCCGACACGCGCCGTGCCGGGCTGGGATCTCAGGGTGCTCGACGAGGCGGGCAAGGAACGCGGGCCGAGCGAGATCGGCGCGCTGGTCGCCAGGCTCCCCATGCCGCCCGGCTGCGCGCCCACCCTGTGGAACGCGGACGAACGCTTCCGCGAGGCCTATCTGAGCGAGTTCCCCGGCCACTACGCGACCGCCGATGCCGGCTATATCGACGAGGACGGCTACGTGTTCGTGATGGCCCGGACCGACGACATCATCAACGTCGCCGGCCACCGCCTGTCGACCGGCGCGATGGAGGAGGTGCTCGCCGAGCATCCCGACGTGGCGGAATGCGCGGTGATCGGCGTCGCCGACGCGCTCAAGGGCCAGATCCCGTTCGGCTTCCTGGTGCTCAAGGACGGGGTGGAGCGGGACTCGGGCGACATCGTCGGCGAGGTGGTCGGCATGGTGCGCGGGCGGATCGGCCCGGTGGCGGCCTTCAAGGCGGCCTCGGTGGTGGCCCGCCTGCCCAAGACCCGCTCGGGCAAGATCCTGCGCGGCACGATGCGCAGGATCGCCGACGGCGAGGCGTGGACCATGCCGGCGACCATCGAGGACCCGGCGGCGCTCGACGAGATCGCCGCCTCGCTCGACGACGCCGGCTATCCGAGCTGACGATCGGGGTCGGGCGGCGGGTCCGGCTCGGTGCGCGCGAGCTGCTCGACCGGGAAGGCGTCGCTGTCCTCCAGCGGCGGCTCGGGGACGTAGCCCGCCTTCTCCAGCGCCGCGTCGAGGTCGGCGCGCGAGCACAGACCGAGCCCGACCGGCTCGCGCGGCTTGATATTGGCCATGTTCCAGTGGGTGCGCTCGCGGATCGCCACGATGGTCGGCTTGGTGGTGCCGATCAGCTTGGAGATCTGGCCGTCGGTGAGCGCCGGGCAGTGGCGCACCAGCCAGGCGATGGCGTCCGGCTTGTCCTGGCGGCGCGCGACCGGGGTGTAGCGCGGTCCCTTGGTGCGCGGCGAGGGGCGCGGGATGTCCTGTGTCGCCATCTCCAGCCTTGCGCCCGGATCGGCGTTGCAGCGCTCGATCTCCTCGCGGGTGAGCTGGCCGTTGGCGATCGGGTCGAAGCCGATGATGCCGATCGCCACCTCCTCGTCGGCGATGCTTTGGACCTCGAGCTCGTGCAGGCCGCAGAACGCGGCGATCTGGTCGAAGGTGAGCGCGGTGTTCTCGATCAGCCACACCGCGGTGGCCTTGGGCATCAGGGGCTGGTTCATGCGCTTTCTTTCATCGCGCCCGGCGTGGCGTGGGCGCGGTCAATTGGTGAGCACGATCTTACCGATATGCGCGCTCGATTCCATCAGCGCGTGCGCCTCGGCGGCCTGTTCCAGTCCGAAGGTCGCATGCACGATCGGGCGCAGCCGCCCGTCGGCGAGCAGCGGCCAGACCCGCTCCTTCAGCGCGTCCGCGATGGCGCCCTTCTGGGCGACGCTGCGGGGCCGGAGCGTAGACCCGGTGAGGGTCAGCCGCTTGACCATCAGGAGGCCGAGCGGGACCGTCGCCTCGGCGCCCGCCATCACCGCGATCTGCACCAGCCGCCCCTCGACCGCGAGCGCCCGGAGATTGCGCGCGAGATACTCGCCGCCCACCATGTCGAGGATCAGATCGACCCCGCGCTTGCCCGTCAGCTCCCGGACCACGGCGACGAAGTCCTCGTCCTCGTAGGCGATCGCGCGCTCGGCGCCGAGCCGCTCGCAGAAGGCGCATTTCTCGGCCGTGCGGGCGGTGGCGAACACGCGGGCGCCGAAGGCGCGGGCGATCTGGATGGCGGCAGTCCCGATGCCGCCCGAGCCGCCGTGGATCAGCACCGTCTCGCCTTCCCGCAGCCGCCCGCCGTCGAACAGGTTGGTCCAGACGGTGAAGAAGGTCTCCGGCAGGGCGGCCGCCTCGACCATGGAGAGCCCGTCCGGGATCGGCAGGCATTGCGGCACCGGCACCGCGCAGTACTCGGCATAGCCGCCGCCCGAGACCAGCGCGCACACCGCCTCCCCGGGCGCCGGCGCGGCGACGCCCTTCCCCCGCGCCACCACGACGCCCGCGAGCTCGAGCCCCGGCAGGTCGCTCGCCCCGGGCGGCGGCGGGTAGCTGCCGCGGCGCTGGGCGACGTCGGGGAAGTTGACCCCCGCCGCCTCGACCCTGACCAGTACCTCGCCCGCGCCGGGCGTCGGCACCTCGCGGGTGCACGGGCTGAGCATCTCGGGCCCGCCGGGCTGGGTGATCTCGATCGCCTTCATCGAGGCGGGAACGGCCTCTGCCATCGCTGGAATTCGGCTGGTTGGAACGGCTTGCCTGTCTAGCCGCTGGGCGACACACTGGCAAGGCGGATGAGGGGGGACGGCCAGGGTGGACGAAGAGGATCTGGCGCCGCAAAAGGCGCCCGCCAAGCTGCGCGAGCTCGACTCGCTCTCGATCGAAGAGCTGGAAGAGTACATCGCCGAGCTGGAGGCCGAGATCCGCCGCGTGCGCGCCGACATCGACAAGAAGCAGCGCCACCGCGCGGGCGTCGAGGGGCTGTTCAAGCGCGGCTGAGCCGCGGCTAATGTTTCACGTAAAATAAGGATCAGCATTGTTAACCTATTTTCCGCGCGAAACTTGACCCGAAACGGTAAATCCCATGTCCCCCGGGGACGTCGCCGTCATGCGACACCCCCGCCCCGGGGCGGTTCGTCCGGGCTCGGTCAGGGATTGCCGGGATCTCCCGGGGGACCGGCTCGGACGCGCCGTTCGGCGGTTACAGCGCGGGGCGGCGCCCGCGGTGGAAGACCGACGGCCGGCGCGCCAGCCCGGTCAGGCCGTCCGCGAGCCGCTCCGCGCGGCCCCGGAGCCGCCCGATGCGCGCCACGTTGGCGAGCCGGCGCCGCAGGAACGCGCGCGTCGCCGCGCCGTCCGCCGAGCGGTCCTCCAGCCACACCAGCGTGGTCGCCGCGAGGATGCCGGCCAGGATCGCGCGCTTGGTATAGAAGCTGAAATCGTGCGACCGGTCGCCGCAAGCGCGCCACATGCGGTCGACCGTGCGGCAATGGCAGGCGAAGCCGAGCCCCGTGTTCTGCGGCATCGCGGCGAACGCAACGCCCCGCGCCACCGACTCGCGCCAGGGCAGCAGCGCATCGAAGCGGGCCAGCATGGCGGTCTCGACCCGCTCGCTCAGCCGCGACCGGGAAGCTCCGCCGACCGCCGCCGCCATGCGCTCGTCCGCCCAGTCGTTGAGCGCCCGGAACAGGGTGCGCGGGCCGCCACGCAGGATGCGCTCGGCGTCGACCGCATCGATGCCGAGCTCGCCCGCGCCGGCGCGGATCGCGGCCGCGGTCCAGCCCTCGGACGCGGCATGGCGCACCGCGGCGAGAACCAGAAGGTCCCGGACCTCGCGCCCGGCGTCGCCGCCGCCGCTCATTCCGCCGCCCTCGCCCGGTCGCGCGCCGCCTCGGCGAAATGGTGCATCTCGTCGGAGAAGCACAGCATGCCGAGATCGTCCATCCGCATGGTGTAGAGAATGCCGTCGAGATGGTCGATCTCGTGCTGCACGACGCGCGCGTGGAAGCCCTCTGCCTCGCGCTCGACCGCCCGCCCGTCGGGGGATATGCCGCGATAGCGGATGCGGGCGTGGCGGGGCACCGCGCCGGTGAGGCCGGGGATCGACAGGCAGCCCTCCCAGCCGAGCTCGATGTCGTCGCCGACGGGCTCGAATTCCGGGTTGACCAAGGCGGTCAGCGGCGCCTCCGCCTCGGGCGCCCCGTCCGCCCCGGTCCGTTCGGCGGGCGCCTTGAACACGATGACGCGCCGGCCGATATGGACCTGCGGCGCGGCGAGCCCGACGCCGCGGGCGTCCTCCATGGTCTCGACCATGTCGGCGACCAGGCGGCGGATCTCGCGCGACGTCGGATCGGCGACCGGCTCGGCCCTCTGCAGCAGCACGGGGTGGCCCATGCGGGCGATCTTCAACAGCGTCATGCGCCCAATATCGTTCTCCGGCGGGGTCGGGTAAACCGTTATCGCGAGCCCGTGACGCCGGCCCCGGCGGATCGGTTGACGCGCCACGGCGGGCGGGTTAAAAGCGCCTCCCCTTGCGAAGCTGGTGACGGACGGCACCGATGGCGAACATCAAATCGGCCAAGAAGCGGACGCGCCGCAACGCCCGCCGCACGGCGGTCAACGGCGCGAGGCGCGGCCGTATCCGCACCTACATGAAGAAGGTCGAGGCGGCGCTCGCCGGCAACGAGAAGACCGCCGCGGCGGAGGCCCTGAAGGCCGCGCAGCCCGAGTTGATGCGCGGCGTGACCAAGGGCGTGCTGCACCGCAACACCGCCGCGCGCACCATCGCGCGGCTGAACGCCCGCATCAGGGCTCTCGACTAGCCGCCGGCGGCGATCCGTCGCCGCTCGCCGCCCGGCACCCCCCGACGTCGAGATCGGAGCGCCCGCCTCTCGGGCCGTTTTCGGTCGAGACGGCCGGGCGGAGGCCGTGCGTCGACACGCCCCGCGTTTTGCGGCTTAGCTGCAACAGCCGCCAAAGCATTTTTGTAAGACGGTGCCGACCCGGCCAAGACGGCATTGCAAGTTCCGTCGGGGCGGGCTAACGTTCTGTCACAGGGCAGCGCGGGGTTGTCCTCGACAAAATAATAATCGCTCGGGACTTGCCCTGTATCATCCCAAATCCATCCTATTCTAGCACCACGACCGCGGATATTTGTAGTCCGCAAGAATAAATCAGTATGCGGGCGGGGAATGGCCAGCTTTCGAAAGACGGCGAACGCGTTCGGAGTCGGGCTGCGGGAAGGTTGCGGGACCGGTCCGGGGACCGGCGCCTCGTGACCGCGGCGGAGAT
This sequence comes from Defluviicoccus sp., assembly GCA_028821395.1. Classification (GTDB taxonomy): domain Bacteria; phylum Pseudomonadota; class Alphaproteobacteria; order MPNO01; family MPNO01; genus MPNO01. Next base: position 7,647 of record JAPPGP010000245.1, read on the forward strand.
CAAGATCGATCCGCGGATTTCCGCGCAATGGGCGCGGGTGCGGGGCGTGCTGCGCGCCGAGGTCGGCGATTCGTCCTATCGCAGCTGGCTCAAACCCCTGACCCTGCTGGCGGTGGACGGGAACGTGGTGCGCATTGCGACGCCGACGCGTTTCATGCGCGACTATGTCAGCGAGAACTTCGCCGGGCGCATATTGGAGCTGTGGACCGACGAGGACGCGGCGATCACCACGCTCGACGTCCAGATCCAGGCCGAACCCGCCAGACGCGAACGCAAGCGGCTGGCGCCGGCGCAGCCCCGCAAGAAGGCGGCCAGGCCGGCCGGCGGCCAGGCCGGCAACGGCGCCGCCGCCGCCGAACCGGACGCGCCGGCGAGCAACGAGGGAGCGATCGGCGGCCCGCTCGATCCGCGCTTCCGCTTCGAGAATTTCGTCGTCGGCAAGCCCAACGAGCTCGCCTACGCGGCGGCGCGGCGTGTCGCCGAATCGCCCACGGCGACCTACAACCCGCTCTTCCTCTATGGCGGGGTCGGGCTCGGCAAGACCCATCTGATGCACGCGATCGGATGGCACATCCGGAACCGCCATTCGACCCGCCGGGTGGTCTATCTGTCGGCCGAGAAGTTCATGTACCAGTTCATCCGGGCGCTGCGCTTCCAGGACACGATGGCGTTCAAGGAGCGGTTCCGGTCGGTCGACGTGCTGATGATCGACGATGTGCAGTTCATCAACGGCAAGGAGAACACGCAAGAGGAGTTCTTCCATACTTTCAACGACCTGGTGGGCAACAACCGGCAGGTGGTGGTGTCGGCGGACAAGTCTCCCTCCGATCTCGAGGGGATGGAGGAACGCCTGCGGTCGCGCCTCGGCTGGGGCCTGGTGGCCGACATCCACGCCACGACCTGCGAGCTCCGGGTCGGCATCCTGCAATCGAAGGCGGAGCATCTCGGCGTCGAGATCCCGACCAGGGTGCTCGAGTTCCTCGCCCACAAGATCACCACCTCGGTGCGCGAGCTGGAAGGCGCGCTCAACCGCATCGTCGCGCATTCGACGCTGGTCGGGCGCGACATCACGCTGGAAACCTGCCAGGAGGTGCTGCAGGACCTGCTGCGCGCGCATGAGCGCCGGGTGACGATCGAGGAGATCCAGAAGCGGGTGGCGGAACACTTCAACATCCGCTTCGCCGACATGCACTCGGCGCGGCGCTCGCGCGCGGTGGCGCGACCGCGCCAGGTGGCGATGTACCTGTCCAAGCAGCTCACCTCGCGCTCCCTGCCCGAGATCGGCCGCAAGTTCGGCGGGCGCGACCACACGACGGTCATGCACGCGGTGCGCAAGGTCGAGGAGCTGCGCCAGTCCGACGCCAGCTTCGACGAGGATGTCGAGCTCCTGAGGCGGATGCTCGAAGCCTGAGCAAGCGGCCGCGCGCGGGATCGCGCGGCGCCGCTTCGGGCGGTCGGTTCTTCCCTTCGCGCCAAAGGGTTGTGCTATAGTGATCGCGCTTCGCGCGGCGATTCGCCGGGTGCGGCGCGAGCGCGTCGAATGGCGCCCGCCGGAGCCGTCGGACGCGGCGCGGCGGGATGGAGATTATCCTCAGACGGGGTTCCGGGGACGATGAAGCTCACGATCGAACGCGCGGCGCTATTGCGGTCGCTGCAGCACGCGCAAGGCGTGATCGAGCGTCGAACGACGATACCGATCCTGTCGAACGTGCTGCTCAAGGCGGATGGCGGGACGCTGTCGCTCACCGCGACCGACATGGACATCGCCATCGTCGAACGGGTGAACTGCGCGGTGGCGCAGCCCGGCGCGACCACGGTGCCGGCGCAGACGCTGTTCGACGTGGTCCGCAAGCTGCCGGAGGGCGCCGAGCTGGAGATCGCCAGCGGCGGCGAGCAGAACCAGCTCGTGGTGCGCTGCGGGCGGTCGCGGATCTCGCTCGCCACATTGCCGAGCGAGGACTTCCCGGCGATGAGCGAGGGCGAGCTGCCGCACGGCTTCGCCATGGGCGCGAAGTCGCTGTGCGAGATCATCGACCGCACCCGCTTCGCGATGTCGTCGGAGGAGACCCGCTACTACCTCAACGGCATCTACATCCACCCCGCCAGGGAGGAGGACGAGCCCAAGCTCCGCATCGTCGCCACCGACGGCCACCGCCTGGCGCGGGTCGAGCTCAACCTGCCCGACGGGGCGGACGAGATGCCCGGCGTCATCGTCCCGCGCAAGACGGTGGGCGAGATCCGCAAGCTGATCGACGACGCCGGCGAGGAAGAGGTCGGGATCGCCCTGTCGGACACCAAGATCCGCGTCGAGATCGCCACCACCGTGCTGACCTCGAAGCTGATCGACGGCACCTTCCCGGATTACGACCGGGTGATCCCGTTCGCCAACGACAAGACGCTGCAGGTCGATCCGAGAAACTTCGCCAAGGCGGTCGACCTGGTCTCGACCATCGCGACGGAGAAGACCCGGGCGATCAAGCTCAGCCTCGACGACGGCTCGCTGGTGCTCTCGGCATCCAGCCCGGAGGCCGGCAGCGCGGAGGAACAGCTCGAGGTGGAGTATGCCGACGGACCGCTCGAGATCGGCTTCAACTCGCGCTATCTGCTCGACATCGCGCAGCTCATCGGCGAAGACGGCGCGCGGTTCATGCTTTCCGACGGGACCTCGCCGACTTTGGTGCGCGACAACGCGGACCCCGGCGCGCTGTACGTCCTGATGCCGATGCGCGTTTGACCCTTCGCGCGCGGCACCGGCAGGAGATTTCCGACACGGGGGCAGCGACGATGCGCCCCAAGCTTGCCGTCAGACGGCTGACGATGACGAATTTTCGCAACTACGAATCCGCGCGGGTGAGCGTCGACCGCCGCCCCGTCGTGCTGACCGGCGCGAACGGCGCGGGCAAGACCAATTTGCTGGAGGCGCTGTCCTTCCTGGTGCCGGGCCGCGGGCTGCGCCGGGCCGCGCTGGAGCGGGTCGCGCGCCGCGGCGGGCCGGAGACCTGGTCG
>JAPPGP010000068.1 GCA_028821395.1 Defluviicoccus sp.
GCGCGAAGGCAGCGGGCGCGCGGCCGAGCGCTCGACCAGGAAGCGCTTGACGGTGCGGTCTTCGAGCGAATGGAAGGTGACCACCGCGAGCCGCCCGCCGGGGCGGAGCAGCGCCTCGGCCGCGCTCAGCCCGCGCGCCAGCTCGCCGAGCTCGTCGTTGACGTAGATGCGGATGGCCTGGAAGGTCCGCGTGGCCGGGTCGATCGCGTGGCGCCCGGCGCCCTGGCCCACCGCCTGGCGGACCACGGCGGCGAGCCGGCTGGTGCGGGTGATTGGCGCCTCGCCGCGCGCCTCCACGATGGCGCGCGCCACGCGCCTGGCGCGGCGCTCCTCGCCGTAGTCGCGGATGATAGCGGCAAGGCTGCGCTCGGACTCCTCGTTGACGACTTCGGCCGCGCTCCTGCCGCAGGACGACATGCGCATGTCGAGCGGGCCGTCGGTGCGGAACGAGAAGCCGCGCTCGGCGGTGTCCAGCTGCATCGAGGACACGCCGACATCGAGGGCGACGCCGTCGACCGCATGAATGCCGCGCGCGGCGAGCAGCGAATCCATGTCGCCGTAGCGCCCGGCGACGAACTGGAAGCGCCCGCCATAGCGCGACTCGAAGGCGGCGGCGGCAGGCGCCGTCGCCGGGTCGCGGTCGATCCCGCAGACGCTGCACCGGGCGCTGTCGAGGATCGCGCGGCTGTAGCCGCCCGCGCCGAAGGTCCCGTCGACATAGATCGCCCCATCGCGCGGCGCGATCGCGGCCAGCACGCGGTCGAGCATGACCGGAAGGTGCGCCCCGGCGGTCACTCGCCGTCCCCGTTGCCGACGCGCCGGCGCAGCGCCTCGATCGCCTCGTCCTGATGCGCCTGGAATGCGTCCGGCGCCCAGATCTGGAACCGATTGCCGCGCCCGACGAAGGCGGCCCGGTCGGTGATCCCCGCATGGGCGGCGAGCGCGGACGGCAGCACGATCCGGCCCTCGGGATCGAAGGGCAGCTCGTGGACCATCGCCATCACCGCGTCGATCAGCCCGTCGCCGCCGCCGAGCAGGATCTGCTCGAAATCGTCGCCCTCCAGCGAGCGGCTCATGCGCCGGCTGTTGAGCCGGTCGAGCACGTCGCGGCTGAACGCCTCGATCGCCGTTTCGCGCAGCGAGGGATAGACGATCAGCCCGGCGAAACTGGAACCGGACAGCGCGGAACGGAACGGCGCCGGAACGGAGACGCGCTTCTTGCGGTCGATCTTGTTCACATATGTCGACAGAAACGCGGTCAAGCCTCTTCCCCCAAGCCGTCCACGCTCTCGCCGTTCCGATCCCGAACGGCACCCCACATGTGCTCCACCGGTCGGCCGGCGGTTATGGGACCAAATGTCCTAACATGGGTTTTTATGGGGGTCAATGGGATTAACGACAATCTTCAAGCAAACACGATTGTCCTCAGGCCTGAGGAAACCCCGCTAACTATTGATTTTGACGGGGAAACTCAGCCTGCACCGCCACCCACGCGGTATGGCCTAAACATGTGTCTAAACTATGTTCTTATTATGTTCTTTTGTTGGCGATTGTATGGGCGGCCCGCCGCCCCGGCGGGCCGCTAGAATTCGCGGCCCAATTTGTGAGTTCTACCTTGGTCCCGACCGAGCTAAGGGGGTAAGCTCTTGCGATACCCGATCCCCCGGTGGATCGGAAACGGGCTGCGATGAGGGAGGCGTCATGAGCGAGAACCGTCAGGACGATGCGCCGGTCGTGGAGGCGTTCGAGTTTCCGCCCGACCCGGCGGACGATTTCGAGTGGGTTCCGGCAACCCCCGAAGTCGCCGGCAATCTTGCCGAGCCGCCGGAGGCGGATTGGCGGACGGCCGGGACCAGCCGCCGCGCCTTCCTGCGCGGCGTGGTTTGCTCCGGCGTCGCGGTCTCGGCCTCGGCCTACATGTTCACCGTACAGCCGCGCGAGGCGCGCGCCGCGGTGCGCGGCGTCGAACGGCTGATCTCGCTGAACGTCAACGGCAAGACGCGGCGCGTCGACGTGCCGCCGAGCGAGACGCTGGCCCAGACCATCCGCTACCGGCTCGGGCTGACCGGCACCAAGATCGGCTGCAACCGCGCCGAGTGCGGCGCCTGCACCGTCCTCGCCGACGACGTCCCGATCTATTCCTGTTCGACGCTGACCCACCAGGCGCGCGGCAAGAAGATCGTCACCGTCGAAGGCGTCGCCGCGCCGGACGGCACGCTGCATCCGGTGCAGCAGGCCTTCATCGACGAGCTCGGGCCGCAATGCGGCTTCTGCACGCCGGGCCAGGTGGTGGCGGCGGTCGGGCTGCTGAAGAAGAACCCCAAACCCACCGTCGACGAGGCGCGCCGCGCGATGTCGGGCAATCTCTGTCGATGCGGGGCCTATCCACACTACCTCGCCGGCGTCATGCGCGCGGCAGGGAGGGCTTAGATCATGGCCTATACACTGCTCGGCAAGAACTTCACCCCGCCGGACCTGCATGCCAAGGTCACGGGTGCCGCCAAGTATTCCGAGGATTTCCGTGCCGACGGCATGGTGTTCCTCAAGACCTACCCCTCGCCGATGCCGCACGCGAAGATCAAGTCGATCGACGTCGAGGCGGCGAAGAAGATGCCCGGCGTCGTGGGCGTCATGCTGCCCAGCGAGATCAAGCAGCCCAAGGACGCGGGTCACGCGATCCTGACCAGCTACCCGGTGTTCGTCGGCCAGCCGATCCTCGCGGTCGCGGCGGAGACGGAGCAGCAGGCGGAGGACGCCATCCAGGCGGTCAAGGTGGATCTCGAGCCGCTGCCCTTCGTCACCGACCCGCTGGAGAGCCTGCGCCCCGACGGGCCGAACGCCCTTGTCGGCGGCAACGTCGCCAACCGGCGCGGCGTGAAATTGCAGGAGATCAAGTGGACCGGCAAGGACTTCGCCGAGGCCGGCGACGACAAGCTGCCGATGGGCAAGGCGGCGACGGTATGGAGCTTCGGCGACCTCGAAGCCGGCTTCGCCAAGTCCAAGGTCGTGGTCGAGGAGTCCTTCGTCAGCGCGGCCAACGCCCACCATGCGATGGAGCCGCGCTCGGCCGCCGCCTACTGGGCGAACGGCAAGTGCAATGTCTGGGGCTCGACCCAGTCCTCGTCCTTCGCGGTGCCGAGCCTCGCCAAGTACATCGGCATCAAGCCAACCGACCTCAACCTGGTCAGCGAGTTCTGCGGCGGCGGCTTCGGCGGCAAGGCCTATTCCTACCCGCTGATGGCGCTGCCGGCGCTGATGTCGAAGAAGCTCGGCGGCCGGCCGGTGCTGATGCGGGTGAGCCGCGCCGAGGAGTTCATCAACGGCTCGGCGCGGGCGGCGTTCCAGGGCTGGGTCAAGATCGGCTTCGGCGCCGACGGCCGCGTTCTGGCGGTCGACAGCTACATCGTGCAGGACAACGGCTCCACCGCCGGGTTCTGGGACTTCCAGAACTTCGGCATGGCCACGTCGGTGATCTTGCAGCCGGAAGCCATGCGGTTCCATGGCATCCCGGTGCTCACCAACACCCCGCCCAAGGGGGCGCAGCGCGGCCCGGGCGAGAACCAGACGGCCAACATCCTGGAGCCGCTTCTGGACAGGGGCGCGCGCGAGCTCGGCATCGACCGGCTGGCGCTGCGCCTCGTCAACGCGCCGGGCGGCGGGCCGAACGGCAAGATCGGCCCCAAGCAGGCGCCGCTCACCAGCGCCTTCCTCAAGGAGGGGCTGGAGCAGGCGGCCGCCAAGTGGGGCTATGCCGAGAAGATCAAGCAGACCGGCAAGCAGGCCAACGGCAAGATCCGCTCCGTCGGCATCGGCCAGGCCTATCACGCGGCCGGCTATAACGGCTTCGACGGCATGGTGCGGATCACGCCGGACGGCAAGCTTCACATCCACACCGGCGTCGGCAATCTCGGCACCTATTCCTATGCCGCGACCTCCCGCGTCTCGGCCGAGGTGCTGGGCTATGACTGGAACAACACGGTCATCGAGCGCGGCGGAACCCTTAAGGCGATGCCGTTCAATATCGGCCAGTTCGGGTCCAACACCTCGTTCACCATGACCCGGACCAACTACGCCGGGGCGATGGACGCCAAGCAGAAGCTGCTCGAGATCGGCGCGGCGATGCTGGGCGGCAAGCCCGAGGACTACGAGCTCAAGAACGAGCGGGTGGTGGCCAGGAACGGCTCGGGGTCGGTCAGCTTCGCCGACGCGGCCAAGAAGGCGATCGAGCTCGGCGGCAAGTATTCCGGCCACGAGGTCGACGAGAAGCTCAACCCGCTGACCAAGGCGGCGGTCGGCATGATCAAGGGCACCGGGCTGATCGGCGTCGCCAAGGACAAGCTGCCCAAGAAGGGGGTCGTACCGGCGCTCTCCGCGGCGTTCATCGTGATCGAGCTCGACCCCGAGACCGGCAAGGTCGACATCCTCGACTTCATGGGCGTTGCCGATGTCGGCCAGGTGCTGCATCCGCAGGGGCTCGACGCCCAGATCCGCGGCGGCGCGGTGATGGGGTTCGGGCTCGCGGCGATGGAGCGCTACATCTACGACCCGGCCTATGCCCGGCCCAACGCGATCGGCTTCTACCAGGCCAAGCCGCCGACCTATCTCGACGTGCCGGCCGAGCTCGCCTCGCTCGCCGTCGAGGGGGCGGTGGACGAGCAGAACCCGGTCGGCGCCAAGGGGATCGGCGAGCCGGTCCAGGGCTCGGCGTCGTCGGCCTATCTGAGCGCGGTTTCCGATGCGCTGGGCGGCCACATGTTCAACCGGGTCCCGGTGGTCGCGGACATGATCGTGAACGTGGTCGCGAAACAGCCGCAATCCTACAAGCCGTTGCAGGTCAACAACCAGTGACGGGCGGAACGGAGGCAGACCAATGACCGATTACATGCATGCATTCGACCTCTACACGCCCGCGAGCCTGGCGGACGCGGCGAAGCTGCTCGACGAGCACGGCAAGGACGCCTGGATCGTCGCCGGCGGCAAGGACAGCTTCGACTGGTTCAAGGACCGGCACAAGCAGCCCAAGGCGGTGGTCGACGTCAGCGGGCTCAAGGAGCTCCGCGGCGTTCGCGACGGCGGCGATCACGTCGCGATCGGTGCGGCGACCACGCTGACCGAGATCGAGGAGAACAAGCAGTTGCGGGACGCGTTCCCCCTGCTTGTCCAGGCCGCCGCCAAGGTGGCCAGCCCGCAGATCCGCAACTCGGGCACCATCGGCGGCAATGTCTCGCAGGACACGCGCTGCACCTATTACCGCGACGGCTTCCCCTGCTACCGCGCCGGCGGCAATACCTGCTACGCCAACACGCCGACGGCGATGAACCGGGAGCACGCGCTGTTCGAGGCCGTGCGCTGCGTCGCGGTGACGCCGTCCGACACCGCGCCGGCGCTCGTCGCGCTGGAGGCCGAGATGGCGATCTCGCGCGGCGGCAAGGTCCGCACCGTGCCGGCGGAAAAGTTCTTCATCGGCCCGGATGTCGACATCACGCGGATGACGGTGCTGGAGGCGGGCGACATCCTGACCGAGATCCGCCTGCCGAAGAAGTGGGCCGGGGCCAGCTCGTACTTCGAGAAGATCGCCGACCGCGAGACCTGGGACTTCGCGCTGGTCAACATCGCCATGGCGGCGCGGACCGAGGGCGGCATGGTGAAGGACGTGCGCCTCGCCTGCGGCGGGGTGCAGTGCACGCCCAGGCGCCTGACCGAGGTCGAGGACCTGATGAAGGGGGAGAAGGCGGGGCCGGAGCTGGAGAAGCTCGCGCAACGCGTGGCCGCGCGCGGCGCCAAGGCGCTCAACTTCAACCACTTCAAGATCCCGCTGATGGGCAACCTCGCGGCTCGCGCGATCCGGTCGCTCGCCTGAGGGCATGGAGGTCTTCCGCGTCTCGAAGAACGTCTGGGGCCAGGAGATGCTGCTCGGTATGTCCTGGGACCTGCTCTGGGTCCCGGTGGCGGCGGCCTTCGCCTGGATTGCGGTGCATCAGCTCCTCCGGCTTGCCGCACGGCGCAGCTGAGCACGCTCCGCGGGCATGTCGGGAAGCGCGGCCGATGAGGTCCGGCACAAGGGGCCGGACCGCGCCTTTCACTGGGCGATGGCGGCGCTGGTGATCGTCCTGCTGGGAACCGCCTTCCTGCCGATCCTGGGGGCTCGCTTCGACTGGGTGCCGATCCACTGGATCTCCGGCGTCCTGCTGACCGCGGCGATCCTGTTCCATCTCTACCGCGCGTTCCTGGTGCACGGCGTCCGCTCCATGCTGCCGACCGGCGAAGACCTGCGGACGGCGCTGGGGAGGGCGCCGCGGGACGGCACGGCGAAATACGACGTGCATCAGAAGCTCTACCACTGGTCGGTGGCGGCGGTGATCCTCGTGCTGGTGGTCTCGGGCTGCATCATGATGGCCAAGATCGACACGCCGCTCTGGCGCCGCGACCCGTCGATCCTCTCGGACGGGCAGTGGGGCGTGGTCTATGTCTGCCACGGCGCGGCATCGCTGCTGCTGATCTTCTTCTTCATCCTGCACGTCTATTTCGCGTTCCTGCCCGAGCACCGGCGGCTGCTGGCGGCGATGGCGCTGGGCCGGGACGGTTCGGGGAGAGGCACATGAGCGAGAGCATCCGGTCGCAAATCGAGCGGATCGAGGAAGCCTACGAGTTCATGCTCGCCTACGCCGCCCAAGGCCGCAGCGACGAGGGCGCCGGCCCCGACGGGGCGCATATCCGGACTTTCCTCGCCCAGTTCGACGCGGCGGCGGCCGCGATCGTGGAAGAGCTCGACTCGGTCCCCCGGGCGGGCGAAGCCGAGGCCTTTCTCGACTCGTTCAAGGCCGACACCGCGATCATGATCTCGGTGCTGCGGACGATTCTGGCGCGCGACCAGGTGACCTCCGAGGTGGTCGACAACGCGAACGGGCTGATCGCGGTCCGCGCCTACCTCACCGGGCTGTTCTTCCTCGACAAGGTGCTGCTGCCCTGATCCTGCGCGGGCAACTCAAGAGGCAGCGTCAGGCGGGGGGCCGCGAAATGAATGCCGCCTTCGACACCTTGGCCGCCGCCCGCGAACTCGAAGCGGCGGGCATGGACCGGCCGCACGCCGAAGCCGTGGCGGCGGCGATCCGCACCGGACAAGGCGCGCTCGCGACACGGACGGACCTGGGCGGCCTGGCCGGGCGGATCGGAACGCTGCAGTGGGTTGTCGGCATTCACCTGGCAATCGGCCTGGCGACGCTCGCTGCCGTGCTGGCGATGGCCTTCCGGTCCCGATCGCGGTCCGCTCCTGCCTGGCCGGCCTGTTGGAGGCCATATAGAGCAGTGACCGAGCGAGGAGTCCAAAACTCAGGGGAAGTCCGGGTACTGGCTCAGCTCGACTCCGCTTCCCCGATCAGCCCCGCGGCGCGAAGGGCCTCCCCGATCTCGACCGGCTCGATGTTCGTTCTGTCGTTCTTCGCGTAAATGAACAGGGGCTCGACCGTCCCGACCTCGTAGTGGACGATCAATCTGCATGCCCCGCTTTCCTTGGCGTCCGACACGGACCCGAAGCTTGAATACCGGCCTGCCTCCGAGGCCGGGGATCTGCATCGCAGTCGAGGGCAAGCCATTGGCCGCGATATCATCGAGTATGGCCTCGACGGCCTCCGTCGTGCCCCGCTGCTTCCTGTTCAGCCGAGAGAGTTCCCGCCGGAACGCGACGCGGGTCACGCCGGGCGCGCGGTCTCGATTTCCGCCTTCACAAGCTCCCGAAACGGCTCGTGCGCCGCCAGCGCCAGCGTCTCGGCGTGGTCCTCCATCAGCTCGGCGAGGCTCTCGGTCTCTTCCATCCACCGGGCGGAGAGAAAGAGGATGGTGGCGTCGCCCTGGTCCCGGGGACCGGTCAGCTCGATCGAGCCTGCCTGGAAATCATCGACCAACGCGCGGAGCATGCCGGCGTCCTTGCCGAGCGAACGAACCTCGGCTCCCCACTCCTCGGCGAGGTCGGAGGTGACTTCGTCAACGCCGGAAACTGCCGCGGCGTGATCGACAACGCCCCTGCGTAGGGTTCTCGCGATCGCCATGAGGTCGACCCATTCGTGAACGATACGGTCGAATCGGACTTGCCCGCCGTGCCGGAAGGCGCTTCGGCTTACGTCGCCATAAAGCCGGGCCACCGAACCGATGGCGTTCGGCCGTCTGCCGGGTTCGACAGGATTTGGCACAGCGCTTGCTCCAGCTGTAGCCGGGCTGCCAAGCAACCGAGTCGTCCCACTTTATGGAAATCCCGCCGAGAGGAAGAGATACCGTCCGGGAATGTGGAAATGACGCCACCGACTGCCTGCCGCCCGGGCTTGAGTCCGTTCGGTCGCTTCGGTATGCAAGCCCCGGCCCGTTCCTCCTCGACACGGTGCTGCTGCCCCGAACCCGCCCGGGAAGCCAAGAGCGTAGCGTCAGGCGGCCTGTAAGCCGGGTTCTGTCCCCGCGCGCGGGGGATGGCCATTCATCTGGGACGCCCGTCGCCGGGCGCCTCGCGCGACCTACCCGGGCGGCGGCGCGGAAACCCGCCCGGGGCCGGAGCCCCGTGCCGCCCCTACTCGGTCTTGCTCCCGGTGGGGTTTGCCCTGCCGTCCCCGTTGCCGGGGACGCGGTGCGCTCTTACCGCACCCTTTCACCCTTGCCGGCCGGCGAAGCGGGCCGGCGGTCTGCTTTCTGTGGCACTTTCCCTGGGGTCGCCCCCGCCGGGCGTTACCCGGCACCGTGTTTCCGTGGAGCCCGGACTTTCCTCCCCCCGCATCGCGGGAGGCGGCCATCCGGCCGCCTGACATCGGCTGAAGTGGTGCCGCAACCGCCGGGCGTCAATCGGGCCCGCGCTCGACCGCGGCGATCCACGCCATCGTCTCGCCGTCGAGCCTGCCGTCGCAGAGGTCCGGCCGGAAGCGACGCTGAAAGGCGGTCAGCACGGCGGCGAACGCCCCGGGCTCGTCGAGCGGACCGTAGCCGAAGCGCCCGAGCGCGGCGCGCGCGCGGGCCTCGTCCGGCGCGGCGGTTCCGGACGGTTCGGCCGGCCACCAGGCGAGCCCCTTCGCCGCCAGGCGGCGCCAGGGAAACAGCTCGCCGGGATCCCGCTTGCGCAGCGGCGCCACGTCGGAATGCCCGACCACGCGGGCGGGGTCGATGCGCCGGCGTTCGAGTATCCCCGCGAGCAGCCGTTCGAGCGCCTGGAGCTGCGGCTCGGGGAACGGGCGGTAGCCGAGCTCGTGCCCCGGATTGGCGAGCTCGATGCCGACCGACCTTGCGTTGACGTCGGCCGCGCCCGCCCAGCAGGCGACCCCGGCGTGCCAGGCGCGGCGCGCCTCCTCGACCAGCCGCCAGGTCTCCCCGTCCTCGCCGATCAGGTAATGCGCGCTCACCCGCGCCGCCGGATCGCACAAGCGCGCGAGCGCCGCCTCCGCGCTCGCCATGCCGGTGTAGTGCAGCACCACGAGGTCGGTCGGCGCCCCGTCCGGCCGTCCATCGTGATTGGGCGACGGCCGGTCGATCACGATGCGGCCGCGCCCGGCGGAGCGGCCGCGCGAAAGCCGGTCGCGAATTGGGTCTCGGCTAGGCCGCGCTCCGGCGCGGCGCGGAGTCGCGCCGGCTCTCGGGCTCGCGATAGGCCATCTTCACATGCGCGGCGCAGTACGAAAAACCCTGCGAGGTCTTGCGGCCGCAGAAATGAAAATCCTTCGTGCCGGGTTCGCCATATGGCCACTGGCAGGTCCGGTATGGGGATGACTTGCCCGCCTTCAACAGCGAGACGAGTTTCGCTCGGTCCGACATTGTTGCACGCTCTTTTCTTGGAACGCGCGATAGATATGGCCGGCCCCGGGGCAGGTCAAGGTCGGAACCGGCGGATAATGCGCGGCTGCGGCGATTTGTTGCAGGTTTTCGACGAAAACCCGCGAATCCGCCCGCCGGGGTCAGTTCAGCCTGGCGCCGCCGGCCCGGTCGAACAAGTGCAGGTTGGCGGTATCGAGCGCGACATGGATCGCATCGCCGACCCTGGCCGGCAGGTCGGGATCGACCTTGGCCACCATGCGCCGCGCCCCGCCATGCTCGAAGAACAGGAGGGTGGCGTCGCCCAGGGGCTCGATCAGGCTGACCTTGGCGGGAATCGCGCCGGGCATGCCGGCGTCGCCGACGAGAACGTGCTCGGAACGCACGCCGAGCACCACATCGCGCCCGGCAAGCCCGGTGGCGGCGGAGGGTTCGAGCGCGGCGGCGAGCCCGGTGCCGCGGAACTCCGAGCCGGCTTCGGACGCGGCGACGGTCCCGTCGAGAAAGTTCATCGTCGGCATGCCGAAGAAGCCCGCGACGAAATGCGAAGCCGGACGGCGGTAGATTTCGAGCGGCCCGCCGACCTGCTCGATGCGCCCGGCATTCATCACCGCGATCCGGTCGGCCATGGTCATCGCCTCGGCCTGGTCGTGGGTGA
>JAPPGP010000028.1 GCA_028821395.1 Defluviicoccus sp.
ACCCGTCCACAAAAATAAACCGGACAGCAGTGGATCAAGTCCGGGCATGACGGGAGGGGGCATGGCGATGGGGCGGGCCGCGCCCGGCTCTCCCAGCAACGCCCGTAGGCTCCCGGAACGAGTCCAGGCCTGACGGGGTGGGGCTTTGGGCGGCGGTCAAAACGCTAGCCCACGTCGACCGCCTCCAGCGCGACCACCTCGGTGTTGATGAGCTGCTTGCCGGCGTGCTCGAAATTGACGGTGACGCGCGCGCCGTCGACCGACTGCACCTGGCCCGGCCCCCAATCCGGCCGCCCCGGGTGGCGTACTCTCATGCCGGGCGTGAGCTCACTCATCCCCGGCCTCGCCCGCGCGCCGGCCAGTCAGCCCGGCGACGATGCCTCGGAGCGTCCGCACCTCCTGGTCGGTGAGATCGGCGCGGGTGAAGATGTTGCGGATGTTGCGCACCATCCTGGGCCGCTTGTCGGGCGGGTAGAGGAAGCCGCAGGCGTCGAGCTCGGCTTCGAGATGGTCGAACAAATCCTGGATCTCCCGCTGGGTGGCGGCCTGCGCGCCCTTCCGCGTGAGCCGGTCGGCGCCGTCCGCCAGCGCCGGGTCGGCCTGGAACCATTCATAGCCGATCAGCAGCACCGCCTGGGCGAGGTTGATCGACGAATAGGCCGGGTTGGCCGGCACGATCACCAGCGCCTCGGCGCGCGCCGCGTCGTCGTTGTGGAGCCCGCTCTTCTCGCGTCCGAACAGGAGGGCCGCACGCTCCCCCGCGGCGGCGCAATCGCGCAGCCGGCGGGCCGCCGCACGCGGGGTCAGCACCGGCTTCACCATGTCGCGCACCCGCGCGGTGGTGGCGAAGACGTGGCGGATGTCGCCGATCGCCGCCTCGGCGGTCGGGAACAGCCTCGCCCCGTCCAGCACCGCCTCCGCCCCCGAGGCGGTGTTGATCGCCTTCTGGTTGGGCCAGTCGCCGCGCGGCGCCACCAGGCGCAGGTCGGTCAGGCCGAAATTGAGCATCGCGCGCGCCGCCGCGCCGATATTCTCGCCGAGCTGCGGCTCGACCAGGACGACCGCCGGAGCCCGCGGGTCGGCGGCGGACACCGCGCGGCGGCTGCGGTCGGTGCCCGCCATCAGGCGGGGCCGACGCCGTCGCGCATCAGCTTGTAGGTGATCGAGTCGTAGAGCGCGTTGAACGAGGCGTCGATCACGTTGGTCGACACGCCCACCGCGCTCCAGCTCTCGCCGTCGCCGTCGCCGCTCTCGATCATCACCCGGGTGACCGCGGCGGTGCCGTCGCCGGGGGTGAGGATGCGCACCTTGTAGTCGACCAGCCGGAGCGCGCCGAGCCCGGGATAGAACGGGATCAGCACCTTGCGCAGCGCCCCGTCGAGCGCGTTGACCGGCCCGTTGCCCTCGGCCACCGCCATGTGGCGGTCGTTCCCCATGTCCACCTTGACGGTGGCCTCCGACAGCGTGATCAGCTCGCCGCGCGCGTTCCAGCGCCGCTCGTCGAACACCCGGAAGCTGTGCAGGCGGAAGAACTCGGGCACCGAGCCCAGGGTGCGGCGCGCCAGGAGCTCGAAGCTGGCGCCCGCGCCGTCATAGGCGTAGCCCTCGAACTCGCGCCGCTTCACCTCTTCCAGCAGGCGCGGGAGCCTGGGGTTCCCGGGGTCGATGTCGAGCCCGATCCGGCGGAACCGGGCGAGGATGTTGGACCGTCCGGCCTGGTCGGAGACCACGATCTGGCGCTCGTTGCCGACCAAAGCGGGGTCGATGTGCTCGTAGGTCCGGGGGTCCTTCTCGATCGCCGAGACGTGCAGCCCGCCCTTGTGGGCGAAGGCGGAGGCGCCGACATAGGCGGCGTTGCGCACGGGTGCCCGGTTGAGCCGCTCGTCGAGCAGCCGCGAGGTGGGCGTGAGCTCGGCCAGCCCCGCCTCGTCGATGCCGGTCTCGTAGCCCATCTTGAGCATCAGGCTCGGGATCAGCGAGATCAAATTGGCGTTGCCGCAGCGCTCGCCGAGGCCGTTCAGCGTGCCCTGCACCTGGCGGGCGCCGGCGCGCACCGCGGCGAGCGAGTTGGCGACCGCGTTCTCGGTGTCGTTGTGGCAGTGGATGCCGAGCGCGGTTCCGGGAATGTGCCGCGCGACCTCGCCGGTGATGCGCTCGACCTCGTGCGGCAGCGTGCCGCCATTGGTGTCGCACAGCACCACCCAGCGCGCGCCGGCCTCGTGCGCCGCCTTGACGCAGTCGAGCGCGAAGCCGGGATTCGCCTTGTAGCCGTCGAAGAAATGCTCGGCGTCGAACATCGCCTCGTCCTTCGAGCGCGCGAGATGGGCGATGGACTCGGCGATCATTGCGACGTTCTCGTCCAGCTCCACGGCGAGCGCGGTCTCGACGTGGAAGTCCCAGGTCTTGCCGACGATGCAGGCGACCGGCGCCCTTGCGTCGACCAGCGCGGCGAGGCCGGGGTCGTTCTCCGCGCTCCGCCCCTGCCTGCGCGTCATCCCGAAGGCGGTGAAACGGGCCCGCTTGAGCGCCGGCGGCTCGGCGAAGAACGCATCGTCGGTCGGGTTGGCGCCGGGCCAGCCGCCCTCGACATAGTCAATGCCGAGCCGGTCGAGCGCGCGCGCCACCGCCGCCTTGTCGGCGACCCCGAAATCGACGCCTTGTGTCTGCGCCCCGTCGCGCAGCGTGGAGTCGAAGAGCCAGATTCGCTCGCTCATGCCCGCCGCCATTCGCTGCTGCCGTCCGGCCGGTCCTCGACGACGACGTTGTGGGTGCTCATCAGCTCGTCCCGGATGCGGTCGGCTTCAGCGAAGTTCTTTTCCGAGCGTGCCCGGGACCGCTCGGCGACCAAAGTCTCGACAATCGTAGGCTCGCCGGTCTCGACCCTGTCTCGAAAGTTCACAGGATTGCGGCGCCAGACATCGGGGTCCTTCTGGATCAGGCCCATCAGCCCGCCGGCGAACAGCAGCCCGGCCTTGGCGCGGGCGCGCTCGGTTGCGGACTCGCTCCGGTTGAGCGTGCCCGCCAGCGCGTGCATCTCGGCCAGCGCCTTCGGCGTGTTGAGGTCGTCGGAAAGGGCGTCGACGACCGGCTCGGCCCCGGCGATGTCATCGGTCGGCGCCACGTCGCGCGCGCCGGAGAGAGCGGTGTAGAGCCGGTCGAGCGCCGCCCGCGCCCGGTCCAGCCCGTCGAGCGAGAAATCGAGCGGCTGGCGGTACTGGGCCGCGAGCAGCGAGAGCCGGATCGCCTCGCCCGGGGCGTGTTCCAGCAAATCGTGGACGGTGTGGAAATTGCCCAGCGACTTCGACATCTTTTCGCCGCCGACGGTGACGTAGCCGTTGTGCATCCAGAGCCCGACGAACGGCTTGCCGTGCGCGCAGGTCGACTGGGCGATCTCGTTCTCGTGATGCGGGAAGATCAGATCCTGCCCGCCGCCGTGGATGTCGAAGGTCTCGCCGAGATGTTTTTTCGACATGGCCGAGCATTCGAGGTGCCAGCCGGGCCGCCCGCGCCCCCACGGGCTCGCCCAGCCGGGCTGGTCGGCGTCCGAGGGCTTCCACAGCACGAAATCGGCCGGATCGCGCTTGTAGGGCGCGATCTCGACGCGCGCGCCGGCGACCAGCTCGTCCCGGCCGTGGCGCGAGAGCCGGCCGTAATCGGGCATCGTCGCGACCGAGAACAGCACATGCCCCTCGGCCGCGTAGGCGTGGCCTTTCTCGATCAGGCGCTCGATCATCGCGATCATCTCGGCGATATGCCCGGTCGCCCTGGGCTCGACATCGGGCGGAAGCGCGCCGAGCGCCGCCATGTCGTCGTGGAACACCTTCGTATAGTGCTCGGTGACAGCCTCGATCGGCTCGCCCGAGGCGCGCGCCGCCTCGATGATCTTGTCGTCCACGTCGGTGATGTTGCGCACATACCTCACCGCGCCCTCGCCGTAGAGGTGGCGCAGCAGGCGGTACAGCACGTCGAAGACGACGACCGGCCGCGCGTTGCCGATATGGGCGTAGTCGTAGACCGTGGGCCCGCAGACATAGAGCCGCACCTTGCCGGGATCGATGGGCTCGAAGCGCTGCTTGCCGCGGCTCAGCGTGTCGTAGAGGGCGAGCGCCATTTTCCCGGGCTCAGTCCCGGCCCCGGAAGGCGTTGACGATCGGGTAGCGGCGGTCGCGGCCGAACGCGCGGCGCGTGATCTTGACGCCCGGCGGCGCCTGGCGGCGCTTGTACTCGGCGCCGAGCAGCATGCGCCACACCCGGAGCACCAGCGCCCGGTCGAAGCCTTCGGCGACCACCGCATCGACGCCCATGTCGCGCTCGACCAGCCCGTCGAGGATGCGGTCGAGCACCTCGTAGGGCGGCAGCGTGTCCTCGTCCCGCTGGTCGGGCTTGAGCTCGGCCGAGGGCGGCTTGACGATGATGCGCTCGGGGATCGCCCGGCCCCGGGGGCCAAGCATGCCGGGCGGCAGGTTGGCGTTGCGCCAGCGCGCCAGCGCGAACACGGTCGTCTTGTACACGTCCTTGAGCACCGAATAGCCGCCGCACATGTCGCCATAGAGCGTCGCGTAGCCGACCGACATCTCGGACTTGTTGCCGGTCGACAGCACCATGCTGCCGGTCTTGTTGGAGAGTGCCATCAGGGTCATGCCGCGCGAGCGCGCCTGGATGTTCTCTTCCGTGGTGTCGGCCCCGGCATTGCCGAAGAGCGGGCGCAGCATGGCGTCGAACGCTTCCATGGCGGGCTCGATAGAGACCTCGTCGAGGGCGATGCCCAAGAGCCGCGCGGCTTGGGCTGCGTCCTCCAGGCTCTCGGGCGAGGTGTAGGGCGAGGGCATCATCACGCAGCGCACCCGCGCCGCGCCCAGCGCGTCGACCGCGACCGCGGCGGTGAGCGCGGAATCGATGCCGCCGGAGAGCCCGATGATGACACCGGGGAAGCCGTTCTTGGTCACGTAGTCGCGCAGGCCCAGCGTCATCGCCTCGTAGATCGCCGCGAGCCCTTCCGGCGGCGGGTGGCGGTCGGCGGTCTCGCACTGCCAGGCGCCGTTCTCGCGCCGCCACGAGGTGGCCAGCATGTCCTCGCGCCAGCTCGGCGCCTGCCCCCTGAGCGCGGCGCCGGAATCCAGCACGAAGGAGCTGCCGTCGAACACCAGCTCGTCCTGCCCGCCGACTTGGTTGACATAGACGATCGGCAGGCGCGACTCGGTGACCCGGGCGACCGCGAGGTTGAGGCGCTCATCCGCCTTGTCGACCTCGAAGGGCGAGCCGTTGATCACCACCAGGATCTCGGCGCCCGACTCCTCGAGGCATTCGGTGACCTCGTCGGTCCACATGTCCTCGCAGATCATCACCCCGAGCCGCACGCCGCGAAAATTGACCGGCCCGGGCAGCGGGCCGGCGGAGAACACGCGTTTCTCGTCGAACACGCCGTAATTCGGCAGATCGTACTTGCGCCGGATGTCGGCGACCCGGCCGCCGTCGAGCAGCACGGCGGCGTTGTAGACGATCCCGTCCTCGACCCAGGGCGCACCGACCAGGATCCCGGGCCCGCCCTCCGCGGTCGCCGCGGCCAGCCCGTCGAGCTCGCGGCGCACGGTCTCCTGGAAGGACGGCCGGACCACGAGGTCCTCCGGCGGGTAGCCCGAGAGCGCGAGCTCCGAGGCGACCATCAGGTCGGCGCCGAGCCTGGCCGCCTCCGCATGGGCGTCGCGCAGCCTGGCGGCGTTGCCGAGAACGTCGCCGACGGTCGGGTTGAGCTGCGCGAGCGCGATGGAGAGGGCGTCGGTCATCTGGGCTCCGCCGGCCTGTGGCGTCCGGCCTATTCGGCCGCGGAGCGGGCGCTGCCGTTGATCCGGTCGCGCTCGGCCTTCAGCGCCTCGGCGACCTGGAAGGCGAGCTCCAGCGACTGGCTCGCGTTCAGCCTGGGGTCGCAATGGGTGTGGTAGCGGTCGGCCAGGTTGGCCTCGGTCACCGCCCGCGCGCCGCCGATGCATTCGGTGACGTTCTGGCCGGTCAGCTCGACATGGATGCCGCCCGCATGCGTGCCCTCGGCGCGGTGGATGTCGAAGAAGTCGCGCACCTCCGACAGGATCGCCTCGCAGCGCCGCGTCTTGTAGCCGTTCTGCGCCTTGATCGTGTTGCCGTGCATCGGATCGCAGGCCCAGACCACGCTTCGCCCCTCCGCCTTCACGGCGCGCAGCAGCGGCGGCAGCAGCTCGGCGACCCTGCCCGCCCCCATGCGCGCATAGAGGGTGATCCGGCCCGGCACGTCGCCGGGGTTGAGCCGGTCGATCAGGCGCAGGAGGTCGTCGGTCTCCGAGCTCGGCCCCAGCTTGAGCCCCACCGGGTTGGCGACGCCGCGCAGGAACTCGACATGGGCGCCGTCGAGCTGGCGCGTGCGGTCGCCGATCCACAGCAGATGGGCCGAGGTGTCGTACCAGTCGCCGGTGGTCGAATCGACCCGGGTCATCGCCTCCTCGTAGCCCAGCAGCAGCGCCTCGTGCGAGGTGTAGAGGTCGGTCTCGCGGATCTGCGGGACGGTCTCCGAGGTCAGCCCGCAGGCTGCCATGAAGCGCAGCGTCTCGTCGATCCGGTCGGCGAGATCGGCGTAGCGCGCGGCCTCCGGCCCGGCGGAGACGAAGTCGAGGTTCCACTTGTGGACCTGGTGGAGATCCGCATACCCGCCCTGGGCGAAGGCGCGCAGCAGGTTGAGCGTCGCCGCCGACTGGTTGTAGGCGCGCACCATGCGCCCCGGGTCGGGCGCGCGGGCGCCGTCGTCGAACGGCATGTCGTTGATCATGTCGCCGCGATAGCTCGGCAGCTCGACCCCGTCGACGGTCTCGAAATCGGCCGAGCGGGGCTTGGCGAACTGGCCGGCGAGGCGCCCCACCTTGATCACCGGGCAGCCGCCGCCGAAGGTCAGCACCACCGCCATCTGGAGGATCACGCGGAAGGTGTCGCGGATGTTGTCGGGGTGGAACTCGGCGAAGCTCTCCGCGCAGTCGCCGCCCTGCAGCAGGAAGGCCTTGCCCTTCGCCACCTGGGCGAGCTGCGCCTTGAGGCGTCTCGCCTCGCCGGCGAAGACCAGCGGCGGGTATCCGCGCAGCCGGTTCTCCGCCTCGGCGAGCGCCGCCTGGTCGGGATAGTCGGGTACCTGGCGGATCGGCTTCGACCGCCAGGTACCGGGGGTCCACTCCGCGCTCATCGCGCTTCTCTCCCTGTCTCGGTCCGGTTTTCCGGAAGGGCCGCCCTATACGCCAGTCCCGCCGAAATTGCCAGCAAATCGTGGCGCGTTCAAATGACGGACCGAGGACACATTCCGGGCAGCCACGGGCGCGGTCCCCTCCCGGCCGGCGGCTGCGCGGGCCGGGAGGCCAAATGGATGGCCGGATCACCCCCGGACTTGATCCGGTGGCCGGCGATGACGGGATGGTGGTGGCGGTGTAGAAGCAGGGAGAGCCGGGTGCGGCCCGTCTATTCCGCCGCCTGCGCCTCGGGCTCGGGGGCCGGGCTGCGCATGGTGACGAACTCCTCGGCCGCGGTCGGGTGGATGCCGACGGTGGCATCGAACTGCGCCTTGGTGGCGCCGCATTTGAGCGCGATGCCGAGCCCCTGGGTGATCTCGGCGGCGTCCGGCCCCACCATGTGGCAGCCGACCACCCGATCCGAGCCGCGGTCGACGACGAGCTTCATCATCGTGCGGTCCTGGGCCTCCGTCAGCGTGTGCTTGAGGGGGCGGAACGCCTCGCGGTAGACGTCGATCGCGCCGTAGCGCTCGCGCGCCTGCTCCTCGGTCAGCCCGACGGTGCCGACATTGGGGTTGGAGAACACCGCGGTCGCGATGTCGGCATAGTCCATGGCCAAGTCCCTGCCGTCATAGAGGTTGGCGGCCAGCACCATGGCCTCGGCGATGGCGACCGGGGTGAGCTGCAGCCGGTCGGTGACGTCGCCGAGCGCGTAGATGTTCTCGACGCTGGTGCGGAACCGGTCGTCGATCCCGATCGCGCCGTTCTCCCGCGTCTCGACGCCCACCGCCTCAAGCCCCAGATCGGCGACGTTGGGCACCCGGCCGATCGCGTACATCGCCTGGTCGACCGTCACCGTCTCGCCCGAGGACAGCGCGCAGGCGAGCCTGCCGTCCACGGGGTCGATGCGCTCCACCGTGGTGCGCCAGCGGATGTCGACGCCCTTCTTCGCCATCTCCTCGGCGAGGTGGGTGCGGATGTCCATGTCGAAGCCGCGCATGAACAGCGGGCCGCGATAGGCCTGGACGACCTCGGCGCCGTAGCCCTTGAAGATGCCGGCGAACTCGACCGCGATATAGCCGCCGCCGACGATCAGCACCCGGTCGGGCCGCTGTTCGAGATAGAACGCCTCCTCCGAGGTGATCGCGTGCTCGCCGCCCGGGATCGCCGGGCGCTGCGGCCGCCCGCCGACCGCGATCAGCACGGTCTCCGCGGTCACGAGCTCGCCGTCGACATCGAGCGTATGGGCGTCGACGAAGCGCGCGCGGCTCTCGTGGATGCGGACGTCATTGGCCTCCAGGATGCGCCGGTAGATGCCGTTGAGGCGCTCGATCTCCCGGTTCTTGTTGGCGATCAGGGTCGGCCAGTGCAGCGCCGGCTCCCCGAAGCTCCAGCCGAAGGCCGCCGCGTCGCCGGCGTCCTCGCGGTAATGCGCGCCGTAGGCGAACAGCTTTTTGGGGATGCAGCCGACATTGACGCAGGTCCCGCCGAGGAAGCGCTCCTCGGCGATGCCGACGCGGGCGCCGTAGGAAGCCGACATCCGCGCCGCCCGGACCCCGCCCGAGCCCGCGCCGATGACGAACAGATCGTAGTCGTAGCCTGCCATGGACACCTCCGGCGGGAGAGGTGCGTCACCGCCGCGGCGATGTCAACTCGCGCAGCGCCGCTCCATCCTGAGCGAGAGGCCGGGCCGCTCAATCGCGATCAGCGCCCTGTCGTCACGCCGGCAGAGGCGGTCGACCAGCTCGACCACGGGGTGCCGGCCGCTCGCGTAGGGGGTGGGCGGGCCGGCCCGGCGCTGCGCCTCGACCGCGTCGGCGCCGAACAGCCAGCGCAGCATCATCTCCTCCTCGGTAACGCCAGCCCCGCCGAAGCGCTCGCCGAGCTCGTCGAGCGTGGGCTCGTCGCGGCGCCTGACCTCGTCGGCGCGTCTGCGGTCCAGGATGCGGGCGCGGATATCGGGGTCCATCGCCCGGATCGCGGTCTCGCCGTAGCGGCCGAGCGCGTACTCGATCGCCTGGTCGGTGACCTCGAGGTAGCGTTCGCCGGCGATCACGTTGATCGCCGCCTGGCTGCCGACGAATTGCGAGAGCGGCGTGACCATGATCGGGTAGCCGAGCTCGGCACGCACCCGCACCGTCTCCTCAAGCACCTCGGCCAGCCGGTCCTCCATCCCCACCTTGCGGAGCTGGAAGGCGAGGTTGGAGATCATCCCGCCCGGCACCTGGTGGCGGTGCTGGGCGGCATCGAAGGCGACCGGCCGGCCGACCGGGAAGCCCTCGCGCCGCGCCACGGTCTCAAAATGCGCCGAGACCGGCCAGAGCGGTTCGAGGTCGAGGTCGGCATCGTGACCGAGCGCCCTCGCATTTGCCGCCATGTCGAAGGTGGACGGGTTGGACGAGCCGTCGGCGAGCGGCGGCAGCGCGGTGTTGACGATGGTCATGCCGCCCGAGATGGCCTCCAGGCAGCACAGCGGACCGACCCCGGTGGTGCAGTGGGTGTAGAAAAACTGTACGTTGGAGGTTGGTGGGTCGTTAGGAAGTTGGATCGTTCTCTCTCCATTTCGTCGTTATATTACTTGGGGTTAGTAGGGTTGTCGAGGGGTTTGTTGTTCTTTGGGTGGTCATACTTCTGGGAGGGTTGGGGGTTCCGGTTGCGTTGGGGGAAGTGATTGGGTATGTCGTGGGTGTTTGGGATGTCGTTGGTTTGCGGGAGGAGGGGAAGGATGAGGGTTTCCCGGGTTTGGTGGGTTCCTTGGCGCGACCTATCTGGGAGACGGTTGGGGTTTCCTTTATAAGGATTGATGTAGGATTATATGCTATGTTCGTGCCTTCCCCGGGAGACACAAGCCCGATACAGGCCGCCCCGTGAGCCGGGCGCGGGCGGAGCGCCGCACCCAGCACGCGGTGATGGCCACGGCGAGCGAGTGGGCGCGCATCAGGGAGCTCGCGGCCGAGGCCGGCATGGACCTCTCGC